>NZ_JBHYFM010000005.1:8827-165344 GCF_051859525.1 Roseinatronobacter sp. | reverse complement strand
AATTGCAGCCTTGGGATATTGCAGCGGGCTTGTTGCTGGTGCTCGAGGCAGGCGGGTTCATCGCGCCAATCCGCGAAGGCAGCGATATTCTGGAACGCGGAGAGGTTATTGCAGCCAATTCCGGCGTTTTCGACAATTTCGCCCGTCTGCTGCGCAAGCGGCCGGAGTGATCTGACCCTGACGGCGCCTGACGGGCTGGAATGATTGGCCTGTTGCGGTCATTGGTGCCTGGATAGGGCCGCGCTATCGGCGGGCCGGGGTCTGCCGGTCCGACATTTTTTGAATGCGCTTTATGCAGGCGGCATACTCCGGCGTTAAAGGCTTGAAATGCCATCAGGGGAATCGGCAGGCCGCGGGACGGCCCGCCAATGGCGCGGCGGCCTACGGCCTTGTCCCGCGCCTTGGGCTTTTCCTCAACGTCCCATTTCAGCCTTTCCCACCCGCAAACCGCACAAGCCCGCCTGATCGCGACAGGCGCTAGTTTGTTATTTCCGCATGTTTTTATGCGCAAAACCGGTTTTCACTTTAGCGCAATACGCTCTAGCGCAACCGCTTGAACAGGCGCATCTGCTCATAAAGCGATTCCATACGTTCCAGCCGCTCGCTGGTATCGGACCAGTTGCGTTCCTGAATCCGCGCCAGCATCGCCTCGACAATGGCGACAAGTGGCACCACCGTATCCCATGCGGATGGCACCTCGATGTGACTGGCAAGGATGTGGCGCGCGACACTGGCCGCTGGCGACACCCATCTGTCGGTCAGCAGGACAACCTCGACCCCCTGTTCGCTGGCCAGTTCGGCAAGCTGCATCACCGACGGTTCATACCGGCGTATGTCGAACACCACCAGCACGTCACGTTCCGTCATGTCCAGCAGCGCGGGCGGCCATGTATTGGGCAGGCTGGACAGCAACGACACATCTGCCCGCATCACTTTCAGCGCGGTGGCGAAATATTCCGCAATCGACCGCGTCAAACGCCCGCCGACCATATGCACAGGCCGCGTCCGGTCCGACAGGATTCGCGCCACATCATCGAAGCTGACCAGATCCTGCTGGCGCAGCGTTGTATTCACATTGTCGATCACGCTTTGGCCAAATCGGTTCAGAATATGATCCTGCGCGCCCGCCCCTGCCCATTTTTCGTGCTTTGATATGGGCGAGGCCAGTCTTTCGCCCAGATCCTCATGCAGTTGTGCGCGGAATTCGGGGTACCCCGAAAACCCCAGCTTGCGCACCAGTCGCACCACTGTCGGCCCCGACACTTCGGCCGCGCGGGCAACGTCCGATACGCTGCCCAGCACCGAAACCGGAAAATTCCCAAGCATATAGGCCGCAAGCTGGCGTTCGGCACGCGTCATATCCGGCATTGCCGCGCGCAACCGCGCCTCCAATGTGTCGACGGGTTTCATTCCTGCCCCCCCTTGGTTTGAAAGAACCGCAAACAAGTTTGTAATGCTTGTTACAAAAAAACAATGCAAGAAAAAGTCTTGACGAAATAAGCCATGATGCGGCAGGCTTCGGGTATTCTTTGCTTCATGGACAGGGTGATGCCAGAACTGGATTTCGCAACACGCACCTATGCGATGCCACAGGCTGCGGGCCCGGACTGGTCCGGCACGTCCGAGGTATGGACCAGCCTTGATGCGCCCTTGTCCGATGATCAGGCGCCGCAGGTTTTGTTGATTTGCGAACATGCCTCGAATGCAGTTGCCCCGCCATGGGCAGATTTCGACAATGACCCTGCACAAATGGCCGCACATGTGGCCAGTGACCCCGGCGCGCTGGGGCTGGCACGCGCATTGGGGCCATTGCTGGGGCAGATGACCGGCGCGGCAGAACTGGTGCACGCGCCCCTGTCGCGGCTGGTTTACGACCTGAACCGCAGCCCCGACCGCATGGACGCCATGCCCGCACAGTCCGAAGCCTTCCAGATCACGCAGAATCAGGGGCTGGATACCGGCCAGCGCATGGCGCGCATGCAAGCGCTGTATCTGCCGTTTCACAACCATGTCCGCGCGCGCATCGCGCGCGCCCTGCTGCTGGGCACACGCCCCTGCATTGTGACGATACATTCCTTCACGCCCACATGGCATGGCCAGCCCCGCGATGTGGAATTCGGAATCATCCATGATGATGCCCCCGAACTGGCACTGGCCATTGCCGCAGCGGCCGCGCCGACAGGGCTGGTGACGCGCCTGAACGAACCATACAGCGCCGCAGACCACGTCACCCATACGCTGCGCCTGCACGCCCTGCCCTATTTCCTGCCCAATGCCATGCTTGAATTGCGCAATGACCTGATTGCCACCCCCGAACAGCAGGCCGAGATTGCCGCCCGTCTGGCCCCCGTTATTGCCGGTGCAATCGCCAGTGTAATGGAACGCCCATGCCCGTAATCCTGATCACCTATGTCCGCTGGGTCGAGGCGCTGAACTACCGTGTGGGCCGTCTGGCCATGTGGGGGTTGTTTGCATTGATGGCGGTGCTGATGTGGGGGGCCATTGCGCGCGCGGGCTTCACCCCGCAAATCTGGACGGACGAGATGGCGCAATTCCTTCTGCTTGGGTATTTCATGCTGGGGGGCGCCTATTCGTTGCAAATGGGGTCTGCGGTGCGAATGGACCTGTTATATTCGCGCTGGTCGGACCGCACCAAGGCCATGGTCGATGCGATCACCATCTTCACGCTGCTGGTCTATCTGGGCGTGTTGCTGTGGGGCGGAATTGAAAGCACGCAATATGCGCTGGAATATGGCGAACGCCGCCGCGGATTGTGGCGGCCCTATATGGCGCCGATCAAGATTGTCATGTGCGTGGGCATTGTGCTGATGATCCTGCAATGCACGGCGTTTCTGATCCGTGATATCGCCAAACTCAGGGGCAAGGACATCTGATGTCATATGAAATGATTGCAGCCCTGATGTTCGGGTCGATGCTGGTGGTAATGCTGACCGGCCAGCGCATGTTCGGCGTCATTGGCTTCGTTGCGGTGGTGGCGGCGGTCTGGCTATGGGGCGACCGGGGCGGGCATGATCTGGCCTTCGCGCAGACCATCAAGCTGATGAACTGGTTTCCGTTGATGACATTGCCGATGTTCATTTTCATGGGCTATGTGCTGTCGGAAAGCAAACTGGCCGATGACCTGTACCGCATGTTCCATGTCTGGTTCGGCCCTGTGCCGGGGGGGCTGGCGATTGGCACGATTGTATTGATGGTGCTGATTTCAGCCATGAACGGGCTAAGCGTGGCGGGCATGGCAATCGGGGCCACAATCGCGCTGCCGGAATTGCTGAAACGCAATTACGACAAGCGCATGGTCACAGGCGTTATTCAGGCGGGATCGAGCCTTGGGATTCTGGTGCCGCCATCGGTGGTGCTGGTGCTGTATGCCATGATCGCACGCCAGCCGGTGGGGCAGTTGTGGATGGCGGGCCTGCTGCCGGGGCTGATGCTGGCCACGCTGTTCATCATCTATATCTGGATACGTTGCAAGATTAACCCCGCCCTTGGCCCGACCATCGACCCTGACGAACTGGCCCGCGTGACCCGTTCGGAAAAATACCGCCTTCTGCTGGCCGGTCTGATGCCGCTGGGCATTTTCGCGGTGATGATGGTGCCGTTCGTGCTGGGCTACACGCGGCTGGTCGAAAGTTCGGTCGTGGGGGCCGTGGCCGCGCTGGCAGTGTCAGTGGCCAAGGGCCGCATGAACTGGGACGTGCTGGAACGCTGCACCCGCAAGACACTGGCCATTTCATGCATGTTCTTGTGGATCATCCTTGCCGCACTGGCCTTCGGGGCCGTGTTCGACGGGCTGCGTGCCGTGGATTTCGTGCGCGCGCTGTTTATGGAAAACCTTGGCCTCGGGCGTTGGGAAATCCTGATCCTGATGCAGATTTCCTTTATTCTGATGGGCATGTTTCTGGATGACACGGCCATGCTGGTCATTGTCGCGCCACTCTATGTGCCGATTGTCCGCATGCTGGAATTCGACCTGATCTGGTATGGGGTACTCTATACCATCACATGCCAGATCGCCTATATGACGCCGCCTTTCGGGTATAACCTGTTCCTGATGCGGGCCATGGCCCCGAAGGAAGTGTCGCTGATTGATATCTACCGCTCCATTGTGCCCTTTGTGGGGGTGATGGTCATAGGCCTTGCGCTGGTGATGATCTTTCCACAGATCGCGCTGTGGCTGCCCGGTGTGGTATTTCCCTGAACCCCGACAGAAGGCGCGGATAACGCGCCCGACCAACTGAAACCCAAGACAGGAAGGAAGACCCCATGACAACGACAAGACGGAAATTTCTGACCACCAGCGCCCTTGGCGGCGCGGCAACACTGGCCGCCCCCGCAGTGCGCGCGCAATCCACCATCCGCTGGCGGTTGCAAACCTATGCGGGTGCGGCGCTTGGCGCACAGGTGGCAAAGCCTGCCATCGACATGTTCAACGCCATCGCGGGCGATGAAATGCAGATTGACCTGTTCTATGCCGACCAGCTTGTGCCCACGGAAGAACTGTTCCAGGCCATGCAGCGCGGCACAATCGATGCGGTTCAATCGGATGATGACAGCATGGCAAGCCCCACCGAAGTCACCGTGTTCGGCGGCTATTTCCCCTTTGCCAGCCGCTACTCTCTGGACGTGCCCGCATTGTTCAATGACTGGGGCCTGAATGAAATCTGGGCCGAGGAATACGAGAAGGTGGGCATCAAGCATATTTCCGCCGGATCATGGGACCCGTGCCATTTCATCACCTCCTCGCCCATCACCTCGCTGGGTGATCTTGAGGGCAAGCGGGTCTTTACCTTCCCCACAGCGGGACGGTTCCTGTCGCAATTCGGCGTGGTGCCCGTCAGCGTGCCATGGGAAGACGTGGAAATCGCGTTGCAAACCCGCGAGATTGACGGCGTGGCCTGGTGCGGGATCACGGAAGCCTATGAGGTGGGCTGGGCTGATATTTGCAGCCACTTCCTGACCAACAATATCTCTGGCGCTTGGATCGGGCATTTCTTTGCCAATATGGACCGCTGGAACGAATTGCCCGAACATTTGCGCAACCTGATGGCAACCTGTTTCGAGCAGTCGCATTACTACCGCCAGCACTGGTATTGGGCAGGCGAGGCGCGGCTGCGCACCGAAGGCACGAAACTGGAACTGACATCGATTCCCGATGCGGAATGGGCCGGCGTTGAAGGGGCCGCGCGCGATTTCTGGGAAGAGATCGCAGCGGAATCCGACACCAAGCGCCGCGTGGTCGAGGTGTTCCGCGCCTATAATGCGGCAATGGACAAAGCAGGCCGCCCCTATCGCTACAGCTAGGGCTGGTTTGACCGGCAAAGGGCGGGGGGCTGTCTGCCCCCCGCACCCCCCGAGGATATTTTCACCAGAATGAAAACGGGTAAACCCGCGCGTGCTGGATGTGGTAGGAGGACAGGCTTATGGGCGCTGAAATGACATTGCAGGATCTGCAAAAAGCGTTTGATGCAGGCGAGATTGATACAGTGTTGGTCGCAGCCCCCGACATGCAGGGCCGGCTGATGGGCAAGCGGTTTCATGCCGCGCATTTTCTGGCATCGGGCTATGAGGAGACGCATTGTTGCAATTACCTGCTGGCCACCGATATGGAGATGCTGACCGTCGAAGGGTATGAGTCGACAAGCTGGGCCAAGGGGTATGGCGATTACACCATGAAACCCGATCTGGCGACACTGCGCCCCCTGCCCTGGCTGGAGGGGACGGCGCTGGTGCTGTGTGATCTGGTGGACCACCACACCCATGAGGAAATCAGCATTTCGCCGCGCGCCATTCTGAAACGCCAGATCGCGCGGGCGCAGGCGCTGGGCTATGTGGCGATGGCCGCAACGGAGCTGGAATTCTATATTTTCGAGCAGAGCTATGAGGCATTGCGCGATGCGGGCACAGAGCGGCTGACGCCGATCTCGGCCTATAACGAGGATTACCACCTGTTCCAGACCACCAAGGAAGAGCCGCTGATGCGGGCGCTGCGCAATGGTCTGTATGGGGCGGGCATTCCGGTGGAGAATTCCAAGGGCGAGGCGGAGGCAGGTCAGGCAGAAATCAATATCCGCTATGCCGATATGCTGACCACCGCCGATTATCATGTGATTACCAAGCAGGCGACGAAGGAAATCGCGCATGGCCTGGGCAAGTCCGTGACCTTTATGGCCAAATATGACCACCGGCGCGCGGGATCGTCCAGCCATGTGCACCAATCCCTATGGACGCCGGAGGGGGCTGCCGCCTTCATGGACCGCGATGCCGAATATGGCATGTCGGCGCTGATGCGCCAGTATATGGCGGGGCAACTGGCCCATGCCCGCGAGATCACGGCCTTTCTGGCGCCGAATGTGAACAGCTACAAGCGGTTCTGCACGGGTATGTTTGCCCCCACCAAGGCGGTGTGGTCGCTGGACAACCGCACAGCCGGTTTCCGTGTGTGCGGCGATGGCAGCAAGGCGGTGCGCGTGGAATGCCGTATCGGGGGCGCGGATCTGAACCCCTATCTGGCCTGTGCGGCGCTGTTGGCGGCGGGGCTTGCGGGGATCGAGCAGGGTATGGCGCTGGAGCCGGAATTGCGCGGTGATATGTATGGCGCCCGCGAGGCGCGCGAGATCCCCAAGACCCTGCGCGAGGCAGCCGACCTGCTGGAGGGATCGGAGATGTTGCGCGCGGCCTTCGGGGATGAGGTGGTGGCGCATTACACCCATGCCGCGCGCTGGGAGATTGCAGAACATGACCGCGTGGTGACCGATTGGGAACGCAGGCGGTTGCTGGAACGGGGCTGAGCGCACGGGCGGTGCGCGCGCGCCCTTTGCATTGAGTATTTTTGGCAAGATGAAGCCCGAAGGCCCCACGGGGCGCGGGGCAGAAAACAGGAGCAAGAATGTCTACGATCAAGCTGATCTCGCCCGTGGATGGGTCGGTTCATGCCGAACGCACGGCCCTGCCGCTGACCGAGGCGCGGGCCTGTGTCATGCGTGCACGGAAGGCGCAAAAGGACTGGGCCGCGCGCCCGCTGCAAGAGCGTGTCGATCTGGTCATGGCGGGTATCGAGGCGCTGGACGGCATGAATGCCGAGATTGTGCAGGAGCTGGCCTGGCAGATGGGGCGCCCGGTGCGATATGGGGGCGAAATGGGCGGGGTGCGCGAACGTGCATCCTATATGGCGCAAATTGCCGCTGAGGCGCTGGCGGATGAGGTCATCGAGGAGAGTGCCACCCTGAGCCGCGTTCTGGCGCGCGAGCCGCAGGGCGTGGTGTTTGTGATTGCACCGTGGAATTACCCCTTTCTGACCGCCGTGAACACTGTTGTCCCTGCCTTGATCGCGGGGAACGCGGTTGTGTTGAAACATGCCAGCCAGACCCTTCTGGCGGGCGAGCGGCTGGCGCAGGCGATGCATGCGGGCGGTGTGCCGGAAGATGTGTTCCAGAACCTTGTTCTGGACCATGCCACGACCGAGGCGCTGATCGGCGAGCGGGCTTTCGGGTTTGTGAATTTCACGGGGTCCGTGGGTGGCGGTCAGGCGATTGAACGCGCGGCGGCGGGCACGTTCACAGGTGTCGGGCTGGAACTGGGCGGCAAGGATCCGGGCTATGTGCGCGAAGATGCCGATCTGGATGCCGCTGTGGCTGGGCTGATGGACGGGGCGATGTTCAATTCCGGCCAGTGCTGCTGCGGGATCGAGCGGATTTATGTCCATGAAAGCCTGTATGGGGCATTTGTCGAGAAGGCCGTGGCGTGGGTGAACGAGCAGAAACTGGGCAACCCGCTGGAACAGGACACCACCATGGGCCCGATGGCGCATGCGCGTTTTGCCGCCACAGTGCGCAGCCAGATTGACGATGCATTGGGCGCGGGCGCACGCGCCCTGATCGACCCTGCCCTGTTCCCTGCCGATGATGGCGGGGCCTATCTGGCGCCGCAAATTCTGGTTGATGTGGACCATTCCATGCGCGTCATGCGCGAGGAGAGCTTTGGCCCCGTTGTGGGCATCATGCCGGTGCAGGGGGATGCGCAGGCGGTGGAACTGATGAACGATTCCCCCTATGGGTTGACAGCCTCAATCTGGACAGGGGATGCGGATGCCGCGCGCGCCATTGGGGCACAGCTGGAATGCGGCACCATTCTGATGAACCGCTGCGATTATCTGGACCCGGCGCTGTGCTGGTCGGGCTGCAAGGACACTGGGCGCGGTGCGGCCTTGTCGAAACTGGGTTATCTGGCGCTGACGCGGTCCAAATCCTACCATCTGAAGAAGGTCTGAAACATGTCATTTTCGGCAAACTGGAGCTATCCGACCGCCATCAAATTCGGCGTGGGCCGGATTTCGGAACTGGCGCAGCATTGTCAGGCTGCGGGCATGATGCGCCCGCTGCTGGTCACGGACAAGGCGCTGGCGGCATTGCCCATCACCGCGCAGGCACTGGATGTGCTGGATGCCGCAGGGCTGGGCCGCGCCGTGTTTTCGGACGTGGACCCCAACCCCACCGAAGCCAATATGACCGCTGGTCTGGATGTTTACCGCGCAGGCGGGCATGACGGGGTTGTGGCCTTCGGCGGCGGCTCGGCGCTGGATCTGGGCAAGATGATCGCGCTGATGGTGGACCAGCCTGTGGGCGTGTGGGATCTGGAAGATATCGGCGATTGGTGGACGCGGGCGAATGCGGACACGATTGCGCCCATCATTGCAGTGCCCACCACCGCCGGCACTGGGTCCGAGGTCGGGCGCGCAGGTGTGCTGACCGACAGTGCGACACACCGCAAGAAGATCATCTTTCACCCCAAACTGATGCCGGTTGTCACCATTTGTGACCCTGCGCTGACTGTGGGCATGCCTGCCTTTATCACGGCGGGCACCGGCATGGACGCCCTGGCCCATTGTCTGGAGGCGTATTGCAGCCCGCATTATCACCCCATGTCACAGGGTATCGCACTGGAGGGGATGCGGCTGGTCTTAGAAAACCTGCCCCGCGTTTATGCCACCCCTGATGATCTGGAGGGGCGCGCGAACATGATGTCTGCCGCCGCCATGGGGGCTGTGGCCTTCCAGAAGGGGTTGGGGGCGATCCATGCGCTAAGCCATCCGATCGGGGCGGTGTACAACACCCATCATGGCACCACCAACGCTGTGGTCATGCCTATGGTGCTGGATTTCAACCGCCCCGCGATCGAGGACCGGATTGCCCGCGCCAGTGCCTATATCGGTATTGATGGCGGGTTTGACGGGTTCCGTGCACGCATCATGGACTTGCGCGCGGCGCTGTCCATTCCCGAAAACCTGTCGGCGCTGGGTGTGGAACGCGCGCGACTGGACGAGTTGACACAGATGGCATTGCTTGACCCGTCCTGCGGGGGCAACCCGATCGAGTTGACACAAGCGAATACGCGCGCCTTGTTCGACGATTGCATGTGACGGGAAAAGGGGCGCGATCATCACGACGGGATCGCGCCCTGTTGCCCCACGCGCTCAGGCATCATCCAGCAGGAAGGGGCGCAGACTTTCGATAAAGCATTCCATGAATTCAAGCGTGATCATGGACGGCTGCTTATGGATCGGGCGCACAAGGGACAGGCGGTGTGGAATGACCGGCCGGAAGGGCCGGTAATCCACCCCCTGCCCCCGATATTTCACGGCATCCAGTTCACTGATGACGGACACGCCAACGCCTTGCGCGACGAATTCGCAGGCCGTGGTAAACTGGCGCGCTTCGACAAAGGTTGTGATGCTTTGGCCATCAGCGGCGAACGCCTCGGTCAGCAAGCGGAAGAACGGGCTGTCGCGGCGTGTATGGATCAGCTTATGCGCCACCAGATCACGCGGTCTGATGGTGTCCAGCCGCGCAAGCGGGCTGCCTTCGGGGAAAATACACACAGTTCGGACGCGCACTTCCTCGTGCTCGACCGCGGGGTGCCCCTCGAACCCGTCGGTGATGCCGAAATCAAACTGTTCGCCGACCATCCATTCCAGAATACGTTCGGGGCGGTCCGGTTCCAGCGTCACGGTGACGCCGGGGCGGTCCTTCAAAAACTGGGCCACGACACGCGGCAGATGGCTGATGGCGAATCCCGGCAATGAGGCGATTCGCAAATCACCTGCCTTGCGCTGGGTAATGTCGCGGCTGGTTTCCGAGATTCGGTTCAGAAGTTCCAGCAAGCGCCGGATATCGGGCAGCAAGAACCGTGCTTCCTGTGTGGGCACAAGGCGCCCGTCACGCCGGTCGAACAGATTGAAGCCCAGATCATTTGCCAGATCGGACAAAAGCCTGCTGACGGCGGGCTGCGACACATTCAATTGCTGGGAGGCGCGCGTCATCGTGCCATGTTCGACCACGGCATGAAACGCTTCCAACTGGCGCGGGCTGATTTGTCCTGACATGCTGGCTTCCCCCTGCTTGCGCAGCATATGATATAATAAAATGTTATGTTAGAAAATAAAAAAATTGTCTTGTCTTATGATTGTTACAATGCCACGCTAGGCACCGTAGCGAGCGGGGACAAAACCTTGCCCCCGTGACAACCGAACAGTTCCATCGCTACCTTCGAAAGGGAGGAAATCATGAAGAAACAAGTGTTTGGCGCCTGTATCGCCGCGACCACCGCACTAACCCCTGTCTGGGCCAATGCGCAAACCACCATCAACTGGTGGCACGCCATGGGCGGCGAGCTGGGCGAACTGCTTGAGGGCGTTGCCGAAAGCTTCAACGAGACTCAGGACGAGTTTCGCGTCGTGCCCAGCTACCGCGGCACCTATACCGAGGCAATGACCGGCGCGATCGCCGCATTCCGCGCAAACCAGCAACCGCATATCCTGCAGGTCTTCGAGGTTGGCACCGGCACGATGATGGCGGCAGAAGGCGCAATCTATCCGATCTATCAGTTGATGGATGATTTTGACGTCCCATTCGACCCCAGCGCCTATCTGGACACAGTGGTCAGCTATTATACCGATCCAAACGGCAATTTGCTGTCCTTCCCGTTCAATTCGTCCACGCCCATCATGTATTACAACAAGGACGTGTTTGAAGCTGCGGGCCTTGACCCTGAAACACCGCCCGCAACATGGGCCGAGGCCGAGGCAGCCGCACGCGCCATCGTCGAATCGGGCGCTGCACCTTGCGGGTTCACCACGTCATGGCCAAGCTGGGTGATGCTGGAAAACTTCAGCGCATGGCACAACATCCCGCTGGGCACACAGGCCAACGGGTTCGAAGGGTTTGACACGGAATTCGTTTTCAACAACGACCATGTGGCACGCCACTGGGATAACCTTGCCGCATGGCAGGATGGCAATGTCTTCCGCTGGGGTGGCCCTGGCCCTGGCCCCGATGCCTTCCCGGCATTCTATGCGGGCGAATGCGGGTTCGTATTCGGGTCGTCCGCCAGCCGCGCAGGTGTGCTTGCCAATTCCGATTTCAACGTAGGCTTCGGCTTCCAGCCCTACTATGATGATATCGAAGGCGCGCCGCAAAACACCATCATCGGTGGCGCAACCCTGTGGGTTCTGACCGGCCACACCGACGAGGAATACGAGGGCACAGCGCGCTTCTTCGAATTCCTGTCCCAGCCCGAAGTTCAGGCCCAATGGCATCAGGACACCGGCTATCTGCCGATCACACAGGCATCGTTCGACCTGACAACCGAGCAGGGCTATTACGAAGCGAACCCCGGTGCAGACACATCGATCCGGCAAATGACGCTGAATCCGCCGACCGAAAATTCCAGCGGTCTACGTTTCGGCAATTTCGTCCAGATCCGCGATGTCATCTCGGAGGAGATGGAAGCGGTGATGTCGGGCAGCAAATCCGGCCAGCAAGCGGCAGATGACGCGGTGCGTCGTGGCAACGCCCTGCTGCGCGAATTCGAAGCCTCGATGAACTGAAACTGATATGTCGGCCCGTCCCTGTTCCGGGGGCGGGCCGCATTCTTTTTTGTCGGACCGGATACGATGCAAACCAAACGCATGACCTTCTCCAGCAAGTGGTTGCCCTATGCGCTGCTGGCGCCACAGGTGATCATCACGCTGATCTTCTTCATCTGGCCATCCTATCAGGCGCTGATCCAGTCGGTCTACCGTCAGGGGGATGCGTTCGGAATCCGGCCGCCAACCTTTGTGTGGTTCCAGAACTTTCAGGCATTGTTCAACGATGATCTGTATCTGAACTCACTCAAGACCACATTCATCTTCTCGGTGGGGACAACCATCCTGTCGATGGGCGTGGCGCTTCTGTTCGCGGTCATGGTCAACCGCATGATACGTTCGCGCGACAGCTATACAACATTCCTTGTCTGGCCCTATGCGATTGCACCGGCGATTGCGGGCGTTCTGTGGTGGTTCATTTTCAACCCCACGCTGGGGATCATGCCCTACATTCTGGACATGGTCGGCTATGACTGGAACCACCGGCGCAACGGCAATGATGCCATGATCATGGTTATTATCGCATCGGCATGGCGGCAGATCAGCTATAACTTCCTGTTTTTCCTTGCCGGTCTGCAATCCATCCCGCAATCCCTGATCGAGGCCGCGGCAATCGACGGGGCCAGCCGCATGAAACGATTCTGGACGATTGTGTTCCCGCTGCTGTCGCCGATCACCTTCTTCCTGATGGTGGTGAATATTGTCTATGCCATGTTCGACACATTCGGCGTGATCCACGCCACCACCGAAGGCGGGCCAAGTCAGGCAACGACAATCCTTGTCTACAAGGTCTATCGCGACGGTTTCGTCAATTTGAATTTCGGCTCGTCTGCGGCGCAATCGGTCATCCTGATGGGGATTGTCATCATTCTGACCGTGATCCAGTTCCGCTATATCGAGCGGCGCGTGAACTACTGAAGGGGCTGAACCATGGTCGATAACAATCGCTGGGGCAACTTCTTCGCCCATGTCATTCTGATCGTCGGCGTCGCCATCGTCGTCTTTCCGGTCTATGTGGCGATCATCGCCTCGACCCATCCGCCGGGAACCTTCGTGCGCGGCGTCATGCCGCTGCTGCCGGGGCCCAACGCATGGGAAAATTACCGCACGGTCATCACCGAAGGACGGTCGCGGGCGGGCACGCCCCCCATTGGCGGGATGATGTGGAACAGCTTCATCATGGCGATGGCCATCACCATCGGCAAACTGTCCATCTCGATCATCTCGGCCTTTGCGATCGTGTATTTCCGTTTCCCCGGACGCATCTTTTTCTTCTGGATCATCTTCATGACACTGATGCTGCCGGTCGAAGTGCGGATTGTGCCCACCTTTCAGGTGGTTGCCGATTTCGGGATGCTGAATTCCTTCGCGGGCCTGTCGATCCCCCTGATCGCCAGCGCAACGGCCACATTCCTGTTCCGGCAGTTTTTCATGACTGTCCCCGAGGAGCTGATGGAAGCCGCCCGCGTTGACGGGGCGGGGCCGATGAAATTCTTCAAGGACATTCTGATGCCCTTGTCGATTACCAATATCGCTGCGCTGTTCGTGATCATGTTCATCTATGGGTGGAACCAGTATCTCTGGCCGCTTCTGATCACGACAGACCCTGAATACTACACAATCGTCATGGGCATTCAGCGCATGGTCACAGGTGGCGACAGCGAACCGCTGTGGCATCTGGTCATGGCAACTGTTGTGCTGGCCGCGCTGCCGCCCGTTCTTGTAATCCTGTTCATGCAGCGCCTGTTTGTTAAGGGCCTGACCGAGACGGAGAAATAACACATGGCTTCAATTACCATGGCTAATCTGGGCAAGGTGTATACGGGCGATGTGCGCGCCGTCACCGATGTCAATATCGACATCAAGGACGGCGAGATGATCGTCCTTGTCGGCCCTTCCGGCTGCGGCAAATCCACGCTTCTGCGTATGGTCGCAGGGCTGGAAACGATCACCGAAGGGACGCTGAAGATCGGGGACCGTGTCGTAAATCAGCTGGAACCGGCGGAACGTGACATTGCAATGGTGTTCCAGAATTATGCGCTTTATCCGCATATGACGGTGTTCAACAATCTGGCTTACGGGCTGAAGAACCGCGGTTTCAAAAAAGCCGAGATTGAACAGCGGGTGAAGCAAGCCGCCGAAATGCTGGAGATTGGCAAGTTTCTTGACCGCAAGCCGCGCCAGCTATCGGGTGGCCAACGCCAGCGCGTAGCGATGGGCCGCGCACTTGTGCGCGAACCGGCCGCGTTCCTGTTTGACGAGCCGTTGTCGAACCTTGACGCAAAACTGCGTGTCCAGATGCGTGTCGAAATCCGGCAGTTGCAAAAGCGCCTTGCAACCACATCCTTGTATGTGACCCATGACCAGTTGGAAGCGCTGACCATGGCGGACCGTCTGGTGGTGCTGAATGGCGGGCGGATTGAACAGATCGGCACGCCAATGCAGGTCTACTCGCACCCCGAAACCACCTTTGTGGCAGGCTTCATCGGATCACCCGCAATGAACATGCTGCCCGCCGACTACCTGCGCAGCACGCAACCGGCCGAAACACTGGCGCATATCCCGCAATCCGCCGATCTTATCGGCATCCGTCCCGAAGATTTCGCACTGGACGCGCCAGCCGATGGCGACCTGATTCTGACGGGAACATTGTTGTTGCTGGAACCTGCCGGCGCAGAAAGCCATCTGCATTTGCGTTTCGACGGGGTGAAGGAAAATATGATCGTGCGGCTGCCGCATGTCCCTTCGGTTGAAGAAGGGCAGTCCCTGTCCTTCACTGTGCGGCGCGAAAGCCTGCATCCGTTCGACGCGGCAACCGGCAAGCGCGTTGCATAAACAGGGCAGGCAATTATGACCAATATCCTGCGCCGTCAGGCAGGGCAACCGCAAATCTACGGACATCGCGGCGCGCGTGGCGTTCTGCCGGAAAACACGATGGCGGGATTCGATTATCTACATGAAATCGGCGTGACAGCCGTGGAACTGGACGTGCAGAACGCCAAGGGGCGGGTTCCTGTTATTCTGCATGACCCGCTTTTGCCCATGGCGCATACGCGCGACGCGCAGGGAAACTGGCTGCCCGCGCCGGGACCGAAAGTCATTGACCTGAGTGTGGACGCGCTGCGCCATTATGACATAGGCCGACTGAATGGCGCGACGGACTATGCCAGCCGCTACCCGCAGCAACGCCCCCTTGACGGGGCGCGCATTCCGACGCTTGCAGAATTTCTGGACTGGGCGCAGGCAGATGCGGGTCTGCTGATCAATATCGAGATCAAGTCACATGCCCACCAGCCCGATCTGGGCGACCCGCCCGAGTTTCTGGCCGAAGATGTTGCGCAACTGGTGCAGCAATTCGGGCTGTCCGCACGGGTTGTCATATCCTCGTTTGACTGGCGTGTGCTGTCTGCGCTGCGCCGTCTGGCCCCTGACATTGCGCGCGCCTATCTCAGCTTTGAACAACAGGGGCAAGAGACGAATATCGTTGATGGTGGCGCGCTGATGGACGGGCTGGACCGCGCGGATTTCGGCGGCAGCCTGCCCGCATTGATCGCCGCGCAGGGCGCAAAAGCGTGGTGCCCCTATTTCCGTGATCTGACACCGGCGCGGCTGGCGGAAGCGCATGCGCTTGATCTGGCTGTCAACGCGTGGACTGTCAATAATGATGACGATATCCGCAGCATGATTGCAATGGGTGTGGACGGCATCATCACCGACTACCCTGCCCGTGTCCAGCAGCTGCTTGGTGCCGCTGTCGCGTGATGCGGGCGGCATAAGACACGCGGGTCCGGCGGCCTGTATTCGTGCCTGCTACTTTCTGTGCCACGGATTGGGCCGGAACCGTGCAGGTTTGCCGGATCTGGGCACGTTGGACGCGACAAAGCGGTAGCGCGCTTCGGGGTGTGGCGGCTGGCCCAGACAGCGTGACCAGAACGCCCGACCGCCCAGACGCTGCCACAGCGGGTATGACAGCACAACGCCCGCGATGAACCCGCCCGCATGCGCCCAATAGGCCACGCCACCGACACCTGCCGGTGTTGAAACCCCGCCCAGAAGTTGCAGCGCGAACCAGCCCCCCAGCACAACCCATGCCGGTGCAGGTATGACGCGGAAAATGACGATCAGAAACAGGAACAGGTCGACCCGTGCGCGGGGATAGAATAACAAATACCCCCCCAGCACACCCGCGATCGCCCCCGACGCGCCCACCATGGGAATGACCGAATTCGGATCTGATGCGAATTGCAGGCCCGCCGCGGCAATCCCGCACAGCAAATAGAACCCCAGAAAACGGAAATGCCCCCAGACATCTTCCATGTTGTTTCCGAATATCCATAAAAACAACAAATTGGACCCCAGATGCACCAGATTGCCATGCAAGAATTGATGTGTCAGCAGCGTGGCAAAGCCTTCGCCCATACCAAGGCGCGCGGGCAACATGCCCCAGCTTTGGAAGAAGTTCATCAATTCACGCTCTTGCGCGAACAGGTCCGAATAGCCAATAAAAACCAGAATATTCGTTGCGATCAGCGCATAGGTGACAAAGGGCCTGCGCACAGACGGGTTATGATCGCGTATCGGAATCAGCATTCGGCAGGTCCGGAAGTAAACGGCGCCCGAACGTCATGTCCGGGCGCCATAATAGGGTTAAACATGTGCCCGACCCGGGCACAAGGCAGGCATCTTTAATCCGCGGTCAGCAATGGCGGGTTCTTGCCGGACAGGCGCTTGGCTTCCGGCCCTTCCACGGTCAGGGCAATCTTGTCATCTTGCACATGAACGCGGACCACACCGCCTTTTGTCAATTTGCCGAACAACAATTCTTCGGCCAGCGGTTTCTTGATGTTTTCCTGAATCACACGCGCCAGCGGGCGCGCGCCCATCTTGTCATCATAGCCCTTGTCTGCCAGCCATGCGGCCGCATCCTCGGACAACTCGATTGTGACATTGCGGTCCATAAGCTGCGCTTCAAGTTGCAGAACAAACTTCTCGACAACCTGAACGATAACCGATTTCGGCAAGGGTGCGAAGCTGATGACCGCGTCCAGACGGTTGCGGAATTCCGGGGTGAATGTGCGTTCAATCGCGGCCGTATCCTCGCCCTCGCGCCGGTCACGACCAAAGCCGATGGCGGCTTTCGCCTGTTCTGCCGCACCCGCATTCGATGTCATGATCAGAATGACATTGCGGAAATTCACTGTCCGGCCGTTGTGGTCGGTCAGCTGGCCATGATCCATGACCTGCAACAAGATGTTGTACACATCCGGATGGGCCTTTTCGATCTCATCCAGCAGCAACACGCAATGCGGATGCTGGTCGACACCATCCGTCAGCAAACCGCCCTGATCAAACCCGACATAACCCGGAGGCGCGCCGATCAGACGCGACACCGCGTGCTTTTCCATGTATTCGGACATGTCGAAACGCAGCAGTTCAACGCCCAGACTATCTGCAAGCTGTTTGGCCACTTCGGTTTTACCAACGCCGGTCGGACCCGCGAACAGATAGTTCCCGATAGGCTTTTCAGGTTCGCGCAGCCCTGCGCGGGACAGCTTGATCGCCGATGACAAGGCATCAATCGCCGCAGATTGCCCGAACACCACGCGCTTCAGCGTGCGTTCAAGATCACGCAGCACCTCTGCGTCGTCTTTCGACACATTCTTCGGCGGGATGCGTGCAATCTTGGCCACCACCGCCTCGATCTCTTTGGGGCTGATGGTCTTGCGCCGTTTGGACTCGGCCAGCAGGTGCTGTGCGGCCCCTGCTTCGTCAATCACATCAATCGCCTTGTCGGGCAGTTTGCGGTCATTGATATAGCGCGCGGCCAGTTCCACAGCGGTCTTGATGGCGTCATTAGTGTAGCGAATGTCGTGGTGTTCCTCGAAATACGGCTTCAACCCCATCAGAATCTTGATCGAATCCTCGACCGTGGGTTCGACGACATCGATTTTCTGGAACCTGCGCGACAGCGCGCGGTCCTTCTCGAAATGCTGGCGGAATTCCTTGTAGGTTGTGGACCCCATGCACCGCAATTTGCCGCCCTGAAGCGCGGGTTTCAGCAGGTTGGACGCATCCATTGCCCCGCCCGATGTTGCGCCCGCGCCGATGACTGTGTGGATTTCATCGATGAACAGCACGGCGTCGGGGTGGTCCTCCAACTCCTGCATCACGGATTTCAGGCGTTCCTCAAAATCGCCGCGGTAACGCGTTCCCGCCAGCAGCGCGCCCATATCCAGCGAGTATATCGTGGAGTTCGCCAGAATTTCCGGGGTTTGCCCTTCGACGATTTTCTTGGCCAACCCTTCGGCAATGGCTGTCTTGCCGACACCGGGATCGCCCACCAGAAGCGGGTTGTTCTTGCGGCGGCGGCACAGCACCTGAATGCAGCGCTCCACCTCGGAGCTGCGGCCAATCAGGGGGTCAACATCGCCTTTGCGCGCCTTGGCGTTCAAATCGACGCAGAATTTGCCCAATGCAGTTTCCTTGGGCTTTTCCTCAGCAGTCTCGGCATTGGCGGTTTCTTCATCTGCACCGCTGACGGGACGCGCTTCCGAGAAGCTGGAATTCTTGGCCACGCCATGCGCGATGAAATTCACAGCGTCATAGCGCGTCATATCCTGTTCCTGCAGGAAATATGCAGCGTTTGATTCGCGTTCGGCAAAAATCGCAACCAGCACATTCGCGCCCGTCACCTCGTTGCGGCCCGAACTTTGCACATGGATGGCAGCGCGCTGGATAACGCGCTGGAAGGCCGCTGTTGGCACCGCTTCAGACCCTTCGACATCAGTGACAAGCGAGGTCAGCTCCTCGTCAATAAAGTCATTCAGGGTCTTGCGTAATTCGTCCAGATCGACATTGCAGGCTTGCATCACGCGGCTGGCATCGGGTTCGTCAATCAACGACGACAGCAGATGTTCCAGCGTTGCGAATTCGTGCCGCCGGGCATTGGCCAGTGCCAAAGCCCCGTGAATGGATTGTTCCAGTGTGGCAGAAAATGATGGCACGTCAGACGCTCCTGTATTTTTGATCCCTAGGCCCATACCGCAGGATCAGTCTCGCCTCTTAATCTTAAACTTCGGTTTTATTTTCCGCCGTTCAAGTGTTTTTTCATCAACTTTGTCCCCAATGCACAAAACACGCAAGTATTAAGCAGGTCGCGCGGGTCAAAACTTGTCTTTCAGCGCCCGAAGATGTGCGAATGTGTCCACATCACTGGCGCGCGGCATTCCAAGCGATGCCTTCATGCGGGGGTCAGTGGCCCGCAGGAAGGGGTTGGTCGCCAGTTCCAGCGACAGCGGTGCAATCGCCATGGGCTTCCCGTCCTTGCGGTCCGCATCGGACCGGGCAATACGCGCCACCAGATCAGGGTTGTCCGCATCAACGCTAAGTGCGAACGCTGCATTTCCTTTAATATAGTCGTGACCAGAGCAAATGACAGTGTCATCCGGCAAATCCATGAATTTCGTCAGACTGTCCCACATTTGCTGCGCGCTCCCCTCGAACAGACGCCCGCAGCCAAGTGCCATCAGGCTGTCGGCTGTGAAGGCCAGTTTGGCTTCGGGAAAATGGAATGCGATATGCCCGACAGTATGTCCGGACGCATCAAGCACATGGCCGGTTTCGTGCCCGATTGTGACGCTGTCGCCTTCGGCAAGCGCATGGTCCAGCGGCGGCAGGCGATGTGCGTCGCCCCCTGCCCCCCAGACACGCGCGCCGGTTGCCGCCCGCAAATCCTGCACCCCGCCGATATGGTCGTCATGGTGATGCGTGATCAGAATATCCGTCAGCGTCCAGCCTTGCGCGGTCAGGGCCTGCTGCACAGGCGCGGCTTCGGGCACATCGATAACTGCGGTCGCACCCGATGAAGGATCATGGATCAGATAGGCATAGTTATCAGCCAGACAGGGCACAGCGTGCAGCACAAAGGGCATGGTCTTTTCGCTTTCATCCGTTACAGTCCCGTCAAGACTGCGCCAAACGGGCGGCATGTGCAACCAAGGCATCATCAAGGGGTGAAGGGCAGACTATGCATCACGATGTCCGTGCACTGCGCGACTTCTACTACACCACATCGCTGGGGCGCGCGGCCCAGAAGGCCATGCGCGACAAGTTGCGGGCCTGCTGGGACGACACGACCGGCCTGTCCATTGCAGGGTTCGGCTTCGCCGCACCGCTGCTGCGCCCCTTCCTGCCCGAGGCCGCGCGCGTCACAGCCCTGATGCCCGCCCAGCAGGGGGTCATGCACTGGCCTGCGGAATCGGCCAATCATTCCGTTCTGGTCGAGGAAACCAACTGGCCGCTTGCCACCGGAACAATCGACAGGCTGGTTTTCCTGCACGGGCTGGAAACATCGGACCGCCCCGCCGCCCTGCTGGAGGACGCGGCACGGGTCCTGAAAACAGGGGCGAAGGCCGTGTTCATCCTGCCCAACCGCTCGGGCCTGTGGGCGCGACATGATGGCACACCCTTTGCACTGGGGCGGCCCTATTCGCTGGGCCAGATCGAGGCGGAACTAAAAGATCACGGTTTAGCGCTGGAAAACCATTTTGCCGCAATGTTCTTCCCACCGCGCGACACGGCGCGCTGGCTGCGATGGGCCATGACCATGGAACGTGTCGGACAAAAGCTGTCGCGCTATCATGCGGGCGGCGTGCTGATCGTGCAGGCCAGACGCGTCAGTGACACGCCCGGAACAACCGGGCTTGTGGTCAAGTCGCGCAAACCCCTGCGCGTTCTGGACGGGGTGACGCAACCTGGCGCGCGTCCGGCGTGGTAGGCGCAAACCGACAAGATACCGGCCATATCCATCGCGCGGGGAATCAGCGCGACCACCAGCTGCCTGCCCGCCTGAACTTCAGCCTCTGATTGCGCAAACAAGCCTGCGGGCCGTTTGAAACCGCGTCGAAAGCGGAAAGCAGGGTAATTTTATGACCCTGATCATCAAGAAGTGGTTACCTTCGCGGTTGCGGCAGAAATGGACCTCTGCTAAACCCGCGCCGACCTCACATGCCGCGTAACTGTAGCATTCATGACATCGGGCCAGCGCGAGGCTTGATGAAAACCAAGATGGAAGGGTGGACGTGTCCGAACCAGCTTCGATCTCCTCCGGCATTGCTGCGCGCTATGCCACTGCAATTTTTGAGTTGGCGAAAGAGTCAAAATCACTCAAAACCCTTGAAGCCGATGTCGACGCGCTGGATGGCGCGCTGACCGAAAGCGCTGATCTGCGCAACCTTATCACTTCGCCCGTCTACACGCGCGATCAGGTTGCCACCGCAATCACCGCAATCGCCAAGAAAATGAAACTGTCGCAGGCTGTCGCTGGCGCGCTTGGGCTGATGGCCCAGAAGCGCCGCCTGTTCGCCCTGCCGCAGGTGCTGTCTGCATTGCGCACCCGCATCGCCGACGAGAAAGGCGAGGTCACAGCCGAAGTGACCGCCGCGCAGCCCCTGTCGAAAGCACAGGAAACAGATCTTGTCAAAACGCTGAAAGCGCGTATTGGCAAGGATATCAAACTTAAACTGGCCGTCGATGAGTCCCTTATCGGCGGTCTTGTCATCAAGGTGGGCTCGCAAATGATCGACACGTCGATCCGCGCGCAGCTCGCGGCCCTCAAGAACAGTATGAAAGAGGTCGGATAAATGGGTATCCAAGCAGCTGAGATCTCTGCGATCCTGAAAGAGCAGATCAAGAACTTCGGTCAGGATGTCGAAGTCGCAGAAATTGGCCGTGTGCTGTCCGTCGGGGACGGTATTGCGCGTGTCCACGGGCTGGACAATGTTCAGGCCGGCGAAATGGTCGAGTTTCCGGGCGGTGTGCGCGGTATGGCGCTGAACCTAGAGGCCGACAATGTCGGTATCGTGATTTTCGGCGACGACCGTGGCATCAAGGAAGGCGACACCGTCAAGCGCACGAAATCCATCGTGGACGTGCCCGTGGGTGACGCGCTGCTGGGCCGTGTTGTTGACGGCCTTGGCAACCCGATTGACGGCAAAGGCCCGATCGCAACCTCGCAGCGCGCCGTTGCGGACGTGAAGGCACCGGGCATCATTCCGCGGAAATCGGTGCATGAACCCATGGCAACCGGCCTGAAATCGGTTGACGCGATGATCCCGATTGGCCGCGGCCAGCGCGAACTGATCATCGGCGACCGCCAGACCGGCAAGACCGCTGTGGCACTCGACACCATTCTGAACCAGAAAAGCTATAATGAAGCGGCTGGCGACGACGAGTCCAAGAAACTGTATTGCGTCTATGTCGCCATCGGTCAGAAGCGTTCGACCGTTGCGCAGTTGGTGAAGAAGCTGGAAGAAACCGGCGCGATCGAATATTCGATCGTTGTGGCCGCAACCGCATCCGACCCTGCCCCCATGCAGTTCCTGGCCCCCTATGCCGCGACGGCCATGGCAGAACATTTCCGCGACAATGGCCGCCATGCGCTGATCATCTATGATGATTTGTCCAAACAGGCTGTTGCCTACCGCCAGATGTCGCTGCTGCTGCGCCGCCCGCCGGGCCGCGAAGCCTATCCTGGTGACGTGTTCTACCTGCACTCCCGCCTGCTGGAGCGTTCGGCAAAGCTGAACGAAGATCATGGCGCAGGCTCGCTGACGGCGCTGCCCATCATCGAAACCCAGGGCGGTGACGTGTCGGCCTTTATTCCGACCAACGTGATTTCGATCACCGACGGCCAGATCTTCCTTGAAACCGAACTGTTCTATCAAGGTATCCGCCCTGCTGTGAACACGGGTCTGTCCGTGTCGCGCGTGGGGTCCTCCGCGCAGACCGATGCCATGAAATCGGTTGCCGGTCCGGTCAAGCTGGAACTGGCGCAATACCGCGAAATGGCGGCGTTTGCACAGTTCGGGTCCGACCTTGACGCCTCCACCCAGCGTCTGCTGAACCGTGGTGCGCGCCTGACCGAGCTCATGAAGCAAGGCCAGTATTCGCCCATGACCAACGCCGAGATTGTCTGCGTCATCTTTGCAGGCACCCAAGGCTATCTGGACAAGGTTGCGGTCAAGGATGTCGGCCGTTTTGAAGCTGGCTTGCTGGCCCATCTGCGGGGCAGCCACAAGGCGCTTCTGGATGACATCACCGTCAATGACCGCAAGGTCAAAGGTGATCTGGAAGAAAAAATCCGCGCCGCACTGGATGAGTTCGCGAAAGACTTCGCCTGAGGGCGCGGTGATAGGAGCAGCGAATGGCAAACCTGAAGGACCTTAAAAACCGGATCTCAAGCGTCAAATCGACGCGGAAGATCACCAAGGCCATGCAAATGGTCGCGGCCGCAAAATTGCGCCGCGCCCAGGATGCAGCCGAAGCGGCGCGTCCTTATGCCCAGCGTATGGCGGATGTGGTCAATGGCCTTGCGGCATCTGTCGCAGGGTCTGAAACAGCCCCGAAACTGCTGGCCGGAACCGGGTCGGACCAGACCCACCTTCTGGTCGTGATGACAGCGGAACGCGGCCTTTGCGGGGGGTTCAACTCCTCTATCGTGAAGGCGGCGCGTGTGCGCGCAGCCAGATTGCTGGACGAAGGCAAGACGGTCAAAATCCTGACAGTCGGCAAGAAGGGGCGCGAGCAATTGCGGCGCGACCTGTCTGCGCATCTGGTCGGTCACGTTGACCTGAGTGAGGTCAAGCGCGTCGGGTATGAGAACGCAGCCGATATTTCAAAACGTGTGTTTGAAATGTTCGACGCGGGCGAATTCGACGTCGCGACGATCTTCTACAACCGCTTTGAATCGGTGATCAGTCAGGTTCCGACACCGCAGCAGATTATTCCTGCCGAAGTGCCCGAGGCGGGCGCGGCCAATTCCGAGATGCTTTATGAATACGAGCCATCGGAAGAAGCCATTCTGGAAGACCTGCTGCCACGGTCCGTGACCACGCAGATCTTCACCGCGCTTCTGGAAAATGCGGCGTCTGAACAAGGTGCACGGATGTCGGCGATGGACAACGCCACGCGCAATGCGGGCGATATGATCGACCGTCTGACCATCCAGTATAACCGCTCGCGTCAGGCCGCGATCACCAAAGAGCTTATCGAGATCATTTCGGGCGCGGAAGCGCTCTGACGAACCCGGAGAGACATATAATGGCTTCAAATGGCAAAATCACACAGGTGATCGGCGCCGTCGTGGACGTGCAGTTCGACGGCGACCTGCCCCCCATCCTGAACGCGCTGGAAACCGACAATAACGGCAAGCGTCTGGTGCTGGAAGTGGCGCAGCACCTTGGCGAAAGCACGGTGCGCACCATCGCAATGGACGCAACCGAAGGGTTGGTCCGCGGCCAAAGCGTAAGCGACACCGGCGAGCCGATCATGGTTCCCGTGGGCGACGCAACACTGGGCCGCATTCTGAACGTGGTCGGCGAACCCGTTGACGAAGGCGCACCAATCGAGGCCGCTGAAAAGCGCGCAATCCACCAGCCTGCACCCGGTTTTGACGCCCAATCGACCGAGTCGGAAATTCTGGTGACCGGCATCAAGGTGATCGACCTGCTGGCCCCCTATTCCAAGGGCGGCAAGATTGGTCTGTTCGGTGGTGCCGGTGTGGGCAAGACCGTTCTGATCATGGAACTGATCAACAACATCGCCAAGGTGCATTCGGGCTATTCGGTGTTTGCCGGTGTGGGCGAACGGACCCGTGAAGGCAACGACCTGTATCACGAGATGATGGAATCCGGCGTTATCAACATCGATAACCTGTCCGAGTCCAAAGTGGCGCTGGTTTACGGCCAGATGAACGAACCCCCCGGTGCGCGTGCGCGTGTGGCGCTGACCGGTCTGACACTGGCCGAACAGTTCCGCGACCAGTCGGGCACGGACGTTCTGTTTTTCGTCGACAACATTTTCCGCTTCACACAGGCCGGTTCGGAAGTGTCGGCACTTCTGGGGCGTATTCCGTCTGCTGTGGGCTACCAGCCAACGCTGGCCACCGACATGGGCGCGCTGCAAGAACGCATCACCTCGACCAAGGCAGGCTCGATCACCTCGGTGCAGGCGATTTATGTGCCTGCCGATGACTTGACCGACCCTGCGCCGGCCACGTCCTTCGCCCACCTTGACGCGACGACCGTTTTGTCGCGTGCGATCTCCGAACTGGGCATCTACCCGGCTGTGGACCCGCTGGACTCCAACTCGCGCCTGATGGACCCGACCTATATCGGGGATGAACATTATCAGGTGGCCCGCGATGTGCAGGGTATCTTGCAGCGCTACAAGTCGCTGCAGGACATCATCGCCATCCTTGGCATGGACGAATTGTCGGAAGAAGATAAAATGACTGTGGCACGCGCACGCAAGATCCAGCGCTTCCTGTCGCAGCCCTTCGACGTGGCAAAAGTGTTCACCGGGTCGGACGGGATTCAGGTTCCGCTGGAAAAAACCATCGCATCATTCAAGGCAGTTGTTGCAGGTGAATACGACCACCTGCCGGAAGCTGCCTTCTATATGGTGGGCGACATTGACGACGTGATCGCAAAAGCCGAGAAGCTGGCCGCTGCGGCCTAAGGGGGGCCTTATGGC
Source organism: Roseinatronobacter sp. (assembly GCF_051859525.1). NCBI lineage: Bacteria > Pseudomonadati > Pseudomonadota > Alphaproteobacteria > Rhodobacterales > Paracoccaceae > Roseinatronobacter > Roseinatronobacter sp. The sequence goes on along the minus strand of NZ_JBHYFM010000005.1, from coordinate 139,870 downwards.
TGATATGATGCAATTCGACCTGGTCTCTCCTGAACGGAAGCTTGCTTCTGTTCAGGCCCGCGCGGTGCAGATTCCTGCAGCCGAAGGGGACCTGACGGCAATGCCCGACCATGCGCCATTGATCACCACGCTGCGCCCTGGTGTGCTGGTGGTCGACAGTGCCGAAGGGGAAACCCGCTTTGCCGTGACCGGCGGCTTTGCCGAGATTACCCCCAAGGCGACATCGGTTCTGGCGGAACGGGCCTATCCCATGGGCGCTGAGGGGCGTGAAGCCCTGCAAGCCCTGCTGGACGAGATGCGCGCCAAGGCGGCATCTGCCGAAGGCAATGACCGCGACGCGCTGAACAAGACAGCCGATGATCTGGCGCAAACCATCGCGTCAATGACCTGAGTTTCTGTCTATAAACATACGCAAAAGCCCCGCTGCAAGTTCTGCATGCGGGGCTTTTTCATGGTGTGGGCGCTAGCGCCTGTCGCGTTCATTCGCATTCACGCGACAGGCGCTAACTTATTGGTTTTGCATGTTCGAGAAGCTCAAAACCGGTTCCCACTTTTGCGCAACACGCTCTAGATCATTCTAGCTGTCTATCGGTGCGCATTGCCCATTGGGCGACGGGACATTGTTGCAGGCAGGATGGCACTTAGCGCCCGTCCGGACCGTCCGGGTCGCCGCCATCACCGGCATCTGTTTCCGATATCTCATCATGCTGCATCGTTTTGGGCTGTGCAGGTTCCGGCGGGGTGTCGGGCGCTTGTGGTGGTGGCACATCGCCGCGCAACGCTTCGGGGTTGCGCAGCCAGATATCGCGCTGCGCAAAGGGGATTTCCAGCCCTTCCTGTTTGAAACGCTCGGCGATCTGGTGGCGCACTTCGGTGCGCACAGCCATTCCCAAGCCCACATCACTGATGACGATCCGCAACTCGAATTCCAGCGCATCCGCGCCAAAATTGGTGAAATGCACGGCCGGTGCGGGGTCCAGAAGGGCCAGTGGCTGCGCATCACCAATCTCTTTCAGGACACGTTCCACCTTGCGGGTATCGGACCCATAGGCCACACCAACCGGCACAATGACACGCCCGATCTGGCTGAAGCGCGTCCAGTTCGTGACTGTCCCCGAAATCAGGTCGGCATTGGGTACAATCACATCCGTCCGGTCAAACGTCTCGATCACAGTTGAACGCACCGAAATCGAACGCACTGTGCCCATTGTGGTGCCAACTTCAATCCAGTCCCCTTCGGCCACAGGGCGTTCAATCAGCAAGATCAGGCCCGAAATAAAGTTCGATACAATGTTTTGCAGACCGAACCCGATACCCACGGACAAGGCACCCGCAACAATCGCAAGCCCCGACAGGTCAATGCCGGCGGTCGAAATGGCGACCAGCGCGGCAATGAAAATCCCGACATAGCCCGTCCCCGAGATCACCGCCTTCTGGCCACCCTTGTCGATCTTGGTTTTGGGCAGCACGGTCGAGCCTAGCGCACCTTGCACCATGCGCGTCAGCATATAACCGATTGAAAAGACGATCACGAAACTCAGGATATTGGTCGGCGAAATCCGCGTTTCACCAATTCGGAACCCTTCGCGCAGCACCTGCCACAATTCCAGCAATTCGGTCAGCCGCACCCCCCAGACCAACGCAAAGACCGGCAGCGACAACAGAACCAGCGCAAAACTGACAAGCGCGGGAACAAGCGCATCCGGATCATCCGGTTTGCGCCCTGTCACCATATCATGAACATCTGACACCGTTTGCGAGATGAAGATCAGAAAGGCCACCATCCACAGCGAAATGACTGCCGGAAACAACACGGCTTCGGCGGCCTGAACATACCCGATCGCGGCGAATACGGGCGCACCGGCGCCAATGACAATGGCACCGCGCCCAAGGATATTGATCATCCTGTCATAAAAGCGCCGATCCTCGCCCTGTTCGGCACAGAGTTTCGCGTGCAGTGTCATCAAGGACCCGAAGCGGGTTAAGATGATTCCAGCCAGAACAAGAATGGGAAACAGGATCACGGAATTGGCCGCGTCGGTCTGCACATCAGGGTTGATATACGCAAGCACAACCAAGGACAGACCAAGCACAAGCCCGATCAGATGCGACAGGAAACGGCCTTCGCGGCGGCGGGCCTCGGGCAGTTTCAGGGGCATCTGCGGCGTGTCGACAGCCGGAAACATCTCTCCTCCGGCCCAACGTGCCGAAAAATAGATGATCCCGAAACCAATCAGCGCAGTCGTCAGATCACTGCCAATATCGCCAATCAACCCCGTCAGGTCCAATGCAACAGCGACCGCCAGAACCGCAGTCACAGGCACAATAATCTGCGCCAGCGATGCGACTTCTGCAAAGACCCGCTTGCTTTTGCGCGCGCTGCCTTCGTGCAGCAGTCTGGCCACCGCACGTTCAATCCAGCGCCGCCCCCGCAACAACACAAACCCTGCGAAACCGAACAGCAGCAGTACAATCGGCAGGTTGGACCGGAATTCCCGTTGGGCAGCGGGGTCTTCCAGCGCACCGACGACCTGCGTGTAGAAGGTGAAACTGCGCCCCCATATGGCGTCTGCGGCCGCGATCCAGTTCACAGGGTTCAAGGGGGATGGCCACAGTTCCAGCAGCGCCTCGGCCTGACGTTCACGCAAGATGACATCAATCTGGCGTATCAACCCGTCGGCACGGCGAAACGCCTCTTGTGCGGCGATTCCGGGGGCTTGCAGCGCGGTCAACTGCTCGCTCAACTCCGCACGGCGAGAGGCGATTTCCGGCGCTTCACTCGCGCCCTCCTCGGGGACAGGGCCAAGCGCGGAAATCTGCTCTCTCAGATTCGCGATACGGGACTGGTTCGCATCCTGTGCGGCCAGAAAACGCGACCGGAAGGCGACAAGCTCCTGACGTAAATCATTCAGCGTCTCATCCGATGCCACGCCTGCGTCAATGACACGCTCCGCCTGGCTGGCGAAACTGCGCCATGCATCATAATCGGGCGCTGTGGCTGTGGATTGCTCGGTGGATTGTGCCAGTGCCGCATTCGGGGCTGCGACACTGGCCATGGCGCAAAACAGCGCCAGAATACAAAGCCTGATCAGCTGCATATCGGATCGCGATCAGGCATCAAACACAGAAGGAAGTGCGCGCGGCGCACGGTCCAGCCAGTCAGGAACCGGAAGCGCCTTGCTGCGCAGGAAATCGGGGTTGAACAGTTTGGACTGGTAGCGTGTGCCATAATCACACAGGATCGTCACAATCACATGCCCCGGCCCCATATCGCGGGCCATGCGCACCGCACCGGCCACATTCACACCCGACGATCCCCCCAGACACAGCCCTTCTTCTGCCAGCAGGTCAAAGACATAAGGCAGCGCTTCCTCATCAGGGATCTGCGCGCAGAAATCGGGGGTGAAACCGTCCAGATTCGCGGTGATGCGCCCCTGCCCGATCCCTTCGGTAATGGACCCGCCTTCGGATTTGAATTCGCCGCTGGTGTAGAAACTGTACAACGCCGCCCCCATAGGGTCCGCAAGGCCGATTTTCACGCCTTTGGGCTGCAACGCCTGCGCAACACCGGCCAGTGTTCCACCAGACCCTACGGCGCAAATAAACCCGTCCACGCGCCCGTCGGTCTGCGCCCAGATTTCCGGCGCGGTGGTTTCGACATGGGCCTGACGATTGGCTATATTGTCGAACTGGTTGGCCCAGATCGCGCCATTCGGTTCGGTTTTGGCAAGCGCTTCGGCCAGACGACCGGAATAGCGCACATAATTATTGGGGTTGCGATAGGGGGCTGCCGGAACCTCGACCAGTTCGGCACCCGCCAGACGCAGCATGTCCTTCTTTTCCTGACTTTGCGTTTCAGGAATGACAATCACCGTGCGGAACCCCATCGACGCCCCCACAAGCGCCAGCCCGATGCCGGTGTTTCCTGCCGTGCCTTCGACAATCGTGCCGCCCGGTTTCAGCGCCCCGCGTGCAACTGCATCACGGATGATATACAGCGCTGCGCGATCCTTGACCGACTGGCCGGGGTTCAGAAATTCCGCCTTTCCAAGGATTTCACATCCTGTCGCATCACTGGCTTTATTCAGCCGGATCAACGGCGTGTTTCCAATAGCCTCTGCGAGGTTTGCGTGGCGCTTCATCAAGGTTCTCCAGAATTCAGGGCGGTGGACGCCAATGCGCGGCGCAGTATCCGGCCCTTGGCCAAACTACAGCGCGACGCTGTCAAATCCGCCCGTAACGCTTTGCGGTTCGGGCGTAAAGCCATAGGCCGAAACTACCAAGCAAAAGTGATGCGATATATTCAAGCGGGCTGATGGTCATTGCTTGCAGGTCACCTTGCACAAGTGCCAGAACGGCCCATGCAAATGCGACCAGACTAGCCAGAAAGGACAGGGCCAGCACCAATACCGACGCACGGTCCCCCAACAGCAGCAACACCGCGCCCAGCAATCCCAGCCAGATCCCCAAGGTCACAGCGAAGGACGACCAGTCCGGCAATGCTGTCAGAAACTCCCCCAGACCCATTGATGCAGGCAATACAACCAATGCACCCAGCCCGTCATAGCGCGCGACCACATATTCCAATGCCAGCAATGCAAAACAGGCCGTCCCGACGACACCGAACACCGTTACCAAAACACCCCGCGCCCGTTTTTCCGCCATAATACACTCCTGCAACTATTTGGTGCAGATTGCCTTGGGACGCAGTCGGTGTCCACCCCCAAGGGCGAAGGGCACAGGCCCCCGCCTATATAAATATCGCAGGCAGCAGACCTGCTGTCACCTGCCAGAAAGGCAGACCCTACAGGAAAAGGCAGCGATCCGGAAATGTGAACCGGCCTTGCGGCTTCGCCCTTCGCACCGGCGACAGCCTGTCGCGAGTATGCCAAGAAAAATGCCCTGCGAGAATGTCAGCAGGGCATAATTTCACACATATTCCGTCGGTGTTCAGGCCGCCAGAAGGGCCCGCACCTCGTTTTCCTTCAATGTCATACGCGCAGCGACATAGGCATCCTGCCCCGAGATGCTGGACAATTCGGGAAACAGGGCCAGCAATTCGGCGCGCTGCATGTCATCCATACCACCCAGTGTTTTCTGGCCGGGCTGGAAACTTTCACTCCACGCGCCTTCGCCACGAATAATCTGATGGCTGTTGAACATGACATGCACATAGGTCACGGCAATCGTGTCCCGCTCGATCCCCCGCTGACCGACCAGATGGATTGCAGGAACAAGGACTTCATGCTCGCCAAACAGCAATTCCGCATGATGTCCGGTAATCAACACGCGGTGCCATGGCGACACACGCAGATCACGCTGCGGCATACCATTGCCAAGTGCACCGGCGCGAATGATCACCGCATTATAATCGGGGTTTTCCGCCAGTTCATCTTCGCTTAGGGCGCGCGTGCCTGACCAGACGACAGGCATATACCCGTTGTCACGCGTCATCACCAGATCGCCCGCCTTGATCTGTTCTACCGGCTTGCGCCCCTCGGCGGTGTCAATCAGTGTGCCTGCAACGAAACAGGGGATTGTGACATCGTCATCATCGCCCAGTTTGTTTTCGCCGTCGGTGCCTTCGGTAATCGCCGTTTCAACCGTCGGTACGGATGCAACCTCGATGGACTGGATGTCACCGGGCAACCATTCTTCATCTGCGTTGAACCGGTCACTTGGCGACACGAAGAACAGTTGTGAACCATCTTCTGCGGTCAGGGTAAAACCGATTGTCTGGCCGAATTGGGTGAACGACTCGCCGGTGTCGGGGTCTATTTTCGTGAAGCCCCCCCAGAAATTATAGATATCGCCGATCTGATACTCGACACCATCAATCACCGTTGTCGAGCCGACAGGGATAGACTGGTCAACCGTGCCTTCAGGCCGTTCGAATTCGACGCCGTCAAGAACTTCTTGCAGGTCCGATTGCGCCAGATCGGGATCAAAATTGAATACCGTGCCAAGGCTGTCCGCGTCGACGCCGGACCCACCCAGCCTGATCAGGTCATTGATTGTCACCGACATTGTTTCTCACCCTCATACCGCACATTGCCATCATTGTCCGAACGCTGTTTCATGCCAAAGTTGGATGAAACAAATATTAACGCAACGACAAAAGGCTAACGTGCATACTACCCGTTAAGTTTCAGCCCTACACCCATATTATGGCAATATAGCGGCAATAATTGGTGATACAAATCTAAAATCAATAGGATAAGACCTATTGCGTCGACAAAAGATCGCAAAAATGGCGATTGTTGCGAAATGCAAAACGCTGCACCGCGCATATTCGGGTTCTGCCGAAACCACTTATACCGGCTTCCGGCTGTCCAAAGGTGGAATCAGCCTTGTTCAGCCTGATGTCACACCATAGCACGACAGCAACAGGCGGCGTGTTTGCGACGCCGCCGATCACGTGTTCAGACAATAATGCGCCGATACAGATGCCATGATGCATGGCCCAACACCGGCAATACAACGAATAGCCCCAAGAACATTGGCAGCATTGCCGCAAACAACAACGCGGCAATAATTGCCGCCCATACCGCCATTACCCACAGGTTTTGCATGACCGCCTGAAAGGACGTTATCATTGCGGTGATGAAATCAACTTCCTTGTCCAGCAGCAATGGCAGGCTGATGACCGACAAGGCGAACAACACGGCCGCCATGCTGCCCCCGATGGCCCCGCCCACCAGCAGCATCATAAGCCCCGGTCCCGACATCAGCATGTCGAATGTGGAACTGGTAATCGGGCGCAGGCCGAAGAACAGCGCGAAAATCGTATGCGCGACAAAAACCCAGAACATGAAGGCCAGCATGATGACCATGGCCATGGACGGCACCTGACGGTCGCGCTGCGCGAATACGCATCCTGCCACGGCGCCCCAGTTCAAATCCTTGCCCTGCTCGATCCGGCGGCTGACCTCATACAGACCCGTTGCCGCAAAAGGCGCAATCAGCGGGAACCCAACGGCAATGGGAATGAACCACCAGCTTTGACCAGACGCCAGAAAGACCGCATAGAGCACCAGCCCCCCCAGCACATAGACCAGCGAAAAGGCCAGCCCGAAAAGGGGGGCCTGCGTGAAATCCGACCAGCCCGCCCGCAAGGACGCGCCCAGATCAGCGGTGCTAATAGTCCCCGGTGCGGGTATGCTGGATGGTGGCAAATGCGTGCTTTGGCTGGAATTGTCGATCATAATATCCTCCGTTCCCTGCGGGAAAGGATAAGACTGCGACATTATGTCATGCAAGCAAATTCAACTTGCCGCACTGGCGTTTTCGCCCGACCGCCAGTCTGGCACGCAAGCCGCAGAAATCAATCCGTTGCATTCGCCTCGGCGCGCGATTTGCCCGACACATCCAGCGCAAGTGTGGCCGCCATAAACCCGTCAAGCGCGCCATCCAGAACACCCTGTGTGTCGGATGTTTCATGCGATGTGCGCAAATCCTTCACCATCTGGTAGGGGTGCAGCACATAGGACCGGATCTGGTTGCCCCAGCCCGCATCCCCTTTGGCATCATGCGCCGCCTCAATCGCTTCGGTGCGCTTGCGCAACTCCATTTCATACAGCCGCGATTTCAGCGCGTTCATGGCAATCTCGCGGTTCTGGTGCTGCGATTTCTGGCTGGATGTGGTGACAATGCCCGTCGGGATATGGGTGATCCGCACCGCCGAGTCGGTGGTGTTGACGTGCTGGCCACCCGCACCAGATGACCGGTAGGTGTCAATCCGGATGTCAGACGGGTTGATGTCGATCTCGATATTCTCGTCCACCACCGGATAAACCCAGACCGAACTGAAGGACGTATGCCGCCGCGCCGAGCCGTCAAAGGGCGAGATGCGCACCAGCCGGTGCACACCGGATTCCGATTTCAGCCAGCCATAGGCATTATGGCCCGAAATCTTGTAGGCGACAGACCGGATGCCCGCTTCCTCGCCCGCGCTTTCGGACATCAGTTCAACGGTATAGCCCTTCTTCTCGGCCCAGCGCACATACATGCGCGCCAGCATGGACGCCCAGTCACAGCTTTCGGTGCCGCCTGCGCCGGCGTTGATTTCAAGGAATGTGTCGTTGCTGTCGGCCTCGCCGTTCAGCAGCGCTTCCAGTTCCTTGGCGGCGGCGGATTTGGCAAGTTTGCGCAGTTCTTCTTCGGCTTCGGCCACGACTTCGGTATCGCCTTCGGCCTCGCCCAGCTCGATCAGGCCGATCTGGTCCTCCAGCTCCTGTGCAATGCTGCGATATGTGCCCAGCGCATCGGCCAGCAGGCGGCGGTCGCGCATCAGGGCCTGCGCGCGGGCCGGATCGTTCCACAGGTCGGGATTCTCGGTCATCGCATCGAATTCTTCCAGCCGGTGCGGTGCGGTTTCGATATCCATCCGTTGACCAAGCAAGGCCAGTGATTTGCGGATCGCGTCAATGGTGCTAAGCGTCTCTGCGCGCATGGGTATCGTCCATTCCTGAAGCTGAAGGCTGGGCCTGTCCATAGCGCGACGACGCATCAGGGGCAAGCCACCCGACCTGTCATCATGTTCACAAGCGGGATGTGCGTTCGTGCAACGCCAGCGGTTGCGGTGGTTTCTGGCCTGACGCAGTAGCCCAAGGTGCGGAACAAAGGCCGAAGGCCGCCGCACCATCGGCGGGCTTGGTGCTGAATTGAAGGGTAGCGTCAGCCCAGTTCCGGCCCTTCAGGCTCCCCGCAAAACCAGCCTTTAATACAGCCCCCCTGTCGAGACTGTGCCGAAACTTGCTGCGGGCGCGCTGCTGCCCCCGCCGCCGTCGCTTGTGCGATCATCGGGCAACTGGCCGCGACCTGAATCCTCTCTCTGGAGTTCCTGATAGGATTCGCCGGGTTCAAACATGGGCAAGTCGCCACCCAGCGCGAAACCACCATCGATCATGGCAGCAAGCCCGAAAATCGGCTCCACGCCTTCGCGGAAAAATTCTGCAATCACATTTGCGCCGCTGGCCCCTTCGGGCAGTCGTGCGCCGGAATGGCGGTCGATATTGATGAAATACCCGCCCGATGGCACACGGAACCGGCTGCCACCATATTTCTTGACGGCTTCTTGCATGAATTCGTTGAACACAGGGCCACACATGGTGCCGCCCCCTGCCCCACGACCCAGCGGGCGCGGCTGGTCATAACCGATATAGCACCCTGCAACGATATTGGACGTGTAGCCCACGAACCAGACGTCGCGCGCCTCGTTGGTGGTGCCGGTTTTGCCGGCGGTGGGCACCGGCAGGTTCACGGTGCGCGCTGCGGTGCCGCGCTGCACGACCCCTTCCATCATCGAGGTCAGCTGATATGCGGTTACCGCGTCCATCACACGTTGACGCTGCGATGTGATCCACGGACCGCGCCCTTCGGGCAGGTTCGCTTCGCTGCAATCAACACAGGTGCGCTGGTCATGGCGGTAGATGGTCTGCCCCCAACGGTCCTGCACACGGTCCACAAGGGTGGGTTCCACCCGTTCGCCACCATTGGCAAACATCGCATAGGCAGCCACCATCCGGAACAAGGTGGTTTCCTGACTGCCCAAGGCCGCCGCCAGATATTGCTGCGACCGGTCATAAACCCCGAAGCGTTCGGAATACCCGCCCACCACATCCATACCGATTTCCTGCGCCAGACGCACCGTCATCAGGTTGCGCGACATTTCAATGCCTGTGCGCACAGGTGTCGGGCCATAGAACTGGTTGCTGGCATTGGTGGGCCGCCAGATGCCTTGCACGGTCTCCACCTCGATCGGTGCATCGATGACGATTGTGGCGGGCGTGAACCCGCTGTCCAGCGCTGCGGCATAGACGAACGGCTTGAACGCCGAACCGGGCTGGCGCTGCGCCTGCGTGGCACGGTTGAACACTGAATCCTCGTAGGAGAAGCCGCCCTGCATGGCAATGACGCGGCCTGTGTTGACGTCCATCGCCATCAACCCGCCCTGCACTTCCGGCACTTGCCGCAGGGACCAGCGCTGGAACGCGCCCGAATTGTCGCGCACGCGGCGCACATGCACCACATCGCCGACCGACAGGTTGTCCGACAGGGACCCGCGCGCCCAATTTATGTCAGGACGATCCACGACATGCGGCGCATCCTGATCGGCGGGCACATCCTCGATACCAAGCCGCACCTGATCGGGCGAGGCTTCGAGCACGACAGCAGGATACCAACGCCCGCCAAGGGTAATGTCGCGCGCAATCTCGACCCGCGCCAGTGCTGCGCGCCATGTTTCCTCATTCGCCAGATCTTCAGCCTCCAGCCGTTCACCGCTGGGGCGCAGCTGGCCGCGGTTGCGGTCGTAGTTTTCCAGCGCCCGTTGCAGCGCATGGGCGGCATGGGTCTGCATTTCGGGGTCAATCGTGGCGCGAATGCTCAAGCCACCGGTAAAAAATTCTTCCTCGCCAAAGGTACCCGAAAGCTGGCGGCGCACTTCGTCGGTGAAATAGTCGCGCGGCGGGATGCTTTCGCGCGGGCTGGAAAAATCACCTGATTGCACGGTCAACAGTGGCAAATCGCGCGCTTGGTCATGCTGTTCGCGCGAAATATAGCCATTGCGCAACATTTCCCCCAACACATAATTCCGGCGCGCGGTCACGCGGTCACGGTTGCGCACGGGGTGGTAATTCGACGGGGCTTGCGGCAGGGCCGCCAGAAATGCCGCTTCGTGCAGTTCCAATTCGTCCAGCGTCTTGTTGAAATAGGTCTGCGCGGCGGCTGTCACACCATAGGAATTCTGGCCCAGAAAAATTTCATTCAGGTAAAGCTCCAGAATCTGGTCCTTGGTCAGCGTGCCTTCCACACGCGATGCAAGGATCAGTTCCTTGATCTTGCGTTCGCCCGTGCGGTCGCCCGACAACAGGAAATTCTTCATCACCTGCTGCGTGATCGTGGACGCCCCGCGCACATTCTGCCCCCGAGAGGCGACGGCCTCATAGCCAGCGACCGCGATCGCGCGCGGATCAAAACCCGCATGCACATAAAAGTTCCGGTCCTCTGCGCTGATGAAGGCATTTTTCACCAGTTCGGGAATATCCGCCACAGGGGTAAAAAGCCGCCGTTCAATCGCGAATTCGTCAATCAGGCGCCCCTCACCGGAATAGATGCGGCTGATCGTCGGCGGGCTGTAATTTGCCAGCTGTTCATGACTGGGCAGGTCCTGCCCATACATCCAGAACACACCGCCGATGGCAAGCGCAACAAAGAAGACAGCGGTAATGATAAAGCTGAACAAACCGCCGAAAAATGAAAGAATCGCTCGCAGCACGCGTAACCCCTTGCAACAGATGTTGGGCTTATACGCGCATTCCTGCGGCAGGTCAAAAACCGGCGCTTCACGTTTTCGGGTTTCCGCGACGGTGCGGACAGGGCGTGTCCTGCACCGCTACTGGCGGCGCAAAACGCCTTGCGCCTGATCCTCAAGCAACCACATCTCGATGGCATCCGCGATGGCACCGGCCATGCGCGACGTCCATTCAGGGTCGCGCAGGTTGGCCAGATCGCGCGGGCTGGACATGAACCCCAGTTCCATCAGAACCGACGGCATATCCGGCGCGCGCAATACGCTGAACGCACCGGCCTGAACGGGGCGGCGGTGCAGCCGCAAGCCCGCATCCGAAATCCGGCTGACCAGAGCATCCGCCAATGTCCGCGAACGCGGCGCTGTGTCCTGCCATGCAACCGACATCAGCACACGCGCGATTTCATCGGTATTGCGCGCAAGGTCCACACCGGCCAGCAAATCGGCACGGTCATGGCGTTCGGCAAGATAGGACGCGGCGGCATCCCCCTCATCCTCGCCCAGCAGATAGACGACTGTACCCGTGGCCAGACCTTCCGGAAGCGCATCGGCATGCAGGGAAATAAACAGGTCTGCCCCCGCCGCCCGTGCCGCCCTGATCCGCCCGTCCAGCGACACGAATATATCGTCATCGCGTGTCATCGCGACATCCACCTGACCACGGCGCAGCAATTCCTCGCGCAGGATACGCGCGAAGGTCAGCACAAGGTCTGCCTCGCGAATGCCATCGCGCTGTGCGCCCGGATCGATACCGCCATGGCCGGGGTCCAGCATGACAACCGGTTTGCGGCGCGTATCCGGAACCGCGTTTGCGTCATTGGGGGCCTGCGCGTGCAGCAATCCGGCGGGGTTGCGCGCGACAAAGACCTGTTCATCCGTGGCGCGCTGCTCGAACGCCTCCAGCGGGACGCGCGACAATTCCAGATGGATGCGCGCCTGTCCGGTGTCGGGGTCAATGCGCTGTTCCACCTGCTGCGGCAGATACGGGCCTGTCAGGTCCATCACCAGACGCGCCCAGCCGTTTTCCAACGGTCCCGTGCGAATGTCACGCAGCGCATCGCCAGTGTGATCAAACAACGGACCAGCCTGCGCCCAGTCCACCGTGCCCAGATCCAGAACCAGACGCGGCGGCATCATCAGCATGCGCACCTGATACGGCACGGCCTGCGTAAGCGCCAGTTCCAGCGTGATCGTGTTCATACTGGCCTGAAGCGCGGACCCTTCGGGCAGGATACGCGCTTGGGCAAGCAACCTGTTTTGCGCCTGCACCGGCGCGGCGGCCAACATAAGCCCCGCAAGCAGGCACACCGCTAAAGCTGCAAGCCGGCATCGCGAAATTCTGCTGTTGCCTGTATACACTGCCGCGCCCGTATTGTTGCCTGACTTCACCATAACCCTATACCGAACGCTGCCTTTCGCAAATGCCCTGCCCTGCAAGGGCACCGCACAATCGGCCCTGCCGTGATCAATTCTGCGAAAGCGGCGATTTGTCCATGCCCTTTGGGTTGATTCTGGCGGTTTCACAAGGTTTAAGATAGCCAAGTTCAATTATTGGGGTCCGTGCCCGCAAGGCGGCAGGACCAGATTTACAAGGAGTAGCGCATGACCCTTCCCGTGACCGACACCGCCCTGATTGGAACCTGCATGGCGGCAGCGGCCCTTGGGGTTCTGGTATTGTCCAGTGCCGGCGGGTCCGCCCCTTCACAGACACCCGAAGACCAGCAAACAAGCGTTGCCGCACAACCCGACACCGCAGATGCGGCACTGTCGCAACTGGGCGCGCAACCCGTGCCCGATACAGTCGCAGTCGATGCGGAATTCGGTGAAATGGTCCGCAGCTACCTGCTGCAAAATCCCGAAGTCATTTTTGAAGCCGTCGCCGAGTACGAGATGCGCAATACCGCATCGCAGGCCGATATGGACCTTGCGCTGATTGATGCCAATTATGACGAAATCTTCAATGACGGTCATTCATGGGTCGGCGGCAACCCCGATGGCGACCTGACCCTTGTGGAATTCATCGATTACCAATGCGGGTTCTGCAAACGCGCCTATCCCGAAGTGACCAGTTTTCTGGAACAGGACGGCAATGTGCGCCTGATCGTCAAGGAATTCCCGATCCTGGGGCCGGACTCCGAACTGGCATCGCGTTTTGCCATCGCAGTCAAGCAAATGGCGGGTGACGACGCTTACGGCGCGGCGCATTCCGCGCTGATCCAGTATGAAGGGCGCTATACCCCCGAAATGCTGACCGATCTGGCCGAAGATCTGGGCCTTGACGGGGATGACGTTCTTGCCATGCTGAATGATGACGCCATCACTACGATCCTGAGCGAGAACCGCGCGCTGGCACAGCGGCTGCAAATCAGCGGCACGCCCAGCTTCATTATGGAGACCGAGTTTTTGCGCGGGTTTGTTCCTGCGGACACACTTGCGCTGGTTGCGGACAATCTGCGCGACTAGGGCCGTGCCGATATTGTGCTGAACAGGCCCCCGGACCAGTATGGTGCCGGGGGTTTTTCGTGCCACATGCGCGGCAGGACCACGGTCCACCTTGACGCCCCGCTGTTTTGCAGGCACTTCGCGCCCATGCTGCACATAGACGACATTTCATTCTCCATCGACGGTCGGCCCCTGTTTGAAGGGGCTTCGGCCAATATTCCCACAGGCCACAAGGTGGGGCTGGTCGGGCGCAACGGCACGGGCAAGACCACGCTGTTTCGCATGATCCGTGGTGATCTGCCGCTGGAAGGGGGCGCGATCACGCTGCCATCGCGCGCGCGTATCGGGGGTGTCGCACAGGAAGTGCCGTCATCCTCGACATCGCTGCTGGAAACAGTGCTGCAAGCCGACACCGAACGCGCGGCCCTGATGGCCGAGGCCGAAACCACCACCGACCCCGCCCGCATTGCCGCCGTGCAAACCCGCCTTGCCGATATTGACGCATGGTCCGCCGAAGGGCGTGCAAGTTCCATCCTGAAGGGCCTGGGGTTCGACACAGAAGCCCAAGCGCGCCCCTGTTCGGATTTTTCCGGCGGCTGGCGCATGCGCGTTGCGCTGGCAGGCGTGCTGTTTGCGCAACCCGATCTGTTGCTGCTGGATGAACCGACCAACTATCTGGATCTTGAAGGCGCGCTTTGGCTGGAAAGCTATCTGGCGAAATATCCGCACACCGTCATCATCATCAGCCATGATCGGGGTTTGCTGAACCGTGCGGTCAGCCATATTCTGCACCTCGAAGACCGCAAGCTGACGCTTTATGCAGGCAGTTACGACACATTCGCGCGCACCCGCGCCGAACAGCGCGCTGTTCTGGCCGCCGAGGCGCAGAAAGTCTCGCTCAAGCGCGAGCATATGCAGAAATTCGTGGACCGCTTCCGCGCGAAGGCGTCAAAAGCGAAACAAGCGCAGTCGCGGCTGAAAATGCTGGAAAAGCTGACGCCGATTACCCCGCCTTCCGAGGCCGCGCGCCATGTCTTTACCTTTCCCGCACCCGAAGAATTGTCGCCGCCCATTTTGCGGCTGGACGGGGTCGCGGTGGGTTATGGTGGCCCGCCTGTGCTGCGGGGGCTGGAACTGCGCATTGATCAGGATGATCGCATTGCCCTGCTGGGGCGCAATGGCGAAGGCAAATCAACCCTGTCGAAACTGCTGGCGGGCAAGCTGGATGGAAATGGGCAGGTGACACGCGCCAACAAGCTGCGCGTGGGCTATTTTGCCCAGCATCAGGTTGACGAGTTGGAATTGAATGAAACGCCGCTGCAACACCTGCAACGCATGCGCCCTGCGGAGGCGCCGCCGCGCCTGCGCGCGCGGCTGGCAGGTTTCGGGCTGATGGCGGAACAGGCTGAAACAGTGGTTGCGCGGCTGTCCGGCGGGCAGAAGGCGCGGCTGTCGCTGCTGCTGGCCACGCTGGATGCGCCGCATATGCTGATTCTGGACGAACCCACGAACCACCTTGATATCGAATCGCGCGAGGCCCTGGTCGAGGCGCTGACCCACTATACCGGCGCGGTTGTTCTGGTCAGCCATGACATGCATCTGCTGTCCTTGGTGGCCGACCGGCTGTGGCTGGTATCGGGCGGCAAGGTCACCCCCTATGAGGGGGATCTGGAAACATATCGCGGTTTCCTGTTGTCCAATGACGACAAACCCGCACGCGAAAAGCCCAGCGCGCCCAAGCCCAAACGCGCCAGCCGCGAGGATATTTCAAACCTGCGCAGCGAATTGCGCAAGGCCGAGGCCCGTATCGAGAAGCTGGAAGACATGCGCAGCAAGCTGGCCACGAAACTGGCTGACACGGAATTGTATGAACAGGGCCGCGAAGGCGATCTGGGTGTATGGCAACGCAAATATGCCGAAGTGATGGACGCGCTGGACCGCGCTGAAACCATGTGGGTGGCAGCACAGGAAGCGCTGGACGGGGCACAGAACGCATGACGGGTGTGGGGCCGCGCGCCCCGAAAATGCCGGTGCCCCGCATTCGGTTTAGCCAATCATCATATTGTCTTTGCCTATTTCGTCATAGCGGCGCTGCATCCGCTGCAACGCGATGCGCAGAACAATCTTGCCGGAACGCGCCGACCATCCCAGCGCGTTTTCCGCAGATTCCACCCCTTCAAGATAGCAGCAGCACCGCAAGGCGATATCCCCCAATCCCGGCCCCAGATCCCGCAACACGTCCAGAACACGCAGACGCGCGGCGCGGGTTCCGGGTTTGGCAATATTCGCGCTGCGCAGCCTGCGCCCCTCAAGCGATAGGACAAATTTGTCTGCCGGTTCCAATGGCATCAGATCCAGCTGCGCCATGACAAAATCCTCTCGCAGCCGTTCTGCGGCGCAAACCAGCTCTGGCGACAGGAACAGCTGCCCGTTTTTTTCACGGCGGCGTGCAAGAATGCTGATGGGGCTTTCGGCCTGCCCGTAGCGTACGCGCCGTCCGGCATTGCTGTCGTCACTGGTGGGGGCATAGGGTTCATTTGCCCCCAGCGCGCGCAAGGCCGCCTCGCCGGTGGGGGTGATGCTGTAGCACGACACCCGCCCCGCGCGCGAGCAACTGATCCAGTCGCGCAGCGCCATGACTTCGGCCACGTCCCTGTCAAGCACGGCAATACGGGTCGTGCCAACACCGGCAGTTTCCAGCATGACCACGGCCTTGGGCATATCCGGCGCAACCACCAGCACAGCACCCGGTGTTTTCAGATGATGCAGCACTGCGATCGCTTCAGAATTGTCCCCGCAATCGGACACGGTGACAGCATTCAGGCGGGGTTGGGCAGGCTTCATAACAGGGTCCCTTCGATATATACTGGGCATCTGGCGGCGCATGACAGCATCCAGACGGCTAAGGGCTTCATCGACAAGCGGATCATCGCGGCGGTTTTCAAACCTGCGCACCTGCCGCATGATTGTGGACGCATGACACCCCCGTCTGCGTGCAAGGGCACGCAAGGACATGCCCCCCGCAGTGTGCGACAGGTATACTCTGGCCCCCTCGGGAACCCAGTCGGGCAGCATATCAGGGTCTGGCGCAGTATCTGGTGCAGGCTGGCAAGGCGTTGCTCTCATCAGGATCAGGCTCCTTTTCACCTTACCACCTAAGATTGCATTGGTTACCGATTCCTAAACAATCGGGGTGCCCCTGATCATGCCGCTGAAACAATAAATCCCGCTGAACGCATCGAACGCTGCCAAATACACTGGCGCAACACCCTTGGTTTTCGTGCCAATATGGCAGCATTGAAGCCAAGGGAGTTTTAAAATGAAATCATTGCGCAGCAGTCTGGAAACGACAATCCGACCTCGCCTTTTGGTTGTGGCGGCGCGGTATGCCATGGGCGATTATGATCGCGGCACCATGCTTCCCAAACTGCTTGGCCTGCCATCGGCGGCAGCCCTGCCCGCGCTTGACGACGCCTTGCAACGCCTGACCTTGATCGAGGCGCTGATGGATCAGGCCCGGCGCAGGCACGAGGCAAGCTGGCGCGCGGCAGATCATGTTCTGGTTATGGCAGCCCTGATGACCGAATCCCGCATGGCACGGCTTACAGCATGTTGCTCAAAAGTGGGAACCGGTTTTGAGCTTCTCGAATATGCAAAGCCAATAAGTTAGAGCGTGTCGCGTGAATACGAATGAACGCGACGCGCTCCAGGACCGCGTTTTCAATGCACGACATATGCGTTTCATAAGGGCAGATACAGACCAGCCCGAACAGAGGCCACAGCGCGGCTTCCTGCCCGTCAGCTTTGTTGCTGCGGTTCGGGAACAGCGGCTGCGTTCACCGCATCAAGCGCCATGTCCAGAACCTCGGTGCCGGCCCCTGCACGATGCGCATTTTCCGACAGGATTCTGCGCCAGACACGCGCACCCGGCTTGCCCGCGAACAGCCCCAGCATGTGGCGCGTTATGCTGGCCAGCCGCACACCTTCGGAAAGTTCGCGCAGGATATAGGGGCGCATGGCCTGAACTGCCTCGAACGGGTCACGCCCCCCTGACATGTCGCCGAACACAATGCGATCAGCGTCTTGCAGAATATCGGCGGGACGCTGATAGGCAGCCCGCCCGATCATCACCCCATCCAGTCCCTGGTCCAGCAATCCCGCTGCCTGCGCAAGCGATGTCACACCACCATTGATCGATATATGCATCTGCGGAAATGCGGCTTTCATCGCCAGCACAAGCGGGTAATCAAGCGGCGGAATTTCGCGGTTATCCTTGGGCGACAACCCTTGCAACCACGCTTTGCGGGCATGGATAATCACGCGCCGCACCCCGGCCTGAGACAGCGTTTCCAGAAATGCGGGCAAAATCTCCTCGGGGACCTGCGCATCCACGCCAATGCGGCATTTCACTGTCACCTCGGCGGGGGATGCGGCAATCATTGCCGCACATATGTCACCCACAAGTGCCGGATGCTCCATCAGCACCGCGCCGAAACTGCCCGACTGCACCCTGTCGGACGGGCAACCGCAATTCAGGTTGATTTCACGATATCCGGCCTGCCAGCCAAGCGCGGCCGCCTGCGCAAGTTCATCCGCGTCCGACCCGCCAAGTTGCAGTGCAACAGGCTGTTCTGCCGGATCATGGCGCAGCAAATGCAATGCCCCGCCACGCACCAGGGCGGGCGCAGTCACCATTTCGGTATACAAAAGCGTATGCCGGGACAAAAGCCTGTGGAAAAACCTGCAATGCCGGTCCGTCCAATCCATCATCGGCGCAACGGATAATCTGGCATGTTGAGTGAGTTGCATCTGGTCTATCTTCACATTCCTTGCGGGCACCGGACACCACCAGCCGAGCTGCGCGTGATCCTGCGGTTTTGTCACGCATCACATAGTCGATATATACGCTTGAGGCAAACCACCGCAGCGCAATCGCGGATGATCTGCGCAGGCAGGGCTTCCATTTTCTGGCCTGACATGGCACGACATCGGCAGATCACAGGGAAGGCTTGCCGAATGACATCCGCGTATATACCCGTCGCCCGCATGCGCCGCCTGCGCCGGACCCGCGCCTTGCGCGAAATGGTGCAGGAAAACGCACTGTCCCCGCGTGACCTGATCTGGCCGGTTTTCATCCGCGATGGCACCGCTGTCGCGGAACCGATTGCATCCCTGCCCGGCGTCGATCGCCTGTCGCTGGACAAGCTGTTGCCCGCGGCCGAGAAGGCCCACAAACTTGGCATTCCCGCGATTTGCCTGTTTCCCTATACAGATCAAGCCTTGCGCACCGAAACCTGTGATGAAGCGTGGAACCCCGAGAACCTGACCAATCGTGCAATCCGAATGCTGAAGGCGGAATTTCCCGAATTGATGGTCATGACCGACATAGCGCTGGACCCCTATAACGCGAACGGGCATGACGGGTTCGTCGTGAATGGCGAGATCGTCAATGACGAAACTGTTGAAGCGCTGGTCAAGATGGGACTGGCGCAAGCGGATGCAGGTGCCGATATCCTTGGGCCGTCGGACATGATGGACGGGCGCATCGGCGCCCTGCGTCATGCACTGGAAACACAGGGGCACAAGGACGTGGCCATCCTGTCTTATGCTGCAAAATTTGCCAGCGCGTTCTATGGCCCCTTCCGCGATGCAGTAGGCGCATCAGGGCGTCTGGTGGGCGACAAGGCGACCTATCAGATCAACCCGGCCAACCGCGAGGAGGCCCTGCGCTGCGTTGCCCGCGATCTGGAAGAAGGCGCGGATATGGTCATGGTGAAACCCGGCATGCCCTATCTGGACATTTGCCGCGCCGTCAAGGACCAGTTCGGCCAGCCCACATTCGCCTATCAGGTTTCAGGGGAATACGCGATGCTGATGGCCGCTGCGCAGAATGGCTGGCTGGACGGCGACAAGGTTATGCTTGAAAGTCTGATGGCCTTCAAACGCGCTGGCTGCGACGGGGTCCTGACCTATTTCGCGCCGCGCGTGGCCGAAGCCTTGTCACAATAGCCAGAGCGGCAGGCAGGACTACGCGCAAATGCAGGTTTGCAAGCCGCAAACTGGTGACAAACCGCCATTTTCGCCCTATTATCGCGAACATAATACGGCGCAGGGCAACTGCGCGATAACAGGCGCCCAAGACGGGCAAGAACAAAAGGCAAACAGAGCAATGAAACAAATCAACCGCCGAAGCGTGATCCTTGGCACGGGTGCCGTGTCCCTGCTGGCCGCATGTGGCAACCCGGTCGGGGGCCAAGGGGCCGATGTGCTGGATGCCCGCGTGGACACCGCCCGCGACTTTCTGCGCAACACCTATCCGTCCCTGAATGAGCTGTTCCAGAATGCGCGCGGCATCCTGTATATTCCTGTCGTGACCGAGGCCGGCCTGTTCGTCGGCGGGGCCTACGGGCGCGGCGCGCTGCGCATTGACGACATGACAGTCGATTACTATTCCGCCACGCGGGCCAGCTTCGGGCTGCAAGCTGGCGCACAGCAATACGCACATGCCCTGTTTTTCATGACCGAACAGGCCCTGCAAGATTTCCGCATGTCGGAAGGATGGGCCGCAAGTGCCGATCTGCGCTACGCAACCCCGTCACAGGGCGGGTCCATGGGGGCCGAAACCACCACCCAGTTTGCCCCTGTCATCGCGGTTGTTTTCGGGCAATCCGGCATGCTGGCAGGCGCGTCACTCGCTGGCGTCCGCTATGCGCGTATCATCCCGTGATCGGATAACACCCATCTGTCTCTGCCCGCATATGTTCGCAAGTCGCCATATGCGGGCATGGACGCTGTGTTCTGACACAAACCCGCCCCACAGTGCGAAGAGGTAATTCAGTGGCGATAGGACGACACATCGCCACCGGGCCGGATTGCGCCTGCAGAATTGCGCAACAACCCCAGGATAAAGAAACTGCCTTATCTTGTTGGTTTTGAATAACTTCTTCAGGCTTTCAGATCAGCCAGATCCTGCGGTGTTCCGAAATTCCGCGTCTGCGCTGTTTTGGCAATACGCTTGATCATACCGGAAAGCGCCTTGCCTGCGCCGATCTCCCAAAACTCTGTCACGCCATTCTCGGCCATCCATGCGACCGACTCGCGCCACCGGACCGACCCGGTCACCTGCGCAACCAACAAGTTGCGAATCTCTTCGGGGTCCTGAACCGGTTCGGCCCGCACATTGGCAACCAAGGGAACTCTGGGCGCTTGCAGCGCGACATCTGCCAGCGCCTCTGCCATACGGTCTGCGGCAGGTTGCATCAACGCGCAGTGGAAGGGTGCCGAAACCGGCAACAACATCGCACGACGTGCGCCACGCGCCTTGGCAATCTCGACCGCCCGTTCGACCGCATCCTTATGACCGGAAACGACAACCTGTGCGGGGTCATTGTCATTGGCGGCCTGACAGACCTGCCCTTGCGCCGCTTCGGCGGCAACATCAACCACTGTTGCGAAATCCAGCCCCAGAAGGGCAGCCATCGCGCCCTGCCCCACCGGAACGGCGGCCTGCATGGCCTGCCCCCGAATACGCAGCAGCCGCGCGGCATCGGCGATCGTCAGCGCCCCGCTGGCCGCCAGCGCGGAATATTCCCCCAGCGAATGCCCCGCAACAAAGGCCGCATCGGTTATGGCAACCCCCTCGGATTCCATCGCGCGCAGGGCAGCAAGGGACGTGGCCATCAGCGCGGGCTGGGCATTGGCGGTCAGTGTCAGATCGGCAATATCACCGTCCCAGATCAGACTGGACAGCTTTTCGCCCAGCGCCTCATCCACTTCCTGAAATACGGCCATTGCGGCCGGATAGGCCTCGGCCAATGCCTGCCCCATACCAATGGTCTGGGCACCCTGCCCCGGAAAAACGAATGCGCGGCTCATATGGCTCTCCTCGGTCACAAACTGCGCCAGACATGCCGCAATCGCGTCCATTGCGCAAGCACGGCCCGTTTCATCTTGGCAAAAATACTCTCGGGGGGGCGGCCCGCACAGGGCCGCAGGGGGCAGACAGCCCCCCAATGCGCGTGATTAAAAGCCCAGCGCCTTGCGCAGCATGTTCAGCGCCATCAGGATGATGAACACCGCAAAGACCAGTTTCAACGGCTTGGGGTCCATCGCATGGGCCAGTCTGGCACCCAAGGGGGCTGTCATCGTCGTCATCACGACGACAATGGCGAAGGCAGGCAGGTTGACCGCGCCAACCGTCAGCGGCGGCGCATCCGCGACTGGCACAAACAGGAAGGACAGCACCGACGGCACTGCAATCAGAATGCCGAAACCGGCAGCGGTGGCCACGGCGCGATGAATGGGCACACCATAAAGTGTCATCAAGGGCACCCCGAACGACCCGCCGCCAATGCCCATAAGCACCGACAGGAAACCGATCGTGCTGGAAATGACCCCCTTCAGCGGGCCGGTTGGCATGCGATCGCCCAGCCGGAAATCCGCGCGCCCGAATGCAAACCACAGCCCGATCAGCACACCAAGCACGCCGAATATGCCCTGCAACACCACCGAACGCAGCAGTGCCGCCGTCAGCACCCCGATAATGGCACCAATCGCGATGCCCAGCGCCCAACCGCGCAAAATGGGCCATTCCACAGCGCCGCGCTTGTTATGGCTTTGGACCGACCGCGCAGAGGTGACGATGATTGTGGCAAGCGATGTTGCCAGACACACCTGCATCACCTGTGCACCGCCATATCCCAGCGCAGTGAACAGATAGAAGAACGCGGGCACCAGAACGATCCCGCCGCCCACGCCCAGCAACCCCGCAACGATCCCCGCGAAGGCGCCAATGGCGACCAGCAGCGCGGTCAACTGCATCAGCAGCACCGGATCGGCGATCATCCCGCCACCTCGGTGGCGACGGCGCGGATGCGCCCCACCATGGCCCGCACCCCGTTCGAGCGCTGCGACGACAAATGTTCATCCAGCCCCAGCCGCGCCAGTTCGGCCTGTGCGTCAATCTTCAGGACATCCGCCACGGTCTGACCCGCATACAGCGCGTGCAGCACCGCTATCAGGCCGCGCACGATCATCGCATCGCTGTCACCCATGAAATCGAATTTCGCTTGCGGCCCGTCACCGTCCAGCATCGGTTGTATCCAGACCTGACTGGCGCATCCTTCAACGCGGGTTGCAGGCGTTTTCAGCGCATCATCAAGGGCGGGCATGGCGCGGCCAAGGTCGATCACATGGCGATAGCGATCTTCCCAATCGTCCAGAAAATCAAATGTCTCGGCGATATCTTCGAATGCAGGACTTGCCATGGCTGGCCTCTTGGCTGGAACTGGCCCCAGACCTAAGGCGCAAGACGACCGAGGTCCAGCCTGATCGGGCATATAATTGTCGACATCATCGCTTTGCTGCGCATGCTTTGGTTCAGGGGCACTTTTCAAAGCGCTTGAATTAGGCTAACCCGTAACAAAGCCCTGCAAAGCACAAGTATTGTCAAAGTGTCAAAAGGACCAGTCATGCAAAAGCCCATTCTTGCGTCGCTTGTTTTGGTACTGGTCCTGTCGGCCTGCGGAACGATGCGCGAGTCGCGTCTGAACCCCCGGAACTGGTTCGGCAGCCAGTCGACGGAAACCCTTGTTCCGGCCAGCGGCTGGGGCACGACAGTGGACCGGCGCGCCCTGGTCCCTGTGGTGACCGAGGTTGAAGTGCTGCGCACACCGGAAGGGGCGGTTGTCCATGCCAGCGGCGTGACAGCGACCCAAGGCTGGTGGGATGTGGAATTGCGCCCCATCAATGACGAACGCCCCGTCGATGGCGCGCTGATCTATGAATTCGTGCTGGCCAGCCCCATGTCTGCAAGCGGGACGGGAACAGAAGCCTCGCGCACGGTAACTGCCGGTGTGAAACTGTCCAACCGGCGTCTGGAAGGTGTGCGGCGTATCGTCGTGCGCGGCGCACAAAACCAGCGTGAAGTCCGCCGCTAAGCGACGACATCTTATGCATCCGGCCCAAAGCCGGTCCGACACGGGTATCGCCGTCGGGCCGGTTCTTTTGCCGTGGGACCGCCTGCTTGGCCCCGCTTCTGGTGCAAGGCCTGCCCGACAGCCATCTGCGCGGGCGCTGGTTTTTGCCGCGCGGCAGCAGGCCGGATGCAGCTTGTTTGAATATCCTGCACAAGAATGCTTGCCATATGCACTCAAGCCAAATACTCTGTTAGTTAAATTTTATTCCGGTAAGGCAACATCCGTGAAAGGTGCAACATGCTGGACACCCCATATCCCGCCGTCCGCCCTGGCCCGCCGCGCCCCAGTGCCATTCTGACCCCCAAGGCATTTACCCTGCCGCCGGGCACTGAACGCTACTGCGTTGCGGGCGCTGGCGCGGCCCTGATCCCTGTGCGCGCGGGTGACCGCCTGAACCTGCGCAACGACGAAGGGGGGCAGGTTTGTGAAATACTGGCCGCTGACAACAAGGGCCGGATCGACGCAGGCCTCATAGGTGCCAGCGCGAATGCGGACGGGACCGGACTGAAGGCGCTGCTGGCCTGCGACCTGTCATCGTTGCGCGGGCTGCGCATGGGACTGGAGGCGCGCAAGATCGACCTTGCCCAAGCTGGCACTGTGCGCCTGTTCGACAGCCAGACCCCTGCCGGAACACAGCAGGATTTTCGCGTAAGCCGTGATGGTGTTGTCGTGATTGCCGCGCCTGCGGGCGCAATGGCGCCGGACGCGCAGGACACCGCCACGCCCCTGACCGTGATGGTAACACGCGCGACCGTGAGCCCGCATATACGGTTTGAACTGCCCACGCCGCTTGCCGACCCCACGGCCGAGATTCGGGTATATTCCGCCACCGCGCAGGCGTATTTCGTCAAGGCGGGCGATTATATCCAGATCATTGATGTTGATGGCCGCCAATGCACGGATTTCCAGTGCTTTTCCGCGCGCAAGCTGGATCGTGGTACACAGCACCCGCTGGATGTCACCACCACCCGTACGCTGATGGGGCACGCCTATCCCATGCCGGGGCTGCACGCGAAATACTACGATCAGGACATGGAACCGCTGGTCGAGGTGGTGCAGGACACCTGCGGGCGCCATGATGCGTTTGCCATGGCCTGTGCCGCCAAATACTACGACGATATCGGCTATCCCGGCCATGTGAATTGCACGGATAATTTCAACGCGGCCCTTGCGCCTTATGGGGCGGCCCCGCGCCCCGGCTGGATGGCGATCAATTTCTTCTTCAACACGGGACTTGATGAACACGGCGTCCTGTATGCCGATGAACCATGGTCGCGCCCCGGTGATTATGTGCTGCTGCGCGCGCTGACAGATCTGGTCTGCGTCAGTTCCGCCTGCCCCGATGACACGACGCCCGCCAATGGCTGGAACCCGACGGATATTCACATCCGCACCTACAGCGGCAAGGAAACCTTCCAGCGCGCCATTGCCATGCGCGCCACCCCCGATTCGGAGCCAAAGATGACCAAGGAAACCGGCTTTCACGCCAGCTTTGCCAAACTGACAGGCAATTTTATTGAATATAACGGCTACTGGCTGGCCAGTTCCTTTGCGAATACCGGCGCGGTTGCGGAATATTGGTCCTGCCGCGAGCGCGCCGTGATCATGGACCTGTCGCCCTTGCGCAAATTCGAGATTACGGGGCCTGATGCGGAAGCGTTGTGCCAGTATATTTTCACCCGTGATGTCAAGAAACTGTCGGAAGGGGGCGTTGTCTATACGGCCATGTGCTACCCTCATGGCGGTATGATCGATGACGGCACGCTGTTCCGGCTGGGGCGCGACAATTTCCGCTGGATCGGCGGCAATGATTATGGCGGCGAATGGATTCGCGAACAGGCCGCGAAACTGGGACTGAATGTTCTTGTGCGGTCCTCGACCGACCAGTTGCATAATGTCGCGGTGCAAGGGCCTGAAAGCCGCGATTTGCTGCGCAAGATTGTCTGGACCGCACCGCACCGCCCGACATTTGACCAGTTGGGCTGGTTCCGCTTCACGCCTGCGCGGCTGCATGGGGCGGACGGCGTGCCGATTGTGGTGTCGCGCACCGGCTATACGGGTGAACTGGGCTATGAGGTCATGTGCCACCCCAAGGATTGTGCGGCCGTGTTCGATGCGATCTGGGACGCAGGGCAGGATCACGGCCTGCAACCTTTCGGGCTGGATGCGCTGGATATGGTCCGCATAGAGGCGGGGTTGATTTTCGCAGGCTATGATTTCAGCGACCAGACCGACCCGTTCGAGGCGGGCATCGGGTTTACCGTGCCGCTGAAATCGAAAACAGATGATTTCATTGGCCGCGATGCGCTGATCCGGCGCAAGGAAAACCCGATGCGCAAACTGGTCGGTCTGGATATCGACAGCAATGTGGATGTCGGGCATGGCGACCCTGTGCATGTCGGGCGCGCACAGGTGGGCGAGGTCACATCTTCCATGCGCTCGCCACTTCTGGGCAAGAACATAGCCCTTGCGCGGCTGGACGTTGCCCATGCGGATCTGGACACTGCGGTCGAGATTGGCAAACTGGACGGGCATCAAAAACGCCTGCCCGCCCGCATTGTGCCATTTGCACATTATGACCCGAAGAAGGAACGCCCGCGATCATAACAGGCATTTCAAAAGGATTGCGGGCCGCACATGGCAGCCCGCAATCATACCTAAAACAGTGCCTGACGTTGTGCCTGTGGTACTTCCTCAGATATCAAGCGTGTGTTCGCGTTCCCAACGGCTGAAATGCGACACGAAGGAGTTCCATTCCTGCTTTTTCAGCTTCAGATAGGCGCTGGAAAATTCTGTTCCCATCATCTTCATGAATTCCTCGTCCGCTTCATAGGCGCGCAGCGCGTCCAGCATGTTCAGCGGCAGCTTGGGTGCCCCTTCGACCTTGTGGCCTTCGGCATACATGTCAATATCCCAGCGCTTGCCGGGATCGGCATTGGTGCGTATCCCGCTAAGTCCCGCCGCAATAACAACCGCCTGCAACAGATAGGGGTTCACGGCCCCGTCGGGCAGGCGCAGTTCAAACCGCCCCGGTCCGGGCACGCGCACCATATGGGTGCGGTTGTTGCCCGTCCATGTCACCGAATTGGGTGCCCATGTGGCCCCTGAAATGGTGCGCGGTGCATTAATGCGCTTATAGCTGTTCACTGTGGGGTTGGTGATCGCTGCCAAGGCAGATGCGTGTTTCATGATCCCGCCAAGAAACGCGCGCCCCTTGTCGGACAAGCCGACCTCTCCGGTCTGGCCGTGGCCCTTGTCGCTGGCGAAAACATTGGTTTTCGCATCCTTGCCCTTGCCATCCCAGACCGAGATATGAACATGACACCCGTTGCCGGTCAGCCCCTCGATGGGTTTGGGCATGAATGTCGCGCGGTATCCGTGCTTTTCCGCGACAGATTTGGTCATGAACTTGAAAAAGCTGTGCTTGTCAGCCGTGGCCAGAACATCGTCAAATTCCCAGTTCATTTCAAACTGGCCATTGGCATCCTCATGGTCGGTCTGATACGGGCCCCAGCCCAGATCCAGCATGTAATCACAGATTTCGCGCACCACATCATAACGGCGCATCACCGCCTGCTGGTCATAGCAGGGTTTGGCAGCGGTATCGAACGGGTCTGAAATCTGGTCCCCTGCAGGCGTCAGCAGGAAGAACTCGGCCTCAATGCCCGTCTTGACATGCAACCCTTCGCTGGCGGCGTCATCAATCAGGCGGCGCAGCACATTGCGCGGGGCCTGCGCCACATCCTGCCCTTCCATGACACAGTTTGCCGCCACCCATGCCACATCCGGTTGCCATGGCAGTTGAATGACCGATGACGGGTCGGGCACGGCCAGCATATCGGGGTGGGCCGGAGTCAGGTCCAGCCATGTGGCAAACCCCGCAAAGCCCGCGCCATCAACCTGCATATCGGCAATGGCCTGTGCGGGCACCAGTTTCGCCCGCTGCCCCCCGAAAAGGTCGGTGAACGAAATCATGAAGTATTTGACGCCGCGTTCTGCCGCGAATTTTGCAAGATCTTGTGTCATGCTGTCCTGTCCCTGTTGGTCGCGTGTTTTTTAAGTGACTGCGCGGACCGGACCCCGTCCGACCCGCGCCAAATTTCAATACCCAGCCCCCGGTTTGCCGGGATACCAGTCCGTGCCCGCCAGCGGCACCTGCGCCATGGCGGCGGCCTCCATCGTCAGCGCGCACAGGTCTTCGGGTTCCAGATTGTGCAAGTGGTTATGCCCGCAGGCGCGCGCGATGGTCTGCGCCTCCAGCGTCATGACTTTCAGGTAATTGCGCAACCGGCGGCCGGCCTCGATGGGGTCAAGGCGTGCGGCAAGTTCGGGGTCTTGCGTGGTAATGCCCGCCGGATCGCGCCCTTCATGCCAGTCATCATAGGCGCCCGTGGTGGTGCCCAGTTTCTGATACTCGGCTTCCCATTTGGGGTCATTGTCGCCCAGCGCAATCAATGCCGCCGTGCCGATGGCCACCGCATCCGCGCCCAACGCCAGCGCTTTGGCCACATCCGCGCCGGTCCGGATCCCGCCCGAGACAACCAGCTGCACCTCGCGGTGCATGCCAAGATCCTGCAAGGCGCGCACGGCAGGCCGGATACAGGCCAGTGTCGGCAGGCCCACATGTTCGATGAACACATCCTGCGTGGCGGCGGTACCGCCCTGCATGCCGTCAAGGACCACAACATCCGCGCCCGCCTTGACCGCCAGCGCGGTATCATAATAGGGTCGTGTGCCGCCGACCTTGACATAGATGGGCACCTGCCAGCCGGTGATTTCACGCAGTTCCAGAATTTTGATTTCCAGATCATCCGGCCCTGTCCAGTCGGGGTGCCTGCAGGCCGACCGCTGGTCGATCCCCTTGGGCAGGGTGCGCATTTCGGCCACACGGTCGGAAATCTTCTGGCCCAGCAACATGCCGCCGCCGCCCGGTTTCGCGCCCTGCCCCACGACGATTTCAATCGCATCGGCGCGGCGTAGGTCGTCGGGGTTCATGCCATAGCGCGATGGCAGATATTGATAAACCAGCTTGCTGGAATGGCCGCGTTCTTCGGGTGTCATGCCGCCATCGCCGGTGGTGGTCGATGTGCCCGCCGCGGATGCACCGCGCCCCAGCGCTTCCTTGGCCTGCGCCGACAGCGCGCCAAAACTCATGCCTGCGATGGTGACGGGAATCTCCAGCTCGATAGGTTTCTTCGCAAAGCGCGTGCCAAGGGTCACGCGGGTGTCGCATTTCTCGCGGTAGCCTTCCAGCGGGTAGCGGCTGATGGACGCGCCCAGAAACAGCAGGTCGTCAAAATGCGGCACCTTGCGTTTTGCGCCGCCCCCGCGAATGTCATAGATGCCCGTTGCCGCCGCGCGGCGGATTTCGGCATTGATGGGGTTGGAAAACGTGGCCGACTGGATGGGCACCGTCTGGGGAATGCGGGTGTCATGATCTTTCATTGTCATATCCTTCAATATGCAGCCGCATTATCGACATCAAAATTATAAAGTTTCCGCGCGGACCCGTAGCGGCGGAATTCCTCTGGCTTGGCATCCGCGCCCGCGCGCTCCAGCAGGTCGCGCAGGATTTCCAGATGCTCGGGGCGCATTTCCTTCTCGATGCAATCCGCCCCAAGGCTTTTGACGGACCCGCGCACAAACAGGCGCGCTTCATAGATGGAATCGCCCAGCGCATCGCCCGCATCGCCGCACACCACAAGATTGCCCGCCTGCGCCATGAAGGCCGACATATGGCCCACATTGCCATGCACCACGATATCAATACCTTTCATGGAAATCCCGCAACGTGATGAGGCATTGCCCTTGATCACCAGCAACCCGCCGCGCCCTGTGGCGCCTGCATACTGGCTTGCATCACCATCAATCATAACGGTGCCGGACATCATGTTTTCCGCAACCCCCGGTCCGACAGACCCTGTGACATGGATATGCGCCTGTTTGTTCATGCCTGCGCAGTAATATCCGGTAACACCGCGCACCGTCACCTCGATGGGGGCATCCAGACCCACCGCAATGGCATGTGCGCCGCGCGGGTTCAGCACTTCCCACGCGGTGGCGTTGGTTTGCGCCGTCTGCGCCTGAAGCGTGCTGTTCAGTTCACGCAGGGGTTGGTTTGCAAGATCAATAGTTTGCATGATCAGTGGCTCCAGAAATAAACAGTGGCGGGTTCGGGTTCCCAAACGCGCGCATCCTCAATGCCCGGCAGGTTGACCAGCGCGCGATATTCGGACCCGAAGGCCACATACTGATCGGTTTCGGCCATGACTGCTGGCTTGCACGCAATCGGGTCACGCACGACGCCAAACCCGTCCTTGGTGCCGACGACAAAGGTGAAGAAACCGTCAAGATCTTCCAGCGTGCCTTCCAGCGCCTCGCCCAGGGTGGCGCCTTGCTGCATTTTCCACGTCACATAGGCTGCGCCCACTTCGGTGTCATTCTGGCTGTCGATGCGCACGCCTGCACGCTTCAGGGTGCGGCGCAGGTTATTGTGGTTGGACAATGACCCGTTATGCACAAGGCATTGGTCCGCGCCGGTTGAAAACGGGTGCGCACCTTGGGTCGTCACGGCGGACTCGGTCGCCATGCGCGTATGCCCGATGCCGTGACTGCCCGACATGGACGCCACGTCAAAGCGCGCGGCAACATCGCGCGGCAGGCCAACTTCCTTGTAAATCTCGATATTCTGTCCATCACTCATGATGCGCAGATCGGGGCGCAATGTGGCCAGCACATCGCGCGCGGCTTGTGCCTGTGCGGCTGGCAGGGTCAGCACCGCATGTGTATCAGCGCGGCGCAGCGTGACACTGGCCCCCAGCATATGGCCCAATTCATCGGCCAGCGTGGCAAAATCCGTATCTGCGTTGTCCGACTGGACGGTCAGCTTCGCCTGCCCCGTTTGCCCTGATCCGTAAATCGCGATCCCGGCACTATCGGGGCCGCGATCCGTCATTGTTACCAGCATATCTGTCAGCATGGCCCCAAGACGTGGCTCCAGCGACCTGTCTTTCAGAAACAGCCCAACTATTCCGCACATTACCCATTTCCTTGCAAATTGCGCTTGCACGAACGCTATCAACTGCCTTCGGCGGAATCAACTGGTAAGAAAATATTTTTCCTTTCAGTTACGTCAGCGCTGAAATTTCATGCATTCCGGCCCTGTCTCAACCGCAACCTGCGGGCAGAACCATGCAAATCGCTGCGCAGCGACATCCGGATCGCAGGGATCAGAACATATCGATTCGGACCAGATTCCCCAAATCGCGCCAAATTGGTACCCTGTCACTGCCCGTTTTCAAACCACCATGCGCAAGCAAATAGCGCTGTCGGCGAAATAAATTGCACTACAGTAAAATATTTTTCTTTTTGTGTTGATTTTGAAGCTACGTTTTGGCCAACTATGCCCAAAAGCAAATACTGGCCACATGCACCGCATCAACCACGCGCAGACCAGTAAAAACCAATACGGAACCAGATAGGGAGATTGGAAATGACAACATCGTGGCGATTCTCGGCGCTTGCCAGCCGTCACCGCGCCCTTGGATCAGCACTTGAGGACTGGTCCGGCATGGGCACGGCATGGAGCTATGACAAGGATCAGGAACAGGAATATCTGGCCATCCGCACCAAGGCCGGTTTCATGGACGTGTCTGGCCTGAAAAAGGTGCATGTGGTGGGACCGCATGCGTTCCATGTCATTGACCGTGCGACCACACGCTATGCCGACAAGATCAAGCCGGGGCGCAGTTCCTATGCGACCATGCTGAATGATGACGGCAAGTTCATTGATGATTGCGTGATCTATCGCACTGGCCCGAACTCCTATATGGTCGTGCATGGCGCGGGCGCTGGACATGAGCAACTGACCATGGCCGCGATGGGGCGTGATGTGGACATCCGCTTTGACGACAATCTGCACGATATATCCTTGCAAGGTCCGCTGGCCGTGGATTTTCTGGAAGCGCAGGGCGTTCCGGGCATCCGTGATCTGGCCTATTTCGCCCATACGCAGACAATGCTGTGGGACAAGCCGGTGATGATTTCGCGCACGGGCTACACCGGCGAGCGCGGGTACGAGATTTTCTGCCGTGCACAAGACGCCGCCGATATCTGGGATGCGCTGGCCGACAAGGGCGCGCCCATGGGCATTATCCCCACGCGTTTTACCACGCTGGACCTGCTGCGTGCAGAAAGCTATCTGCTGTTCTATCCCTATGACAATTCCGACCAATACCCGTTCGAGAATGAGAAAGGCGGCGATACATTGTGGGAGCTTGGCCTTGATTTCACCGTATCCAAGGGCAAGACCGGCTTTCGCGGCGCAGAGGAGCATTACCGCCTGCAAGGCAAGGAGCGCTTCAAGATCTACGGCGTGAAGCTGGAGGGCACGACCCCTGCCGACGAAGGCGCCCCCCTGTTGAAGGATGGCAAGCAGGTCGGGGTTGTCACCGTTGGCGTGTATTCGTCCCTGAACAAGCACAATGTGGGCATTGCCCGTATGCCGGTGGATTGCGCGGTCGATGGCACGCCAATGGTGGTGCAGAATGCAGGCGGTGACATTCCCTGCGTTGCGCATTCCATGCCGTTCTATGACCCCGACAAGAAGCGTCGCACCGCGAAGGGCTGACATATGACAGGGCGCGGCACCCATACGGGGCCGCGCCTTTTTTCCGCATAGTATCAGGAGTGATCGCCAGATGAGCAGGTTCACCTTCCCCCCCTCCATCCCCAGCCGCCCTGTCTATGGCACGCTGTCGCCGCGCAAGGGCAGGCAGCATCTGATGATTGCCGATGCCGAAGGGGCCGAGGCGCTATTGGAACTGGCGCAGGCCGATACCACGCTGATGGCCGGCGCGCATATCATCTACATCCCCCGCGACACGGGCACGCGGTATGTGGCCCGACTTCGGGCCGTAGAACCGGCAGTGCTGCATATCGGGGCCAGTTACGACGCCAGTGTTCCACGCATTCGCAGGGTCATGGGGGACACAGTGATGGGCGCGCAAATCTATCTGGCGGGGACCGAAGGGCTGATCGGGCAGGCCATGAATGAGGCGTTGGGCGCGGGCATTCCCCTTGCCGCCATCCAGACCGAGCATCGCGGATCTGTTGCGCGCAGGGTGCAATGCGTCCATTGCAAGGGTATCACCGAGGACGTGATGACAGACCCGTTCCAGTGCAGTCATTGCGGGCTGAACCTGTTTGTGCGCGACCATTATTCGCGCAGGCTGGCCGCGTTTCAGGGGGTGTGCATCGATGCCGAAGACCCCGGCAATGTCCCCCCTTCGGTGGAGTTGTATTCATGAGTTCCGGAACACAGAAAATTCCCGTCATCGTTACCGCCAAGGTGCCGCTGAACGATCTTGTCACCCGTTTTGAATTCCGCCATGCCGAAGGGCAGGAGCTGCCGCATTTTTCGGGCGGTGCCCATACTGTGGTCGAGATGCAGGACGCAGGCAAAACCCGCCTGAACCCCTATTCCCTGATGTCGGACCCGATGGACCCGCGCCACTATGCCATTTCAGTGCGGCGCGACGATCAGGGGCGTGGCGGGTCGGTTTTCCTGCATGACAAGGTGCGGGTGGGCGACCGCATGATGATCAGCTATCCGGTCAACCTGTTCCCGCTGGACCTGACGGCGAAGAAACACCTGATGATTGCGGGTGGTATCGGCATTACCCCGTTCCTGTCGCAAATCCGGCAATTGGAGAGGATCGCGGGACGGTTCGAGCTGCATTATTCGGTGCGCAGCGCCGCCCTTGCCAGCTATGCCAGCGACCTGACCGCGCGCTACCCCGCGCATGTGCATGTCTATCATGACGATCAGGACGAACGCATAGGCCTTGAAACCCTGCTGAAGGGGCAACCGGCGGGCACGCATGTCTATGTCTGCGGCCCGCGCGGCATGATTGACTGGGTGCTGTCCACTGCCACCAGTCTGGGCTGGCCGGAAACCGCACTGCATTATGAAGAATTCCTTGCGCCGCAATCGGGCAAACCCTTCGCGGTGGAACTGGCCGCATCCGGCAAGACCGTCACCGTGGGCGAACATGAAAGCCTGCTGGAAGCGATCGAGCGCGCGGGCGTGGACGCGCCTTATATGTGTCGCGGCGGGGCCTGCGGACAATGTGAAACCCGCGTCATCCGCCATGACGGCACGCTTTTGCACAATGATCACTGGCTGGACGATGACGAACATGCCAGCGGTGAAAAGATCATGCCCTGTGTCAGCCGGTTTGACGGCAAGACACTGGTGCTGGACCGATAACAGGGGGCTGCCATGACCATTCAGTTCAATGACGAAACCTTCCGCGACGACTACACCTTCCATAACTCGGATTGGGCGATCAAGCGCTTTCCCTTTCCGTTCCACGAAGACAGCTACATGTATTCCGTCAATATGGAACAGCATCGTGGCGGGCCTGCAGGGTCGGTCTTTGAGAAGCGCTTCGATGTGGATGAACACTACATCTCGGAAATGCGCGACCGCGCACTGGTGCTGGATGACGACCCGCTGCGTTGCCAGTCCCTGCCGCATATGACCCTTGCGGGATGGGACTTGCTGGAATTGATTATGGTCAGCAAATCAGAGGATTACCCCGACTTGTTCGAGTTGCACCGCAATGGGAACACATGGCGCTGGGTGAACAAGCCCTTGGGCATCGACGATACATTCACCTTCATGGATGAGGCCAGCCTGCCTTACGGGCCGATGGAATACATCACCCGTCAGAGTCAGGGGGATTTCGCGGTTCTGGACCAGCGCGAGAATAACCTGTGGATGGATGCGGGCATGGTCACCACACAGGCCGACTGGTCACTGGATTTCGACATCGGCATGAATTTCTTTGAATGGCACGCGCCGGTGCCGCGCGCCCATGAAATGGGGGTGTTCAAACGCGCGCTGAAATTCCTTCTGAACATCCAGCAAGGCAGCCCCGCGCGACGGTTGAACTGGACACTGACCGTCAACCCGCTGCTGGATACAAGCCCTGAAAACTACCATAAATGGGGGGTGCAGAAAACGACGCTGACGCCGGAAAATATCGGGCGCAAACAGCATTTGCGGGTGGAATTGCAAACCTTCTACCGCCTGCCACGGTCCAACGCGCTGGTTTTCCCGATCCGCTGCTATCTGATCGCGCTGGAAGATCTGGTAAGCGTGCCCAAATGGGGCCGCCGCTTGCACCGTGTTATACGCGATCTGCCTGACGAGCTGGCCACCTATAAGGGGTTCATCAATAACCGCCCGCTTATTCTGGACTATCTGGCGCAATATGATGACGGCAAACCCACATCAGCCGGTATCTGGCCTGATCTGGATACCGAACCACCGCTTGAAAACTAGGTCAGCCGTTTTGCGGGTAGGCGATGATCGACAGATAGCGCGCAGGCAGTTTTTCCAGCCCTTCGGGGCCATGGGGGGCGTCCGCGTCGAAAAACAGCGTATCGCCGGGGCGCAGATGATACAGCTGGTCGCTGTGGCGATACAGCAATTCACCTTCCAGCATGTAAATCGTCTCGATCCCGCCATGCTGGAAGGTCGGGAAAATGTCGGCGCTGGTGCTCAGGGTAATCAGATAGGGTTCGACCATAACCCCGCTGGCATTCACCCCGATATGCCCCAACAGGTTGTATTGGTGCCCTGCCCGCGTGCCCGCGCGCTCGATCTCGACCCCTTCGCCCGCTTTGGTATGCACCGCTTCGCGGTGTTCTTCAAAACGGCGAAAGAAGGATGTCAGCGGCACGCTCAGGGCATTGGCCAGTGTCTGCAACGTGGTCAACGAGGGCGAGGTGTTGCCATTCTCGATCTTGGACAACATGCCGATGGACAGGCCGGTGGCCTGCGCCAGATCAGCCACGGTCATACCCTTCTGGTGCCTGTAGCCGCGCACTTCGCGCCCGATGGCGACTTCCAGCACCTTTTCGCGTTCCTCGCGCACCAGATGCGGGTCCTGCGACAGGGGTGCCGCAACCTCTTTGCGCGGGCGGTCTTGTGCATCCTTCAACATGATTTCTCCTTGACTGCCGAACCGGGCACGTAACAAAACCCAAGCTAAGGGCCGAGGACCCGACCGCCATGTTTCATCAGAGTATAGATTTGACAACCCGAAATGAAAATATGCATCTGGGGTTCCTGATCTTTCCGGGATTTCCCATGGCATGCCTGACATCGCTGATCGAGCCGCTGCGCGCAGCCAATGAAATCGCGGGCCGGCGCGCGTTTCGCTGGACGCTGATATCCGAACAGGGAGATGCCGTCGAGAGCAGCGCGCAGGTGGCGTTCCACCCTTCCGCCAGTCTGGGCGGAATCACGGGGCTGGACTACCTTGTTGTGCTAAGCCCGCCCAATGCGCAATTTGACACACCGCGCAGCAGCAACGCAGCGCTGCGTGCGCTGGAACGGCACGGCACGGTTCTGGGGGCTGTCAGTGGCGGGGTGTTTCCACTGGTGCGCGCGGGTGTCATGGCAGACCGCGTGTGTTCGGTGCATTGGTGTTATGCGGCGGCCTTCGCGGATGAATTTCCCGACCACGCCATGACCGATGATGTAATCATGACAGACGGGCGGCGCGTCACAGTGTCGGGGGCCGCGGCTGCGTTCGATCTGTCGCTGATGCTGATTGAGGCGCGACTTGGGCCGGAAATCATGACCGAAGTGGCCTGCTGGTTCCAGCACCAGCCCGGACGCGGCGAAGGGACGCGCCAGCGCATTCCCGCGCTGCGCGCCGCAGCCACCGCCGATATGATGCCCGAACCCGTAGCCAGTGCCGTGCAGATCATGTCCGAAAATCTGGAAGACCCGATCAGCATTGCCGATATCTGTGAACAGATCGATGTGTCGCCGCGCCATCTGGAACGGTTGTTCAAAAAGCTGACGGACAAAAGCCCGCTGGCCTATTACCGCAATCTGCGGCTGGCAGCGGCGCGGCAGTTGGTCATGTATTCCAACAAATCAATGCGAGAGATTGCGCTGGCGATCGGCTATTCCTCGGCCGGTCCGTTCCGGCAACGCTATCACGAAACCTACGGCCTGCCCCCAGAGGAGGACCGCCGCAAGATCAATGTGTTCCGCGTGCAGGACAACCGTTCGGTGCCATCGGCCTGACAGCGCGTCAGAACGCCGAACGCGCTGCGGTGACCAAAGCGTGATGCAGGCTTTGCGCCGCAGACCGCGGGCCGTAAACAATGATGCCCCCCCCGTGGCGCAGCACAAAACAGCCCAGATGGTCAATGACAGTGCGCCGCGCAGACCCGTCAGTCACGCGCGCCATGTCCAGATTGCACAGACGTTCAAACAGCGCGTCCAGCCCGTCCCCCTGAAGATCAAAGCGCACCCAGGCCCCGCTTTGGTCGGTGACACTGGCCATGTCGCCGAATTCCGCCCTCAATCGGGTGTCCAGATCGCTCTGCGGGTGATCGGGATCATAGGGGCCATCCACCATCCAGCATTGCGGCGCAGTCCAGAAGGCCCCCAGCACCGGCCCCCGCACAAATTGCGCCACATCAGGCGCTGCCGTGCCAAGAACGGCCGTCAATGCCTTGATGCAGGGCGCATCCTGACCCAGACGCGCGGCCACCGACACCAGCGCCCTGTCGGGGTTTTCCGTTATCGTGACTGGGCCGATGGTGGCGCGTTGTGGCGCGCTGGACCCCAGCGCGGTCAGGGGGGCAAGGTCATGCACGAAGGCGTCCTCCTTCTGGGTCGACAAAATGGGGCGACACAACAGTCACTTCGGTAT
This sequence comes from Roseinatronobacter sp., assembly GCF_051859525.1. NCBI lineage: Bacteria > Pseudomonadati > Pseudomonadota > Alphaproteobacteria > Rhodobacterales > Paracoccaceae > Roseinatronobacter > Roseinatronobacter sp. The sequence continues at coordinate 102,395 of NZ_JBHYFM010000005.1, read as the reverse complement.
CATGTCCCGTCAGCGGCGATGCCGCGCGTATCACTTCGCCAAGGCGCGCATCGCCCGCCTTCAGAAAACCGATGGCAATATAGCTGTCCAGCGTGGGCGAATAGCAGGCAGAAGTCACATAGCCCAAATCATTGGCCGCATGCAGGTCTGCCCCTTTTTCCAGCAGATGCGCGCCTGCGATCACACGCTCTTGCGGGGTCGTGGGCATGAACCCCACCAGCCGCAGGCCGTTTTCTTCCTGCAACCCTTCGCGGCGCGACAACACCGCACCGATGCTGTCCTTCTTGTCGCTGACCATGCGCCCCATGCCAAGGTTCAGCGCCGTTGTCTGGCCGTTTAGTTCATTGCCGGCGGCATGGCCTTTTTCAATACGCATGACGCCCAATGCCTCGGTCCCGTAGGGGGTGACATCGAATTCACGGCCCGCATCCATCAGGCGGCGCATCAGCGCATCACCGTAGCGCGTGGGAACGGCAATCTCGTATGCCAGCTCGCCCGAGAAGGAGATGCGGAACAGCCGCGCACGGCACCCGCCGCAAACTGTTATTTCCCCGCAGGCCATGAAGGGGAAACCGTCATTGGACAGATCGAATTCGGGGTCCACGATCTTTTGCAGCAACGCACGCGAATTCGGCCCCGCCACCGCAAATTGCGCCCATGCCTCAGTGGTGGAAATCAGTTGCACATCCATGTCAGGCCACAGGCACTGGCGGGCAAATTCCATATGGCGAAACACCGGCACGGCATTGGCCGTTGTGGTGGTGACAACGAAATGGTCATCTGCCAGACGCGCGGCGGTGCCGTCATCCATGGCGATGCCGTCTTCGCGCAGCATCAGGCCATAGCGCACACGCCCGACCGCCAGCTTGGCGAAGCCGTTGCAATAGATGCGGTTCAGGAACGCGGCCGCGTCACGCCCCTGCACATCGATCTTGCCCAGCGTCGTCACATCGCACACGCCCACACTGCCGCGCGTGGCGCGCACTTCGCGGTCCACGGTTTCGCGCCAGTCAGCCTCTCCCGCGCGGGGGAAATACTGCGCGCGCAACCACAAGCCCACCTCAACGAATGTGGCACCTTGCTCCACGGCCCAGGCATGGCTGGGGGTCAGGCGCGTGGGCCGGAAATCGCGCCCCACCGACCGGCCCGCAAGCGCGCCCATGGCCACCGGCGTATAAGGCGGGCGGAACATGGTTGTGCCGGTTTGCGCAATGCTTTGGCCCGTCAGTTCGGCCATCACCGCAAGCCCCCCCATATTCGAGGTCTTGCCCTGATCGGTGGCCATGCCCAGCGTGGTGTAGCGTTTCAGATGCTCGACCGCGCGGAACCCTTCCTGATGGGCCAGCGTCACGTCCTTCACGGTCACATCATTCTGGAAATCCAGCCATGCGCGGGCATTCGTGCCGCCCACATGCCAGAATGGCGTGATACGGGTTTCCCCGTCTTCGGCCTTGGGGAAATCGGGGGCCTGCGCCGCTTTGCCCAGACCGGACAGGGCCTGTATGGCGGCCCCTGCCCCCGTCTCCAGCGCGCCTTGCGTGCTGAACCGGCCAGCGGCCGCGCCCGCGACGACCATGCCCTGTGGCAGCGTGCCCCCCGGCACGAAGGCCGCAATGGCGTCATTCCATTCGGGCCGCCCGCGCTGGTGGCTGCTTAGCGCCACATTCGGGTTCCAGCCCCCCGACACGCCCAGCGCACCGATGCGCAGGCGGTGTTCCTGCCCGTTTGCCTGCCGCACGGTGACGGATTTCAGCCCAAGCCGCCCGGCGGTGTCCACCACTTGCGCGCCCGCAATGACCTGAACGCCCCCGCAGTCGGGTGCATCAGCGCGCGTGTCAATGACCGCGGCCACATCAACGCCCTGCGCCATCAGGTCGCGTGCAGTGCGGTGCCCGTCATCGTTATTGGTGAAGATGGCCACGCTTTGCGCAGGCCTGACCGCCCAGCGGTTGACATAGGCGCGCATCGCCCCCGCCAGCATGATACCGGGGCGGTCATTATTGGCGAAGGCTATGGGCCGTTCAATTGCGCCTGCGCACAGAACCGCCCGTTTGGAATAGATGCGCCACAATATCTGGCGCGGCTTGCCCGCTGCAGGCGCGGCCAGATGGTCGGCCACACGTTCCACAGCGCCGTAGATGCCGTGATCGAATGCCCCCAGCACGGTGGTGCGTGATAGCAACCGGACATTGGGCAGGCTGGCCAGTTCCGCGACAGTTGCCGCCGCCCAATCCGCGCCGGATTGCGCGCCCAAGGCATGGGTTTCGGCATTCAGCCGCCCGCCCATGCGAAAATCCTCATCCGCCAGAATGACCCGCGCGCCCGCACGCCCTGCCGTCAGGGCCGCCGCCAGACCCGCAGGCCCTGCCCCGATGACCAACAGCTCACAATGCAAGAACCCCCTGTCATAGCCGTCAGGGTCGGGGTCTGTTGTGATGGACCCCAGCCCCGCAGCGCGCCGGATGATGGGTTCATACAGTTTTTCCCAAAACGCCGCAGGCCACATGAAGGTTTTATAATAAAACCCCGCCGTCAGGAAATTTGACAAACGGTCATTGATGGCCATCGCGTCCAGTTTCAGGCTGGGCCATGCGTTTTGCGACGCAGCTTCCAACCCGTCGAACAGTTCCGCAACTGTCGCGCGGGTATTGGGTTCCTGCCGCCCGCCCTTGCGCAGCTGGACCAAGGCGTTGGGTTCCTCGCTGCCCGCAGACAGCACCCCGCGCGGACGGTGATATTTGAACGACCGCCCCATCAGTCGCACCCCGTTGGCCAGAAGCGCAGAGGCCAGCGTGTCGCCCGCATGGCCATAATAGGGATGCCCGTCAAAGGTGAAGCGCAGCCGTGTTGTGCGGTCGATCTGGCCGCCGGAAGATAGCCTGTTCATGCGCCGCGCCCCTGTTTGCGCGCCACATCGCGCGCCAGTTCCACAGATATGATTTCATGGGTCACCGTGTTGCGCGTGACGACCAGCCAGCTGCGGTCCCCGGCTTCGTGAAACCATAATTCACGGTGTTGCCCCGCCGGATTGTCACGCAGATAGGCATAGTCGAAAAACGCATCTTCCGCGCCTTCTGCCATGCCGTCGGGGCGGTCAATCAGACGCGCATCGCCCAGATAGGTGAATTCCTGTGCGTCGCAGGGGCCAAGAAGCGGGTGGTTGATGATCATGCGCGCCCCCTGTGGCGGGTGGCCCGGAACGGGGCCGTGGTATTTGAGTATTTTTGGCAAGATGAAAGCTGCATGGCGCCCCTCAATGCAGGTTGGGCTGCGCGCCCATCCCTTTTTCATCGATCATGCGGCCGCGGCGGAACCTGTCGAACCTGTAGGCCTTGGCCACATCATGCGGGGTGTCGGTGGCCAGAAGATGCGCGAAACACCAGCCCGATGCAGGTGTGGCCTTGAACCCCCCGTAGCACCAGCCCCCGTTGAAATAGAGGCCATCGATATGCGTGCGGTCAATAATGGGCGATCCGTCCATGCTCATGTCCATGATGCCACCCCACATGCGCAGCAGCCGAACGCGGCCAAGGCCCGGAAACAGCGCCATGCCGCCTTCGGCCACATCCTCGATCACAGGCAGGTTGCCGCGTTGGGCGTAAGAGTTGTAGCCGTCAATATCGCCGCCAAAGACCAGCCCGCCCTTGTCGGACTGGCTGCAATAGAAATGCCCTGCGCCAAAGGTAATGACACCGGGCAGCACTGGTTTCAGCCCTTCGGTGACAAAGGCTTGCAGGACATGCGATTCGATCGGCAGGCGCATGCCTGCCTGCGCCATGATACGCGACGAATTCCCCGCCACCGCAACCCCCACCTTGCCCGCGCCGATATACCCGCGCGAGGTTTCAACGCCCACGCATGTGCCGTTCTCAATGCGGAATCCGGTCACTTCGCAGTTCTGGATAATATCGACACCGCGACTGTCGGCCGCGCGCGCATAGCCCCAGGCGACCGCGTCATGGCGCACCGTGCCCCCGCGCCGCTGGGCCAGCCCGCCCTTGATGGGGAAGCGCGCATTATCGAAATTCAGAAAGGGGTATTCGCGGCGCACTTGTTCGGCACTAAGCAATTCTGCATCTGCGCCGTGCAGGATCATACCATTGCCGCGACGGGTGAAGGCGTCGCGCTGCGCGTCCGAATGGATAAGGTTCAGAATCCCGCGCTGGCTGACCATCGCGTTATAGTTCAGGTCCTGCTCCAATCCTTCCCATAACTTCAGGGAAAATTCATAGAAGGGTTCATTCCCGTCCAGCAGGTAATTCGATCGTATGATCGTGGTGTTGCGCCCGACATTGCCGCCGCCGATCCAGCCTTTTTCAAGGACGGCAACATTGCACTGCCGGAACTGGCTGGCCAGATAATGCGCCGTTGCAAGCCCGTGCCCGCCGCCGCCGACAATGACAATATCATAGTGCGGCTTCGGGGCCGGATCGCGCCAGACAGGTGTCCAGCCCTTATGACCGCCGAGAGCTTCTTTCAGTATATTGAAACCGGAATAGCGCATGCGAAACACTCCTTGCACGATGTCCTTACCGGATCACGCAAGCGTATGGGTTTTGAAATCGGACAGGCTTGCGTTCAAATGCGACTCTCTGGCGGGCGCATAGCAGGGGTGGGGGCTTCGCCTGAAGCAGGTTATTCACATAAATCATTGTTTATAAATAACTTAAATCCGGCCACGGGAATCCCCTGCGGAAAACCGGAATCGTTGGCATATGCGCCGTTTCCGGCCCCGCCGCTTGATCTTGTCGCACAAGCGCCCAGCACTTGATTGGCCCGCACATAGTTCGGCCCGGGGGAAGAGTGGCGATTCGCCTTGCCCGAGCGCCCGGGGCCGCACCGCCACCCACCCAAATTTGGCGGATTGGTCTGCGCTAAAATCACCAATTTGCGCCCAATATTATACATAAAAGAAATTTATTTTCATAAAATGCAACTTTTTCCTTTGCACAACGCGATTCCTGCGGCAGGCTTTACCTGCCCTCTTGAAATGGTCAGACCAAATAAGAACCACAGAGAGCCAGAAAACGAACTGGTTCCAGCAGGACAAATCAGCCGAATGCTGGTGTCGGTTACCGGGTGAATATGCCCGACCCCAAAAAAACCTACACACACAGGGAGCTTGTCAATGTCACTAAACCTAGCGACTGTTCACGCTGATCAGGTCAGCCTGAATGCTCTTGTTCAAAACCTCGTCTATGCATCGGGAACCGTGGGCGCCATTATGGTGGTCGTGGGGCTGCTGATGATTGATGCAGGAACCACGCGCAGCAAGAATCTGCTGACCTCGACCATTGAAAAGCTGATGGGCTTCTTCATTGGCTTCACAGTCTACTTCATGATCGGGTTCGCGCTGTGGGCGGCGCAATATTACATCATCGAGGATGCGACACTTGGTGATTCCATTGCCGATTGGTGGCTGGGCGGCGGCATGGTCAATGCCCGCGCACATGAGGTGTCGCCGGACGTATTTCCGGGACTGAACACGTTCCAGATTTTCGTGTTCTTCCTTGCGTGCTTTGCGGGCATCATAAATGTCCTGCTGCATTTTGCAGTCGCGGAACGGATGAAAGCGGCGGCCTATTTTATCTTATGTATTGCTGCGACGCTGGCGTCATCGGCGCTAAGCTGGGCAACATGGGGGTCTGTCGGGCCACTGACCAATCCCGGATTCCATGATTTCTTCGGGGTCGGGTTTGTCTATCTGTTTCCGGCCGGCATGGCACTGGTTCTGGTGCCGCGCCTTGGGGCACGTCCGGGCATGTTCGCACCGCACCCGAAGGTGCCCAGCTATAACGCGCCCAGTATCGGGCTGGCGGCAACCGGATTGATGACCATCTTCGCGGGTTTGCCGATGGTCATTCTGTCCTGTCTGTTTTTCTTCGACCCCGAAGCACTGGCCGTCAGTGTGACAATGGCCAATACCAGTGTGGGGATCGCGTTCAACAATTACGGGCTGGCATGGGCCGGTGGCGCGATTTCAGGGCTGATGATCGCATACAAAACGCGCAATTACGCCTATACGCTGCTTGGCCCGCTGGCAGGGTATGTGGCGGGGGCATCAGGGTTTGATGTCTATCTGCCCTGGCAAATGTTCCTTGTGTCATTGGGCGCACCGGTCGCGGCATGGGCCGTTTATGAATTCACATTAAGACGTGGAATCGACGAACATAAGCTATTCCCCCTGTTTCTGGGTGCGGGCAGCTACGGGTTGATCATGCTGGGCATCTTTCAGGCAGGCACACCCCGCGGCGGTTATCTGGGCATAGAAGACGGGGCCTATGCGTTCCAGCATGGTCAAATCGGCATCATGATGCAGGTTGTCGGCACGCTGGCCTGTATTGGCGCAGGCGCGCTGACGGCACTGATTGTCGGGGTCGCGCTGGAAAAAACCATCGGACTGCGCGTCGCAGAGGATGAACAGGCTGACGGGCTGGACCAGTTGAACTGGGATATCGAACATGACGGCGATGCGATTGTGCTAAGCCCGTCGGAATGACATGCCACGCCGCGCGCGCCCTGCGACATTGCAGGGCGCGTGCGGAACCAGACGCAAACGGACTGGCAATTTTGTATGGTCCCGCATAATAACGCACCAGAATACGGCCCGCCTGTCGGCAAGAACGCAAACGGGATTTGGGCTTGATGCCATCATGGCGCGTCAATATCGGGGATCGCAATGACCAGCAGACGGGATGCAGAGCTTGGACCGGGGCATTCTGTCGGGGGCACCGTGCAGGTTGTCATCGACACGCTGTTCCAGAAAATCAAGGCTCAGGATTATCCCGTTGACAGCCGCCTGCCCAGTGAACGCTCGCTTGCTGCCGAACTTGGTGTGTCGCGCAACACTGTGCGAGAGGCGCTGGATGTGCTGGAAAGCAAGAAGATCATTCGCCGTCGTGCGGGAAGCGGCAGTTTTGTCATATTCCGCGCCAAGACGGCAGATGAGGGCGCGGCAGGCAGTGTGGCCGAACGCACCAGCCCGCTGGACCACCTGATTGTGCGCAGTATCATCGAACCTGAAATGGTGCGACTGGCCATCATCAACATGTCCCCCCGCGAGATTGAGGAGCTTGATGTCATTGTCTCGCGGATCGAACAGGTGCGCAACGATGCCGAGGAGTTTGCGCAGTATGAAGAAGATTTCTATCGCAAGATCGCAAGCGGCACACGCAACCCGCTGCTGGAATCATGCTATAACCTGACAATTCAGGTATGTCGCCAAAGTTTCAGATCAGCGCTGATGCGCCGGCATCTGACACCTGACCGCATTCAGGATTACCAGAAACGGTATAATACATTGTTCAATGCCATCGCATCGCGGGATGTCGAAGCGGCTGTCGAATTTACCAAACTGCACCTGATCGAAGAACAGCGCCTACTGCTGCACGAAACCTAGCCTATTCGGCAGGATAGGCTGCGCGGGGTGCAAGGCCTTGCAGGGCCAGTCCGCCCCCGTCCTGACGTTGCGCCCATAATTGGCCAAGGGCCTGCATTTCCCTGTGCAGCACGTCTTCGTGTCGCGACAACCAGTCGGGAACCGACCCGAAGCCCACGATACCGGCCTTGCCACCCTGGATGCTGACAACCGGCCAGTCACCGACCAGCGCATTGTCAATTCCAAACAGCGACTGCCCCCACCATTTGGCCGGACCAAAGGCGTGGTTCACCTTGTCCAGTTGCTTCATCGCGGCCATCACAGACGGCGCGGCAAGCGTTCCAACCTTTTCGACCGCAGCAAGCCAGATATCCAGAATCGCTGCATATTCCCAGCTGACCGCACTCCAGCTGTCCGGAAAACGGCTGTTGTATTCGGAATAGAACAGGCTGGGCTGATTGAAGAAAAAGGCTTTTTCGGCCAGAAGCGGATCATCAAAATCCGGAAACTGGAAAATGGTGCCTTCCATGAAATCCACAGATGTCCGCGCGACAAGGCGATCATACTGGTCCATTGTGCAGGACAGGATCGTGCCCTTGAACCCCTGCGCGAAGGCATATTCCGTCATTGCGTGGACCATTGGCGTATAGCTGGTGCACCAGCACAGGATATCGGGCTGTGCGTCAAGCATGGGCTGGACGATGCCTGCCACATCGCGCGATTGCGCATCATACCGGATTTCGCTGCAAATCTCGTGCCCTGCCACCTTCAGGGCCGCACGGTAGGTCGCAAGTGACGGCAGGCCGAATGCATCACCCTGACTGCACAGGGCCACCTTGCGTAAATCGGGCCGGTTTTGCGCCAGCCAGTCCACGCCCGTGACGTTATAGACCGGATGCACCTCGGACGGGGCAATCAGATAGCGCGTGTCGGGTGACAAATCGCTGGGCAACAATGTGGATGTCAGCACCTTGTGGCGGTTCAGGAACCCCCGCACGGGCGTGAAACTGTCACCGCCCAGCATCATCAGCAGGGACACTTTTTCACTCTCCACAAGATGGCGCGCGCCTTCCAGCGCTTGCGCGGCTGTGGTTCCGCAATCCTGTGCGACAATGCGCACCGGAAAACGGTGCCCCTGCACCAGCATTCCCCCCGCAGTGTTCAGCCAGTCTTCCCAGATCCGGCACCCGTTCAGGCCGGGCTGCCCCCATGATTTTGCAGGGCCACTTAACGGCACCAGCATGCCAATCGTGACGTCCTGCGCCATACCAACCCGATAGGTGGGCAGCAAACTGCGTAACGCCATTCGTTGTGCAAAACTGGGTCCGGTCATACCCTTAGCCTATAGCATGAAATCACGCCAAAGCGACGGGCAGATGACCCACTTCGATGAAAAATTTATCCCCACCATGAAATCTGGTTGACAGATTGGTTCTATCCGGCACAAATTTGGTTCAAACCAAACTTATAATTGGTTCCCGCCAACCAACACGGAGCACCTTATGACCCAGAAGCGAATTGCCATCATCGGCGCAGGCCCGTCCGGCCTTGCACAATTGCGGGCCTTTCAGTCTGCCGCAGCACAAGGCGAAGACATTCCCGAAATCACCTGCTTCGAGAAGCAGGACAACTGGGGCGGCCTGTGGAATTACACATGGCGCACCGGACTGGACCAGAATGGCGAGCCGGTCCATTGTTCGATGTATCGCTATCTGTGGTCAAACGGCCCGAAGGAAGGGCTGGAATTCGCGGATTATTCATTCGAGGAACATTTCGGCAAGCAGATCGCCTCTTATCCGCCGCGCGCGGTCTTGTTCGATTACATCGAAGGGCGCGTCAAAAAGGCAGGCGTGCGCGACTGGGTGCGGTTCAACACCGCTGTGCGCTGGGTGGCATATGATGACGCCACAGGGCAGTTCACTGTAACGGTCCATGACCATGCCGCCGATCATGTCTATTCCGAAACCTTCGATCATGTGATCGTCGCATCGGGGCATTTTTCGGTGCCCAATGTGCCGCATTATCCGGGATTTGAGTCCTTCAACGGGCGCGTTTTGCACGCCCATGATTTCCGCGACGCCCGCGAATTTGCGGGCAAGGATATTCTGGTCATGGGCGCGTCCTATTCAGCCGAGGATATCGGGTCGCAATGCTGGAAATACGGGGCAAAATCGATCACATCCTGCTACCGCTCTGCGCCGATGGGGTTCAACTGGCCCGAAAACTGGGAAGAGAAACCCGCATTGGAACGTGTTGACGGAAATACCGCCTATTTCAAGGATGGCAGCACCAAACAGATTGATGCAATCATTCTGTGCACCGGCTACAAACACTTCTTCAACTTCCTGCCCGATGATCTGCGCCTGAAAACGGCCAACCGGCTGGCTGCTGCGGACCTGTATAAGGGCGTTGTGTGGGTCCATAACCCCAAACTGTTCTATCTTGGCATGCAGGACCAGTGGTTCACCTTCAACATGTTCGATGCGCAGGCATGGTGGGTGCGCGATGCGATCATGGGCAAGATCGCGATTCCGGCGGATAAGGACGCCTTGCTGGCAGATGTGCGCGAACGTGAAACCCGCGAAGAAGCTGACACCGACACGAAATACGCGATCACCTATCAGGCCGATTACATCAAGGAACTGGTCGCGGAAACCGACTATCCTTCTTTCGACATCGATGGCGCATCACAGGCGTTCTTTGAATGGAAGAAACACAAGGCCAAGGATATCATGGCGTTTCGGGACAACAGCTACAGGTCGGTCATCACCGGCACCATGGCCCCGGTGCACCACACCCCGTGGAAAGATGCGCTGGATGACAGTATGGATGCCTATTTGCAAAACTAGCGCGTGTTGCCCAAAAGTGGGAACCGGTTTTGCGCATAAAAACACGCGGAAACAATAAACTGGCGCCTGTCGCGTGAATGCGAATAAACGCGACAGGCGCTAGGCCGGCCGGTGTGGCCTGAACGAAAGAAAACCCCGCCTATGCGGGGTTTTTCTGTCAATTTTCGCAGCGATCAGCGAGAGTTATAAGAGGGTTTTTAACTGGTGGAGCCAAGCGGGATCGAACCGCTGACCTCTTGAATGCCATTCAAGCGCTCTCCCAACTGAGCTATGGCCCCACCGTTTCGCCAGTTCGCTGACGATGCCCGCCTATTACGAAAGCAAATCCGCCAACGCAATAGGAAAAACGGCACCATCAGAAATTTGGCATCTTAATCTTCGTCCTCGCCGGCGACATCTGCAAGATCATCCAGCGCGACAGTATCGTCGTCTTCATCTTCCAACAGTTCGTCATCTACGTCGACGGAATCATCATCATCGACCAGCAGATCATCGTCTTCATCCTTGATCTTCTTCTTCGACTTCTCGGCCATGGCAGCGACCACCGACTCGCGGCGTTCCACTGTCTCGATCGGAACTTCTTTTCCGGTATACGGGCTGATGATCGGCTTCTTGTTCAAATCGTAAAACCGCTTGCCGGTTTCTGGGCAGACGCGCTTTACGCCCCATTCTGGATTGGACATCGACTTTTCCTTTATTCGCGTGCCTTCCTTCAAGCCACTTGCCGTGCCATAAGTGATGCGGGCTGTAAAGCCCCCTATCACCGCCTGTCACGATCAGGCCAGTATATGAAACACCACTGCCATGGCCAGATTGCCGGATACGCCCGTTGAAACCACACAACAGCTAGAGTTGGGCTGCGGCGCGCAGGTTGCTGTCACATTGCGCCGTTCGGCACGCATAAAACGGATGTCGCTGCGCGTCTCGGGGCTTGACGGGCGCGTGACGCTGTCGATGCCGAAATCGCTGCCGCAGGCGACAGCGTTGGAATTTCTGTCCGAGAAACAGGACTGGTTGCGCAAGGCGCTGGACCGCATCCCGCAGCAGGTTCCCGCAGGCATTGGCAGCACAATCCTGTTCAAGGGAAACCCGTTACATATTTCCGCAGGCAGCACCCGCATTCTGCACCACGAAGGTCACCTGTTCGTGCCACCGGACCCGTCAGGCACCAAAACACCGGCGCGGGTCGCCGCCTTTTTGAAACACAATGCACGTGCGGCACTGGTTCCTGCGGCACAATCCTATGCCAGCAGGCTGGGCAAACCTGTGGGGGCCATCAGCTTGCGCGATACGCGGTCGCGCTGGGGGTCGTGCACGGCTGATGGTCGGTTGATGTTTTCATGGCGTCTGATCATGGCCCCACCGCAAGTGCTGGACTATGTTGCCGCGCATGAGGCCGCGCATCTTCGCCATATGGACCATTCCCGCGCCTATTGGGACTGTGTTGCGGGGCTGATGCCCGATTATCAGCGTCACCGGACATGGTTGCGCCAGAACGGGGCGCAGTTGCACAGCTACAAGTTCTAGAACATGTTGCTCAAAAGTGGGAACCGGTTTTGAGCTTCTCGAACATGCAAAACCAATAAGTTAGAGCATGTCGCGTGAATACCAATGAACGCGACATGCTCTAGACGGCCACAGCCAAGATCGGGACTAAAAAAGCCGCGATGGCGTGGCCACATGACAGCCCACTCAGGAATGCACCGCCCCATAGCGTTCCAGCACATCATGCACCGCCCCGTCCGGGCGCAGCACCGACCGGAACAGCGCGACCGTGTCCACCTCGAACGGGTCCGTCGCGAATTGCGCGTCGCGCACTACGGCCGCTTCCAACGCGCCCCTGTCGAAGCTGCCGTCGCGCAGATAGGATAAAGTGACATGCGGGCTGAACCGTCGCGGCGTCAGTTGAAACCCGCAGTTTCGCGCGAGCGTCGTAAGTTTCGCCTGAAACCGTGACAACCCCTCATCCGCAGCGACGACCGCATGCAGGTTATGCGGCCTGTCCTTGCCAAACAGGCCCAACCCCTTGATGCGCAAGTGCAATGCAGGAACACGCACCCTGTCCATCGCAAGATGCAACTCCTCCAGGCGGTCAAGGGGGCTGTCGCCAAGAAACACCAGCGTAATGTGAAAATTCTCGGGCGGGACCCTGCGGTCCACCGGCAACAGGTATTGCTGCAACACAAGCTGGCTACGAATATGCTGCGGCACCTCCAGCGCCAGAAAGGCGCGAATCACGATGTGCCGTCTGCCTGTGCGGGCGGGATCACCGCCGCCACGTCATACAGAACCGGTTCAAACCGCGCACAAAGCCGAGCAATCTCGCGGTTGCGTTCGCGCATCTGGGGGGTGCGCAACATGGCCTGAAAATCAGTGCGCGCCTGCCAGCGGGAATAGGCGGCAATACGGGTCTGGGCATCATTGACATGAAGCGCGCCGCCCAGAAAACCGGGCTGGAAGCGTATCACCTTGGTATAGGCATCGGTCAATGCATCCAGAACATCCGCGCAGGTTCCTGGCGTCATTTCAAAGGTGCTGATGACAGTCTGGCCGTCCGGGCTGGCTATGATTTGCATGATATTCCCCTTCCTGCTTGCATGGTGCCGCAAAGCGGGTGCGGGATCAATCATCGAGCATGGCCATCAGGCGCGCCTTCTCGCCCTGATCATCGGATTGTGAGATCGCTTCGGCCAGCGCCTCCAGCGACGCGATGCAATGACCTGCACGAAAACTGTCCACATGTGGCAGCATCGCGCGCACCCCGCGCGCACGCGGTGCGAAACTGTCCCAACGCAACAGCGGGTTCAGCCAGATCAGGCGGCGCGACGACAAATGCAGGCGCTGCATTTCGCGGGCCAGAAGGGCGGGATCGTCACGGTCCAGCCCGTCCGAGATAAGCAGCACAACAGCCCCCTGCCCAAGAACACGCCGCGACCAGTCGACATTGAACCGCCGCAGGCACTGCCCGATGCGCGTGCCGCCCTGCCAGTCCTGTGCCTGCGCACCCGCCGCATTCAGGGCCGAATCCACATCACGGCTGCGCAGGTGATGGGAAATATTGGTAAGTCGCGTGCCGAATGTGAAGCTGTGCACCTTCGACCAGCCCTGCCCGCGCTGATTGGCAACAGCATGGACAAAATGCAAAACCATGCGCGAGTATTGCGACATGGACCCCGATATGTCGCACAGCACCACCAGCGCGGGCCAGCGTGTGGCGGGGCTGCGGCGATGGATGCGCGTCATCTCTCCGCCGTGGCGCATGGCTGCGCGCATACTGGCACGCCAGTCGGGTTTGCGCCCTGTTGTGCTGGGGCGCAGCCTGCGGGTTTGCAGCGGCTTCACCGGAAGTGCCAATTGCGTCAGCATGCGCTTGGCTTCGGCCATTTCGTCGGTCGACATCTGCTCGAAATCCAGATGGCGCAGACGCTCTTTGCCGGACACGGTGTGAGAGGCGTCGATCTGGATCTCAGTATTTTCGCTATCATGTTCCGAACGGGGCGGCTCCGGCCCCTGTGTGTCCCCCAGAAGGGCCTGGGCGGCGCGTTTTGCCGCGTCTTCGGCGGCCTTTTCTTCCGAGACGTTGCGGATCGCGGGAAGCATCAGCGACATCATATGCTCAAGATACCGCGGATCACGCCAGTACAGCCGGAATATCTGGTTGAAGACCTGCCGTTCTTCGGGACGGTTCACAAACACCGCGTGCAATGTCCAGTAGAAATCCGCCTTATGCGCGAAGCCCGCCGCCGCCACCGCCTCGATCGCGAGGCGCACGCGACCCGGCCCGACCGGCAGACCCGCGCGGCGCAAGGCCCGCGCGAAATGGGTGATATTGTCCACAAGTTTGCCATCCTCGGGGATGGTAAGGTCTGCGTAGCGGGCCATGGGCTAGACGCGCGGATGAAGAAGGGGCGTTGCCCCTCTTGGCTGCGCCAATTCACCCCAGGATATTTTTCCCAGAATGAAACTCATGTCGGGGCAAGCGCCGCGCGGGCGTCATCGAGGATGCGCTTTGCCTCCAGTCCTTGCAGGCGGGCGATATCATCCTGATATTTCAGGATCGCGCCCAAAGTGTCGGAAATGACTTCGGGCGAGAGTTCGATCACGTCCAGAGCAAGCAGGCATTTTGCCCAGTCTATGGTTTCTGCAACGCCCGGTTTCTTGAACAGATCCTCGTTGCGCAGACGTTGGACAAAAGCGACGATTTCGCGCGACAATGTGGCAGAGGCGCCAGGGGCGCGGGTCGCAAGGATGTCGAGTTCACGCTGGAATGAAGGATACTCCACCCAGTGATAGAGGCAGCGCCGCTTGAGGGCGTCATGCACCTCTCGGGTGCGATTCGAGGTCAGGATGACGATGGGCGGTTGCGCGGCCGTGATTGTGCCCAGTTCGGGAATTGTGACCTGAAAATCCGACAGCGCCTCGAGAAGGAAGGCCTCGAAGGGTTCATCGGTGCGGTCGATTTCATCAATCAGCAGGACCGGTGCACCGCCAGGCCGGGGGCGCATGGCCTGCAGAAGCGGACGTTCGATCAGGAATTCAGGACCGAACAGCGTATCTTTCACGTCAGCGGCGTCGCCTGCGGCCTGAGAGGCGCGGATGGCCAGCATTTGCGCGGCGAAATTCCATTCATAAACCGCCGAGGATGCATCCAGCCCCTCATAGCATTGCAGCCGGATCAGGTCGCGCCCCAACGCGGTGGCCAATGTGCGTGCGATTTCGGTCTTTCCCGTGCCCGGCTCCCCTTCAAGAAAGATCGGACGGTTCAGCGTGAGCGCCAGAAAAACAACTGTGGAAAGGGCGCGGTCGGCCACATAGGCATGATCTTGCAGCAATGTCTGCACCGATGCGATACTGGAGAGGTCCGTGTTCACATGTTGCCCTTTCGTAATGCATTATGTGTCACACGCTGTCGCGCCAGCGCGCAGGGGTCAAGACCAAACCCCCGCACCCGACACCAAAGGACAATACCGCCCCGCCATACCCCCCGACCGCTACGCACCTACCTGTGACGACCCGCCGCGCATTTGCAGTGCGAGAAGGCTTTGCCAAATCCGGTGTTTGGTTTAAGAACCTTACCATGATAGTAGAACTCGGACATTTCGCCCTTATTCTGGCCTTCGCTGTTGCACTTGCGCAGGCGGCCATTCCCCTTATCGGCGCGCATAAAGGCTGGCGCGACTGGATGCTGGTGGCCAACCCGATGGCCAGTGTCCAGTTCGGGCTTGTGGCCTTCAGTTATGCGGCGCTGACATATGCGTTTCTTGTGTCCGATTTTTCGGTGAAGCTGGTTGTGGACAATTCCCACACATTGAAGCCGCTGATCTACAAGATTTCCGGTGTCTGGGGGAATCATGAGGGGTCGTTGCTGCTTTGGGTGCTGATCCTGACGTTGTTTGGTGCATCTGCGGCATGGTTCGGGGGCAATCTGCCTGCCAGCCTGCAGGCGCGGGTTCTGGCCGTGCAATCGGCCATCACCGCAGCCTTCATGGCCTTCACCATTTTCACGTCAAACCCGTTCACGCGGCTGGCCTTTCCGCCCTTTGACGGGACCGACCTGAACCCGCTGCTGCAAGACCCGGGCCTGGCGTTTCACCCGCCGTTTTTGTATCTGGGCTATGTTGGCCTCTCAATGGCGTTCAGTTTCGCGGTGGCCGCCCTGATCGAGGGGCGCGTGGATGCGGCTTGGGGGCGCTGGGTGCGGCCCTGGACGCTGGCGGCGTGGGTGTTTCTGACAATCGGCATCGCGACAGGGTCCTGGTGGGCCTATTACGAGCTTGGCTGGGGCGGGTTCTGGTTCTGGGACCCGGTTGAAAACGCCAGCCTGATGCCATGGCTGTTCGCCGCCGCCCTGCTGCATTCAGCGATCGTGGTGGAGAAGCGTGAAACCCTGAAAAGCTGGACCATCCTGCTGGCAATCCTTGGCTTCGGCTTCTCTTTGATGGGGACATTCATTGTGCGGTCGGGCTTGCTGACCTCGGTGCATGCATTCGCGATGGACCCTGAACGCGGGGTGTTTATCCTGATGATCCTTGCGGCGTTTATGGGCGGGGCATTGACATTGTTTGCCATTCGCGCGCCGGTGCTGGAGGCAAAGGGCGTTTTCGCGACAGTCAGTCGCGAATCCGCACTGGTGATCAACAATGTCTTGCTGGCGGTGTCGTCCTTTGTGGTGTTCATTGGAACGATGTGGCCGCTTGTGGCAGAAATGCTGTTTGACAGGGTGCTGTCTGTCGGACCGCCGTTTTTCAACATGGCCTTCACGCCGTTCATGGTCGCGCTGGCCATGGTGCTGCCCATCGGGGCAATGCTGCCATGGAAACGCGGCAATATGGCACGGACCATGCGGCCGCTATGGGGGCTGGCTGTGTTTTCAGTCGCCATGGGCGCCCTGACATGGACCTTGCAGACCGGCCATTCCATGCTTGTCCCCATCGGGCTGGCGCTTGGAATCTGGGTCGTTCTGGGGTCTGTTGTCGATATATGGTCGCGCACAGGGCGGGGTGATCTGCGGGCGCGTCTGGGGCGCGTAACGCGCCTGCCGCGCGCTGATTGGGGCAAGTTCACGGCCCATGCCGGGCTTGGCATATCGGTGTTTGCCGTCGCGGCGCTTGTTGGCTGGGAAACCGAAGATATTCGCGTGGTCCAGATCGGAGAGACCTATCACTATGGCGGGTATGACCTGACCCTGACATCTGTCGACCGTGTGGAAGGGCCGAATTATGTGTCCACAATGGCCACCATCGAGGCGCGGCGTGACGGGCGTTTCATCGCAAACCTGCAGCCTGAAAAACGCTTCTATCCGATTGCGGGAATGCCCACGACAGAAGCCGCGATTGATTACCGTGTGACGCGTGATCTGTATCTGGCGCTGGGGGATCCGCAGGATAACGGGGGCTGGGCGGTGCGATCCTACATCAAACCCTTTGCGAACTGGCTATGGTTCGGGTGTTTCCTTATGGCACTTGGCGGTATCTTCAGCCTGAGTGACCGGCGCTACCGTGTCGCTGCGGGGGCGGGAAAAACCCGCGTGGATGCGGTGCCGGCAGAATGAAGGTATTTCGCACCCTTTTGATGGTTCTTGCAATCGCCGCGGGCAGCCCGTCATGGGCTGTCCAACCTGACGAAATACTGGACGACCCCGTGCTGGAATCGCGGGCGCGCGACATCTCGGCGGGGCTGCGCTGCCTTGTGTGCCGCAACGAATCCATCGACGAATCAAACGCCGATCTGGCCCGCGACATGCGACTTCTGGTGCGCGAAAGGCTGGTCGAAGGGGACACCAACGAACAGGCCGTTGCCTTCATCGTGGACCGGTATGGCGAATATGTCTTGCTGCGCCCGACGACCGACGGTGCGAACATCATTTTGTGGGTTGCGGCGCCGGTCATGTTTCTGATCGCGCTGGGATCAGCGCTTGTGTATCTGCGGCGGCGCGACACAGCACCGGAAGCCGACAAAGATGGCCTGAGCGCGGATGAAAAGCGCCGCTTGCAGGAATTGCTGAAAGAGTGACGCATGGTTCAGGCTTTCCCCTGTCCGTGACTGCGCTAAGGTGGCGCGGCATATTCTGACGGGGGCCAAGATGGACTATGACACGCTGACAACACGCATCGATGATCGGGGAATTGCCATTGTGACAATGGCACGACCCGAGATGATGAACGCATTGAACAAACAGATGCGCGCTGAACTGACCCATGCCATCAAGACCATGGCCCCCAAGGCGCGCGTTCTGGTCCTGACGGGAACGGGGCGCGCGTTTTGTTCCGGGCAGGATCTGGGCGATGGCGGAAACGCCGCAGAAATCGATCTGGAACGCACCTTGCGGGAAGAATATGAACCGCTGCTGCGGGCCATTTTCGATGCACCGGTTCCGGTTATCGCGGCCGTCAATGGTGCGGCAGCGGGCGCAGGGGCCAATCTGGCGCTGGCGGCGGATGTCGTGATTGCCTGTGACAGTGCAGTGTTCATTCAGGCCTTCGCCCGCATCGGCCTGATCCCCGATGCAGGCGGCACCTATTTTCTGCCGCGTCAGGTGGGATTTGCGCGCGCCATGGGCGCCATGCTGTTTGCAGACAGCATTCCCGCGCGTCAGGCTGCCGACTGGGGGATGATATGGGAAACCGCCCCTGATGACGAGTTTCACGCCACATGGATGGCGCGCGCCAGTGCACTGGCCAGCGGGCCGACAGTGGCCTACCGCAACATTCGCCGCGCCCTGCGCGACAGCCTGTCAAACACGCTGAACGCACAACTGGCCCTTGAAGCCCAGCTTCAGGCAGAGGCTGGAAAGACACGCGATTTCAAGGAAGGTGTGCTGGCCTTTCTGGAAAAACGGCCTGCCGAGTTTGAAGGACGCTAGTGCATGTTACTGAAAAGTGGGAACCGGTTTTGAGCTTATCGAACATGCAAAACCAATAAGTTAGAGCATGTCGCGTGAATACGAATGAACGCGACATGATCTAGGGCTTGGCGGGCTGCCAGCGCGACAGCCCAAACGGGACCAGACCGGCCGGTTCAGCCTGATATGGCCATCACCGCTAGGCGGACAATCCTTTTGCGCCCATATCCAGAAACTTCTGGCGACGCTCGTGCTTCAGCGTGGCGGCGTCCTTGCCGTCCAGTTCCTTCAGCATTGCATTCAGGGCCGCACCAACACCCTTGATCATGGCATCACGGTCGCGCTGCGCGCCGCCCAACGGTTCCGGAATGATCCGATCAATCACATCCAGCTTTTTCAGATCCTGCGCAGTCAGGCGCAGCGCCTCGGCGGCTTCGCGCATTTTCTCGGCGTCTTTCCACAGGATGGACGCACAGCCTTCGGGGCTGATGACGGAATAGACGGAATGTTCCAGCATGGCGATGCGGTTGGCGGTTGCAAAAGCCACTGCCCCGCCGGACCCGCCTTCACCAATGATCACAGACACCAGCGGCACACCAAGGCTTAGGCATTTCTGCGTACAGCGCGCAATCGCTTCGGCCTGACCGCGTTCTTCGGCCCCTTTGCCCGGATAGGCACCGGGTGTGTCGACCAGGGTGATAACCGGCAAGCCAAAGCGATGGGCTACATCCATCAGGCGTATCGCCTTGCGGTAGCCTTCGGGTCGGGCCATGCCGAAATTGCGCCGCAACCTGCTTTGGGTATCGTGGCCCTTTTCCTGCCCGATGACCACAACCGCACGCCCGTTCAGGCGCGCAAGCCCGCCGATCACGGCCTCGTCCTCGGCAAATCCGCGATCACCTGCAAGCGACGTGAATTCGTCAAACAGCGTGTCGACATATTCCTTGCAATGGGGGCGGTCAGGGTGGCGGGCAACCTGACATTTGCGCCATGGCGACAGGTTCTTATACAGGTCGACCAGTAGTTTCTGGGCCTTCTGATCCAGTGCCGCAGCTTCCTTGGCGACATCCGTTTCGGGATTGGCCGCTGCCATCGCCCGCAATTCTGTCGCCTTGCCTTCAATCTCGGCCAGCGGTTTTTCGAATTCCAGATAATTCATCAACATGTCCACTCGCAGTTTGGGGCGTTATGCGTCAGCAGGGCAGGATTTGCAATCTGGAAGCGCATGAAACCCGATCACCGGACCACGCAGGTTCAGTCCTCAGTTTCATCCCCGAACTGGATCGCATACAGCCGCGCATAGGCCCCGCCAAGCGCCAGCAATTCTTCGTGACTGCCCTGTTCCACAACGCGCCCGCGGTCCATGACCACGATCTTGTCAGCGTTGCGAATGGTTGACAGACGGTGCGCAATGACGATCGTGGTGCGTCCCACCGACAACTTTTCCAGCGCGTCCTGAATAAAGGCCTCTGATTTGGCATCCAGTGCGCTGGTGGCTTCATCCAGCAGCAAAATTGGCGCATCGCGCAACAATGCGCGTGCAATCGCAACCCGCTGGCGCTGGCCGCCAGACAGGGACGATCCGCGCGGACCGGCAGAGGAGTCCACGCCATTGGGCAGCAGCGGCAGGAAGTCATCAACATGCGCGGCATTCAGCGCGGTATTAAGCGCCTCTTCGCTGATGCCTTCTGCCCCCATAAGGACGTTGTCACGGATTGTGTCATTGAACAGCGCCGTATCCTGACTGACCACAGCGAAATTGGCGCGCAACGCTGCCAGATCCATCTTGCGAATGTCATGCCCGCCCAGCAGCACCTGCCCCGCTGTCACATCCGCAAGGCGGGTCAACATGACAAATACAGTGGTCTTGCCAGCGCCCGATGGCCCCACGATGGCGGTTGTCTTGCCTGCCTCGGCGGTGAAGGACAAGCCGCGCAACACAGGTTCGTCGTCATAGGCGAATTCCACGTCCTGCAAGGTGATGGACGCCTGTTCGCGCGGGGGCACGGGAATGCGCGGCGCGGGCGGGTTGGTCACCAAGGGCTGGACCTGCAACAGTTCAAAAGTGCGCTCCAGCGAGGCCAGCATGGATTGCCACGCCGCGCTAAGCGCCGAGAACCGGCGCATCGGGTCGAACAACAGGCCCAGCGCTGTGAAGAAGGACATGAACTGCCCGACCGTGCGCGTGCCTTCGATAATCTGCATGCCGCCATAGATCAGCACCAGCGCAAACCCGATGGCCGCACCGAAATCCATGACTGTGGGCACTGCCGCATGGCCGATTGCCGCCCGCGATGCCTTGCGCCGGTAATCGCGCATCACCACGCCGAAGCGCGACAATTCGCGGTCCTCGGTGCCCGACAGCTGAACCGTTGAAACCCCGTGAAAGGCTTCATTCAGTCGGTTGGAAGTGCTGGCCGCCGCAACGCGCGATTCCGCGCTGCGCCGCCGGATCATCCGCTGCAACCACAACAGCGGCAGCACCAGCACCGGAATTGCCCCCAACGCAACCAGCGTCCAAAGCCAGTCTGTCCAGAGTGCCACGCCGAACAGCACAATCACCGCAGCCCCGTCCCGCCCGACGCCGGTGATCATGCCCTTGAACAGGTTTCCGACAGCGCCGGAATCCCCGCGCACCCGTTCAATCAGGATACCCGGTGCGTTCAGCTTGTAAAAGCTCATGTCCAGCCGCAACAAATGGGCCATCAGAATGGACTGTATTTCTGCCAGCGCCCATTCGGCCTGCTTGATCATGATGACCTTATGGGTAAATCGCGACATGCCACGCCCGAAAAACACCGCCGCCATCCCCATGGCAACGATATACAGGCTGGCGCGGTCCCCTGCGATCATGACATCATCGAACATGGGCCGGATCAGGTAGCTGAACGCGCCCAGCATGGCGGCTTCAAGGACCATGAAGGCAACGGCGAGGGCAATGAACCACAACCTGGGGCGCACGAATGTGTGCCACAGCCAGACCGTGATCACCCTGTCATTGCGGCTTTGGAACTGGCGTTTGCTAAGTTTAAGCTGCTTCTTGTCTTGCTTGGCCACGATAGTTTGACTTCCGGCTGTTTCGCGCGCCAGCATTATCGCCTTTCATCGCGCTTAGAAACCCCGCTTTTGCACAGGCAGGCCGCGCGATTGCGTGACGTCACGCGCTTGGGGCCGATATGTCAGTCGGCAACCAGCATGTAACCGGCACCGCGCACGGTTTGCAAATGGCGCGGGGCCTTGGGGTCATGCTCGATCTTGCGGCGCAGGCGGGTTATCTGCACATCAACCGCGCGGTCCTGCCCGACAACAGCGCCATGCCCTGCCCTGTCGCGCCCAAGATGGTCGACCAGCGCTTCGCGGCGGATCACCTCGCCGGGGCGTTCGCAGAAAAACCGCATGATGGTGGCTTCGGTTTGCGTCAGCCGGATGACAGTATCGCCGCGCTTCAACTCGCCGCGTTCCAGATCATAGCGCAGCGGTCCCATGATTAGGACCTGCGGCAGAACTTCGGTTGCGGCGGGCTGTGGCCTGCGGCGCAGGATCGCATTTATGCGCAACAGCAATTCGCGCGGTTCAAAGGGTTTGGGCAAATAATCATCGGCACCTGCCTCGAATCCCGAAATCCTGTCCTCGGCCTCGCCCTTGGCGGTCAGCAGCAACACCGGAATCGCCGTGTCATCACAGATATGGCGTGTCAGGCTTATGCCATCCTCGCCCGGCATCATCACATCCAGCACCACCAGATCGAAACTTAACCCCGCCAGAATCCGGCGCGCATGTGCCGCATCGCGCGCGGCGGTCACCATGAAACCGTTGCGGATAAGGTATTTCTGCAAAAGTGTCCTGATGCGGGCATCATCATCCACAATCAACAGATGCATGGCGTGGTCCGTTGTCATGTGCGGCGCTCCTTCAGGGCGGTGTATTGGCGGAAAATCTCGTCATCCATCATGGCTTCCAGAACCTGCCGGAACCCTGCCACAGCCTGCGGGCCGGCTGCGCGATAGGCAGCGCGCATCCGGTTGCGCTGCGCTTCCGAGAGCATGCGCTCCAACTCCTTGCCTGCATCTGTCAGGTACAGGTTGCGTTCGCGCCGGTCGGTGCGCCCGATACGGCTTTCAACCAGCCCGTCCGCGATAAGCGTGCGCAGAACGCGGTTCAGGGATTGTTTTGTGACCCCCAGAACCGTCAGCAAATTGTTCACTGTCGTCCCATGGGTGCGGTTGATGAAATGCAACGCGCGATGATGGGCGCGACCATAGGCGTGATCGGCCAGTATGCGGTCGGGATCAGCGGTGAAGCCGCGATAGGCGAAGAACATCGCCTCAATGCCCTTGCGCAACTGCTCGTCAGTCAGGAACAGCAGATTTTCGCCACCCAGTGTTCCCGATCCGCCCTGTCCCATGTGCCGCGCGCCCCCGATTATCGATCTGATCAAACTTTAGGCCATTTTATGTCAGCCTTGTTGACATTCCAAGATCGAATTGCTAGCGATTCGTCAGTTTTCGCGCAACATTATGTCCGATGTGGACCTAACTTGCGTAACTTTAGTAAATCCGCCAAACGAGGAGGCATGTATGGCCGGGGCTTATGACGACAAAGACGGCTTGATCTGGATGGATGGCACAATGGTGCCATGGCGGGATGCCAATGTGCATATTCTGACGCATGCAATGCACTACGCCTCCTCTGTGTTCGAAGGTGAGCGCTGCTATAGCGGCAAGATTTTCAAAAGCCGCGAACATTCCGAACGCCTGCTGGAATCCGGGCGCCTGCTGGATATGAAAATCCCCTACAGCGTGGACCAGCTGGAAGAAGCCAAGGCCGAAGTCCTGCGTGCCAACAACCTGACAGACGCATATGTGCGCGCCCTTGCATGGCGCGGCGCGGGCGAGGATATGGGTGTAGCGGCACGCCGGAACCCCGTGCGCGTGGCGATTGCGGCATGGGAATGGGGCGCCTACTACGGTGACGCCAAAATGCAGGGCGCGAAACTGGATATTGCCAAATGGCGCCGCCCGTCGCCCGAAACAATCCCGACAGCGGCCAAGGCAGCGGGCCTATATATGATCTGCACCATGTCCAAACACGCCGCCGAGGAGAAGGGCTGCTCGGACGCGCTGTTTTATGATTATCGCGGCTATGTGGCCGAGGCGACAGGCGCGAATGTGTTTTTCGTCAAGGACGGGGAGGTGCACACCCCCATCCCCGATGCCATTTTGAACGGGATCACCCGCCAGACGGTTATTGCCATGCTGCGCGACATGGGAATCACCGTGCATGAACGCCATATCATGCCCGAAGAACTGGCCGATTTTTCCGAATGCTGGCTGACCGGCACCGCCGCCGAGGTGACGCCCGTGGGCCAGATCGGCCCGCATAACTTTCAGGTGGGCCAGATGACACGCAAGGTTGCCGAAACCTATGAGGCCTTGGTGCGCGCCTGAAGCAGGTGACGCCCCACGGGTTTGCATACACGCGGCAGGGGCCACAGCCTGCCGCGTGTTTTCGTTTACGACAGGTATGTGCGCGTTTCGGGCGAATCCCCTTTACAACCGGCGCATCGCGCCGCGCAAATACCTGTTTCATGCCATGTTTTTGGCCCGCCTTCATGGAAATGAAACGGAATTAACCAATTTCAGGGCAGAAGGCGCGCCACGCTTGACCTTGTATGATCCGGACGCCTACCAATCTGGTGTCCAGCACAGGCGGGGACGTGATGGCCGTTGAAATACATAAGGGACCGTGCAGCATGACGATCAGGACCATTTCCACCACCCCCATTGATGGCCAGAAACCCGGCACATCGGGCTTGCGCAAGAAAACACCGGTTTTCATGGCCAGCCCCTTCTTGGAAAACTATGTGCAGGCCATTTTCAACGGGATCGGCGGCATCGCGGGCAAAACACTGGTGGTCGGGGGGGACGGGCGGTATTTCAACGACCGCGCGATTGACGTGATCTTGCGCATGGCCGCCGCGAACGGGGCGCGGGGCTGCATTGTCGGACAGAACGGGCTGTTATCGACACCTGCGGCGTCCCACCTGATCCGCAAACGCAAGGCGGATGGCGGCCTGATCCTGTCGGCCAGCCATAACCCCGGCGGCCCTGATGCGGATTTCGGCCTGAAATATAACGGCCCCAATGGCGGCCCCGCAACCGAGAGTGTCAGCGAACAGATATTCACCTGCACCAAGACCCTGGGCGAATACCACATTCTTGACGCACCTGGCGTGCCCATCGACGCAGCCGGAACCTATGACCTTGCGGGCATGCAGGTCGAAATTGTCGACCCGATCAGCGATTATGCCGGATTGATGGAAACCCTGTTCGACTTTGACGCCATTCGCAGCTTGTTCAACAACGGGTTTCGCATGCGTTTTGATGCGATGCATGCGGTCACTGGCCCCTATGCGCATGAAATTCTTGAAAACCGCCTTGGCGCGGCGGCGGGCAGTGTGGTGAATGGCACGCCCTCGCCGGATTTTGGCGGCGGCCACCCCGACCCGAACCCGATCTGGGCCAAAGACCTGATGGCGGCCATGCACGGGCCGGATGCCCCTGATTTCGGTGCGGCCTCGGACGGGGACGGGGATCGTAACATGATTGTCGGGCGGGACTGCTATGTCAGCCCGTCCGACTCGCTTGCTGTGCTGGCCGATCTGGCCCATCTGGCGCCGGGCTATGCAGGGGGGTTGGCAGGCGTCGCGCGGTCCATGCCCACCTCTTGCGCGGTCGACCGTGTGGCCAGCGCCAAGGGCATAGCGTGTTTTGAAACCCCCACAGGCTGGAAGTTCTTTGGCAACCTGCTGGATGCAGGTCAGGTCACCCTGTGCGGCGAGGAATCGGCTGGAACGGGATCAAGCCATGTGCGCGAAAAGGACGGGCTATGGGCCGTGCTGCTGTGGCTGAACATTCTGGCGCAGACCGGCAAATCCGTGGCCAGCCTGATGGCCGACCATTGGGCGCGCTATGGCCGCAACTATTATTCCCGCCACGATTATGAAGAAGTGGACGCGGACGCTGCAACCGCGCTGATGGAGCAGTTGCGCGCGGCATTGCCAACACTTGCAGGGCAGGATTTCGCGGGCCTGACCGTCACCCGCGCGGATGAGTTTTCTTATGACGACCCTGTTGATGGCAGCACCTCCACGCAGCAAGGCATCCGCATTTTCCTGAGCAGGGATGTGCGGATCGTGTTCCGCCTGTCGGGAACCGGCACTGCGGGGGCCACGTTGCGGGTTTATCTGGAACGGCTGGAAACCGCGCCTGACGCGCTGGCGCAGGATGCGCAGATCGCGCTGGCGGATGTGATTGCCGCCGCCGACCAGATTGCGGGGATCACACGCTGGACAGGACGCGATGCGCCCGATGTGATCACCTGAGGGACAGTAGACCCCGCCCCCTTCTGCGGCAGGGCGCGGCGAAACGCGGCCTTGATGCCTGCGGGCGCGCTTGTCTTTCCTGCCGAAACCCTGTCTGAAAGCCCCCATGACCCTGCTTGATCCGCTGCTATACGGTTTTGTCTTTCTTGGCCTGTTCTCTCCGGGGCCGAATGTTGTCATGCTGACGGCATCGGGGGCGCGTTTCGGGTTCACGCGAACATTGCCGCACCTGACAGGGGTGGTGATCGGGGTGGGCATCACAGCGGGCGTGACAGGCCTTGGCGTTGGGGCATTGATCCTTGCGAACCCCGCGCTTGGGATGGTGTTGCGGCTGCTGGCCGCGGGCTGGATCCTGTATATGGCATGGTCCTATTTCAACGCGACGCGCAGGCCAGCCTCGGGCGCGCAGGACACCGGCCAGCCAATGACAGTGTTGCAAGCGGCCCTGTTCCAGTGGATCAACCCCAAGGTCTGGGCGGTCGCCTTCGCAGCCTCTGCGGGGTATGGCGCGGGAATGACGCCCGCGCTGGAAGGGCTGCGCCTTGGGCTTGCGTTCAGTTCCGTCAATCTGGGGGTTTGCCTGTTCTGGACCAGCGCAGGCGCGCTGCTGACAACGCTTTTGCGAAATCCGCAGCACTGGCGCATCTTCATGCGGGTCATGGCGGGGTTGCTGGCACTGTCGGCGCTGATGGTGTTTGTCTGACACTGCGCCATACCTGTGGTCATGCCCCGCCCAATACGCCCCGCCCATTTCGCCCCCTTGTCATGGCGCGCAAATCTGGTAGCGTCTTTTGATCAAATCCACGGGAGTAACAGCCATGGCCCTCGACCGCCCCACCCCAAACGACCTGCGTGCATTCTGGATGCCCTTTACGGCCAACCGCCAGTTCAAGCAGGCCCCGCGCATGCTGGTGGCCGCAGACGGCATGTTCTACACCACATCGGACGGGCGGCAGGTGCTGGACGGCACGGCAGGGCTGTGGTGCTGCAACGCGGGCCACAAGCGCCCGAAAATTACCGAAGCCATCCAGAAACAGGCAGAAGAACTGGATTATGCCCCCGCCTTCCAGATGGGCCACCCCAAAGCGTTCGAACTGGCGAACCGGCTGGTGGACCTTGCGCCCGAAGGCATTGACCATGCGTTTTTCACCAATTCCGGCTCGGAAAGCGTGGAAACCGCACTGAAGATCGCGCTGGCCTATCACCGCGCCAAGGGCGACGCCAGCCGCACGCGCCTGATCGGGCGCGAACGCGGCTATCACGGTGTGAATTTCGGCGGCATTTCCGTTGGCGGGATCGTCAACAACCGCCGCCATTTCGGCGCTATGCTGGCGGGCGTCGACCACCTGCCCCACACGCATATTCCACAAAACCAATGGTCGAAGGGCCAGCCGGAACATGGCGCGGATCTGGCCGATGATCTGGAACGCATCGTTGCACTGCATGGGGCCGATACGGTTGCGGCAGTGATTGTGGAACCCGTGGCGGGGTCCACGGGGGTTCTGATCCCGCCCAAGGGCTATTTGCAGCGCCTGCGCGAGATTACGCGCAAACACGGCATTTTGCTGATCTTTGACGAGGTGATCACCGGCTTTGGCCGTCTTGGCAGCCCCTTTGGCGCGCAGCATTTCGACGTCCTGCCCGATATGATTACCTGCGCCAAGGGGTTGACCAATGGCGTCATTCCCATGGGTGCGGTGCTGACAAGTGCTGAAATCCATGACGCCTTCATGACCGGCCCCGAGAACCTGATCGAGTTGTTCCACGGCTACACCTATTCCGGCAACCCGATTGCATCGGCAGCGGGACTGGCCACGCTGGAAACCTATCGCGAAGATGCGCTGTTTGAACGCGCGGCAGAACTTGCCCCCTATTGGGAGGAGGCCGTGCATTCCCTGAAGGGCCGTCGCCATGTCATCGACATTCGCAACATGGGTCTTATCGGCGCGGTGGAACTGGAACCGATTGCCGGTGCGCCCACCAAACGCGCCTTTGACGCCTTCCTGAAAGCCTATGACAAAGGTATCCTGATTCGGACCACCGGCGATATTATCGCCATGTCCCCGCCGCTGATCATTGAAAAAGCCCATATCGACCAGTTGATCGGCACCCTTGCCGAGGTGCTGGACAATCTGGACTGATCCTGCATGAGCAAATCCCTGAAACGGGTGGCCCGCGCCCTGTCGGATGCGGGCCTGCCCGACACCATTATCGAGGCTGGCGAAACACGCACTGCCGAACAAGCTGCCGCCGCCTGCGGCTGCGAGATTGACCAGATTGTCAAATCGATCCTGTTTTGCGGCGTGTCATCGGGGGCCGTGCGGCTGTTTCTGACCGCAGGGGGCAACCGCGTTTGTGCCGCCAAGGCCTCTGCCCTGGCAGGCGAGGAACTGGGGCGCGCGGATGTCGCGCTTGTGCGGGCGTCCACGGGATTTGCCATTGGCGGTGTCGCACCGATCGGCCATCTGACGCCGCAGCCCGTCTGGATCGACCCCCGCTTGCTGGATTTCAAAATCGTGTGGGCTGCTGCCGGAACCCCGCGTCATGTCTTTTCTATCAAGCCGCGCGTTCTTATGTCCTTGTCAAATGCAACAGACGCGGATTTTGTGGAATGAGTTTGCCCGACCCCGAAATGCAACCGGAATTCTATGCCGATGTGCCGCTGAAACGGGTGGGCGCTTGGGCAATAGATCTGGTCGTAACCTTGCTGATCACGCTGGTTGGCTTGGTCATGACACTGTTTGTCAGTCTGTTTTTCCTGCCGGTCCTGTTTGCAACCGCATCCATCGGGTACCGGACTGTCATGCTGGCACGTTACGGGGCAACATTGGGCATGATGGCAACAGCGTTGAAATGGCGGGGGCTTGACGGGCGCACGCCTGACCCGATGACGGCGTTCTGGTACAGCGTCATGCATACCGGATTATGGACCGTGTTCCCCCTGCAAGCTGCGTCCATGGTCATGATCCTGCTGACGCCGTATCGTCAGGGGTTACACGATTTTGTCCTGAATACCACAATGCTGCACCGGATCGCGCCGCAATAGTTCATAGGACCAATGATGACTTGGCCTGCGTGCAAAGCCTTGCTACTGTGCATGTCATCCCTTTGCCAACAAGTTTACACTCATGCGCCATAGCCTACCGACAATTCCACAATTTTATGTGACAGCGCCCCAGCCCTGCCCCTACCTGAAGGGCCGGATGGAGCGGAAGCTGTTCACGGCATTGCAGGGCGATCAGGCAGAGGCGATGAATGACACTCTGTCCAAGCAGGGATTCCGGCGGTCGCAGAATGTGCTGTATCGTCCATCCTGTTCGGATTGCCGCGCCTGTCTGTCCGCGCGCATTCGTGTGGCCGATTTTACGCCGTCGCGCAGCCAGCGGCGCACCCGAAAACGCAACAATGCGCTGATGCGGGAAGTGAACAGTGCATGGGCCACCGAGGAACAATATGACCTGTTCCGCAATTATCTGGACGCGCGCCATGCAGATGGCGGCATGGCCGATATGGATGTGTTCGAATTTGCCGCCATGGTCGAGGAAACGCCGGTGCGCACGCGTGTCATCGAATATCGTGCGCCTGAAGAAAACGGTGTCAGGGCATTGTCGGCAGTCTGTCTGACGGATGTTCTGGATGACGGGCTAAGCCTTGTATATTCCTTCTTCAGCCCCAGCATGGACAAGCATTCGCTGGGTCAATACATCATTCTGGACCATATCGAACTGGCCCGCGCCGCAGGACTGCCCTTTGTCTATCTGGGCTACTGGGTGCCCGGCAGCCCGAAGATGGATTACAAGGCAGGCTTCAACGCGCTGGAGGTCTATCACGAGGGGCAGTGGCGCGATCTGGGCGACCCGTCAGATTACACAAGTGCAACGCACCCGCTGTCGGTCCCGCCGATCGCCGAACAGGTGACCAAACTGGTCATGCCGCGCGAAATGTCTGCGCCCGTGGGACTGTCGCAGCGCATTTCCAGACCGGACTGACACCCTGCCTGTCCTGAAACCCTGCCACGCCATGCGCGGGAACCTTATTCGGGCCGAAACAGTTTCCACGCCAGCACCACGCGCGATACGGCGGTAACAAGGCATAACGCGCCGAACGCATAGGCCAGTGGCACAAACCAGCCGGGCAACAGGCACAATGCGATAAAAAACAGGATCGTTTCCGTGCCTTCCAGCAGCCCGCCCGTGAAATACAGCGATTTCACCCCATGGGTATCACTGCGCATCTTCCGGCGCTCGGCCAGAACGGAAAACCCCAGAAACGACCCGGCATTGACATAAAAGCTCAGCAACAAGAACGCGCCCGCCACGCCATGCGCGGCCGGATCCAGAATGACAAAGGCCAGCGGGATGGCAGCATAGAACACATAGTCGCATGTGATATCAAGATAGCCGCCGAAGTCGCTGACGCCGTGGGCGCGCGCCACGGCCCCGTCCAGCCCGTCAGCCAGACGCGACGCCGCAATCAGCAGCATTGCCACAACATACGCCTGCGCCACAATCGCAACCGCCGCCGCAATGCCGAACGCAAGCCCCACAAGGGTAACTGCATTCGCACTGAACCCCAATCTGGCGATTTGCCCGCCGATCCTGTTCAGCGGCGGGTCAATCAACGGGCGGATATGACGGTCAAGCATGTCAGCGGCCTTTCGCCTTGCCGGCGCCGCAGGGCAGGCCCCTGCCCCATGCAGTATTGCACATTCGCTTTGGCCTGTCTGCGTGCGTCACACTGCCGATCCCCCTGCATGCGTCCCGTATTCTGTAGGTGATACGCACGGGCAAAACATAATGTTTCAAAATATTTCATCTGATCGGCGCTTCAATTTCTTTTTGCGTGAAACAGTTTGCATCGACGTGCGTATATGAACAAAAGAACCGGACAAAAAGGACATCTCATGAAAACCTTGATACTTGGAACGGTGCTGGGTCTTGGCGGTTTGCTGCACAGCCCAGTCATGGCGCAGGATATTGACCCCAAAGACTGGGACATGGTGCTGGAACAGGCACGCGGCCAGACGGTGTATTGGCATGCATGGGGCGGGGATGCGCGGATCAATGCGTTCATCACCTCGGTCGGGGATGATTTGCAGGCCCGCCACGGTGTGACACTGGAACATGTGCGGCTGGCCGATACCGCCGATGCGGTCACCCGTGTCATTGCCGAACGCAGTGCCGGACGCGATACGGGCGGCGCGGTGGACGCGATCTGGATCAACGGGGCGAATTTCGCGTCGATGAAGGAACAGGGCCTGCTGTTCGGCCCGTTTGCGCAGGATCTGCCGAACTGGGGGTTGGTCGATACCGACGCAAACCCCAGCATTCTGGTAGATTTCACCTTGCCGGTCGAGGGGTTCGGCAGTCCCTGGGCAATGTTCCAGATGGTCTTTGAATATGACAGCGCCACCCTGCCGGAACCGCCGCGTTCGCTGGATGCGTTGCGCGCATGGATTGCGGACAATCCGGGGCGGTTCACCTATCCGCAACCACCCGATTTTCTGGGCACCAGTTTCCTGAAACAGGCGCTGTATGGCGTGCTGGATGATCCCGCCATCCTGCTGGCCCCCACTGATGATGTGGATTACGATGCGGTGACAGCCCCCCTCTGGGCCTTTCTGGATGAGATTGCGCCCAATCTGTGGCGGCAGGGACGTGCCTATCCTGCCAATGAACCCGCCCTTGGGCAGTTGCTGGCCGATGGTGAAATCGACATCGCCTTCGCGTTCAATCCGGGGCGCGCATCCGCCGCCATAGCTGATGGCGAATTGCAAGACAGCGTGCGCACCTATGTGTTTGACGAAGGGACACTGGCGAATTCGTCCTATCTGTCCATTCCCTATAATGCGGCCAACAAGGCGGGCGCATTGGTGCTGGCAAATATGATCCTTGATCCAATGGTGCAGGCGCGGGCGCAAGACCCTGATGTGCTGGGCTTTCAAACCGTTCTGGGGCTGCATTTGCTGGACCCGCAGGACCGCGCGCGGTTGGATGCGCTGGAACTTGGCATTGCCACCCTTGCGCCCGACCAGATGGGCGCGGGCCTGCTGGAGCCGCACCCGACATGGATGACCCGCATCGCAGATGACTGGGCCGCGCGCTACGGCACAGGGCAGTAACATGCGCGCCCCGCGCCGCGGCTGGGCGCTGGTGCCATGGGTCAGCATTGCGGTGCTGGCCCTGCCGGTGCTGGCGGGGCTTGCGGGGGTGGTCGGCCCGGCCTTCGGGTATATGCCTGCATTGGGCGGGCATTCGGTCACGCTGGACGCGTGGCGCGCAGCCCTTGGCTGGCCTGGCCTGCCAGCGGCAATGCGCCTGTCAGTGACGACCGGCGTTGCGGCCACAGCGCTGTCACTGGTCCTGACGATCTTTATTGTGGCTGCGTGGCAGGGCACACGCAGTTTCAACTGGATCACGCGCGCTTTGGCACCGCTTCTGGCCCTGCCGCACGCAGCGGCGGCGTTCGGGCTGGCCTTTCTTGTCGCGCCTTCGGGCTGGATGGCGCGGGCGGTATCGCCCACGCTGACAGGCTGGGACCGCCCGCCCGACCTGCTGATCGTCAATGACCCGTGGGGGCTGGCGCTGATCGCGGGGCTGGTGATCAAAGAGGTGCCGTTTTTGCTGTTGATGACACTGGCGGCACTAGGCCAGACCGACAGCCTGCGCAGCCAGCTTGTCGCGCGGTCATTGGGGTACGGGCGCGTCACTGGCTGGCTGAAAACCGTGCTGCCGCGCGTATACCCGCAAATCCGCCTGCCGGTTTATGCGGTTCTGGCCTATTCCATGTCTGTGGTGGATGTCGCGCTGATCCTTGGGCCAACGCGTCCGCCGACACTTGCCGTGCAAATTCTGGAGTGGATGACCCGCCCTGATCTGTCCATGCGTTTTCAGGCGGCGGCGGGGGCAGTGCTGCAACTGGTGCTGGTACTGGGGGTGCTGGGCCTGTGGCGGTTGGCGGAACATGCGGTTGCGCGCAGGGGGCGCGTTTGGGTGGCGGATGGCGGGCGCGGCGTGATCGCGGACCGCAGCCTGCGCCCGCTGGCCGCCATGGGGGCGCTGCTGATCGGCGGGGCGGTCGCACTGGGGCTGGCGGGCCTGCTGGTGTGGTCCTTTGCCAGCATGTGGCGTTTTCCGGACCTGCTGCCGCAAAGCTGGGGTTTGCGCAACTGGGTGGGCCAGATGGGCAGCCTTGCCCCCATAACACGCGACACGGCCCTGATCGCATTAGGCGCCACCGCCATGGCGATGGCGCTAAGCGTCTCGGTGCTGGAGGCCGAAGCGCGCGGGTACAAGACCCCTGTGATTGCCCTGATTTACCTGCCGCTGATTGCACCGCAAATCGCGTTTTTGCCGGGGCTGGCAGGGTTCGCCTTGTTTTTGGGGCTGGACGGGTCGCGCGGGGCGGTCATGGCACTGCATCTGGTGTTCGTGCTGCCCTATGTCTATCTGTCGCTGGCAGATCCATGGCGCGCATGGGACGCGCGTGCCGGACTGGCGGCACAAGCGCTTGGTGCGGGTCCGTGGCGCGTGCTTTGGGCTGTGCGCCTGCCCATGCTGACACGGCCCTTGCTGATCGCGTTTGCGGTGGGGTTCGCCACATCGGTTGCGCAATACCTGCCCACGCTGCTGATCGGCGCGGGGCGTGTGACGACCGTGACCACCGAAGCGGTGGCGCTGGCCAGTTCGGGCAACAGACGCCTGATCGGGGTTTGGGCAGTGGTGCAAATGGCCCTGCCGATGGCTGTTTTCGCGCTGGCCCTTATTCTGCCTGCCTTGCTTTTCCGCCGCCGCCAAGGCATGCGCATCACATGACCCTGCGCCTTGAAAACCTGTGCATCACGCTGGCCGGTCGCGTGCTGGCCGAACTGGACCTGACAGTCGCTGGCGGCGAGGTGCTGACCATCATGGGACCGTCGGGATGCGGCAAATCCACTGTGCTTGCGGCGCTGATCGGCGCGTTGCCGCCCGCCTTCGGGATGCGCGGGCAGATATGGCTGGACGGGGTGAATGTGACACAGACTCCAACCCATGCGCGGCGCATGGGCATTCTGTTCCAGAACGACATTCTGTTCCCGCATATGTCGGTCGCGGGAAACCTTGGGTTCGGGATACCCAAACACCTGCCCGACCGCGCGGGCCTGATTGACACCGCCTTGGTTGAGGCGGGACTGACCGGCATGGGGGCGCGTGATCCGGCCACATTGTCAGGCGGGCAGCGCGCGCGCGTGGCGCTGATGCGCAGCCTGTTGTCAGCCCCCCGCGCGCTTCTGCTGGACGAGCCGTTTTCGAGTCTGGACAGCGACATGCGCGCCAGTATGCGCCGGTTCGTGTTCGACCGCGCCCGCGCGCGCAACCTGCCGGTGATCCTTGTTACCCATGATTATGAGGACGCCCGCGCCGCAGCAGGGCAGATCATCTCGGTCAAGGGAAAGCCGGTTACAGATCCGCGACCGATACCGTAAGGCCAGTGCGCTTGAACAGGACGTAGCGGGACGTCGCTGCCCTTCGCGCAATGCCCCCCAGAGACCCTGTAATCAAGGTGGCAGCAACACAGTATATCGGCCCGCAGATAGCGCGGGTTTTATGCAGGTGCGATTGGCCGCGTCAGGTCACACGCGGCCCGCAGGTGCGGGCTTTGCGCTGGGTATACAAAGCTAGCTTTGCGGATCAGGGCCTTTCCATTCGCCCATATCCTGCAGCGCTTCCATAACTTCGCGCGGCATGTAGGTTTCATCATGCTTTGCCAGAATTTCGCTGGCCTGGAATACGCCGTCAACAAACCGGCCAGTCCCGACCATACCTTCGTTTTCCGTGAACAGGTCCGGCAAAATACCGCGATAGCGCACCTCGACCGAAGCGGGTCCGTCGGTTACGCGAAAAATGACGGTATCCGACTGCCCGCGAATGATTGACCCCGCCTCGACCAGCCCGCCGATGCGAAACACCTCGTTGGGGGGCGGGGGCGCGGCCAGCACTTCAGACGGCGAGCGGAAGAAGTTTATCCCGTCGCGCATGGCATAGCCGATTAATGCCGTCGAAAACGCCAGTGCCACGGCGGCAACCATAATGATCTGTATCCGGCGTTTCTTCTTCAGGCTTTTCATCGTAACCTCATTTCATGGGAAAAGCGGTGCGCCCATCAGGCCCGCCCCCTCTTCCAGACCAAGCATCAGGTTCGCGTTCTGAATGGCCTGCCCCGATGATCCCTTGCACAGGTTATCCAGTGCAGCAACCACCAAGGCGCGGCCGGGAATGCGATCCCCGACAACCCCGATATGCACGAAATTTGATCCGCGCACATCATGAGTCGATGGTGTTGTGCCAAAAGGTAGCACATGAATCATTGATTCAGCGCAATATCGGGCCTGCAAAACTTCGTGAATGCGCGAGCTGTCCCCGTCCAGCCACGCCGTGGCCAGAATACCGCGATTCATCGGCAGCAAATGCGGTGTGAACTGGATATGCACAGGGCGGCCCGCGATGCGGCTGAATTCCTGATCAAACTCGCCCAAATGGCGGTGTGTGCCCCCGACCGCATAGGCCTGCGTGCCTTCGGACAATTCGGCATGCAGCAGGTTTTCCTTCAGCGCGCGCCCTGCCCCGCTGACCCCGCATTTCAGGTCCAGAATGATGCGGTCAAGATCGATTACCCCCGCTTCAATCAGCGGACGCAGGATATATTGCCCCGTGGCGGCATTGCAGCCCGTGCCCGCCACCAACCGCGCGGCGCGAATCTCCTCGCGGTAGAATTCCGTCAGACCGTAGACCGCCTCGCGCTGCAAATCGGGCGCGGCATGGGGCTGGCCATACCATTTTTCATAATCGGCAACATCGCGCAGGCGGAAATCGGCAGACAGGTCCACGATTTTCAGATCGCGCGGCAATTCCTTGATGACCGCCTGCGATGTCGCATGCGGCAGCGCGCAAAATGCCAGATCAATGCGTGAAAAGTCCACATCCTCGATCCGGCACAGGTCCGGCAGGTCCAGATGACGCAGGAACGGAAAAACCTGCGCCATGGGCTGGCCTGCCTTGCGTTCCCCTGTCAGCGCGGCAATCTTCATGTCCGGATGGGTGGAAATCAGGCGCACGAGTTCGGCGCCCGTATAGCCAGACGCACCAAGGATGGCGATGGATTTGGTCATGGTTCAGGTTCCCTGTGTAGTGGGTGTGCGAAGGCAAGCGTTTCAGAAACAGGCGCGCTCCGCGCGGGGAGTATTTGGGGCAAGATGAAACAGCGCGCGTTATGCGCCCCGAAACGTGATCTGTCGTCGCAAGAACTGCGTGGCCTTGCGCGAGACATTGACCGGATCACCTGTGGTCAGAAAGGCGCTGTCCTTGCCTGCCCCGATCATTTCGGGGCGGCGGGTCAGGTAGTCATCAAGGCTGGCGGCCACCAGATTGGGTTGCGAATACACATCAACCCCCGCACCCAGCGCTTCGCGAAAGGCATGTTCAACCAGCGGATAATGCGTGCAGCCCAGAACGGCGGCCTCGGGGCGGGGCATGCGGCGCAAAAGTGCCTCGACATGGGAATGCACCAGCGCTTCGGCCAGTTGCATGTCCCCTTGTTCGATGGCATCGACCACACCGCCGCAAGGCTGGGCCTCGACATCGACACCGATGGCCCGGAAGGCCAGTTCACGCTGGAAGGCGCGGCTGGACACTGTGGCAGGCGTGGCAAACAGCGCCACATGCTTGACCGCGACTTCGCGGGGCGGGGAGTTGTCGCCCCAGCCGCGTTCGGTCAATGCCTCGATCAGCGGCACAAACACACCCAGAACGCGCTTATGTTCGGGCACCCAGGTTTCCTGCATCCGCTTCAGCGCCGCCGCAGATGCGGTGTTGCAGGCCAGAATCACCAGATCGCAGCCTTCATCCCAAAGCCGTTCCACGCCTGCGCAGGTCAGCGCATAGATGTCATCGGCATCGCGCACACCATAAGGTGTGTGGGCATTGTCACCCAGATACACGAAGGGCACATCCGGCATGCGTTCGGTCACTGCGCCCAGAACAGTCAACCCGCCCAATCCAGAATCGAATACGCCAACGGCCATGCACCTGCCCCACAGTCATGAATTTCAACCTGCATACGTCCGGCGCAGGCAGAAATCCAGCCTGTTCGCGCCTATTGTGCCGCAACGCGGTCGGCTGGCGCGTCAAATTCCGCAAGCAATTCGGCCCTGCGCTGCGCGGCCGCATCCGCATTGCGGTGTTTGACCGGCCCGAAGCCGCGAATTTGCAAGGGCAGTTCCGCCAGTTGCACAGCGATATCATGCCTGTCGGGGGTCACATCTGCCAGAATGCGCGACATCAGCGCCTCATACTCGCGGATCAACTGACGCTCCATGCGGCGCTCGGCCGTGGTGCCGAGTGGGTCGAACACCGTGCCGCGCAAGACCCTGAGCCGCGCGAGAAGGGCAAACCCGCGCATGATCCATGGCCCGAAACTGCGCTTGCGCGGACGGCCATCAGACCCCATGCGCGACAGCAGCGGCGGGGCCAGATGAAAGCGGGGCGTGAAATCGCCGTCGAATTCCGCGCGCGCCTTGGCCAGCGTTTGCAGATGCAGGCGCGCCACCTCGTATTCGTCCTTATAGGCCAGAAGTTTGTGATAGCCCTTGGCCACCGCTTCGCGCAGGCGCGCATCAGGGGCCTGATCCACCAGCTTGCGGAAGCGTTTTGCAAGGCGTTTGGACTGATAGGCCGTCAGATGCGCCTCTCGCAGTGCAATATGTTCATCCAGCGATTTGGGCTTGGCCACGACCGTATCAGCCAGCGTTTTTGCGGCAGCTTTCGGGTGGACAACAGCCCAGCGCCCCAGCGCAAACGCACGGGTGTTGCCGTCCACTGCCGCCTTGTTCAAGGTGATGGCCTGCAAAATCGCGCCCTCGGACAGGGGCACAAGCCCCATCTGCCACGCTGCGCCCAGTGCGATCATGTTGGAATAGATGCTGTCGCCCAGAAGCCGTCTGGCAAGTTCCGAATAATCAAACAGGTGCAGATTGTCGCCAAGCCGCGCCTGAAGCGCCATTTGCAGATCAGCGCCCGGAATGCGGAATTCGGTGTTGCGGGTAAAATCGCCGGTGATGATTTCATGGGTGTTCACAGCCGCCCCCGTCTGGCCGCTGCGCATAAGGCCCAGTGT
Source organism: Roseinatronobacter sp. (assembly GCF_051859525.1). Lineage (NCBI taxonomy): Bacteria > Pseudomonadati > Pseudomonadota > Alphaproteobacteria > Rhodobacterales > Paracoccaceae > Roseinatronobacter > Roseinatronobacter sp. Next base: position 64,293 of record NZ_JBHYFM010000005.1, on the reverse strand, counting down.
TTTTGCACCTGCCGTTACCACCAGATCACCGCCAATGACGCAATGCGCCTCGCCCACGGCCACACGAATCGCGCTGATATCTTCGGGCGCATTCGCGATGCGGCAATGTATATGCACCGCGCCGCCCTTCTGGGCCAGTCCCGCCATTTCGATCATGCCCGCGCCCTTGCCGTCGATATGCGCGGCCATCGACAGGATTGCGCCAATTGTCACAACGCCAGTGCCCCCCACGCCAGTGATGACAATGTTATGCGTGCCGTCGATTTCGGGCAGCACAGGGTCTGCCAGCTTCGGCAAATCGACCGATTGGGATGCCGCACGCCGGACCTTCGCGCCTTCCAGCGTGACAAAGGACGGGCAAAACCCCTTCAGGCAGGAAAAATCCTTGTTGCATGACGACTGGTCAATCGCGCGTTTGCGCCCCAGATCGGTTTCCACAGGCACGATGGACACGCAGTTTGACTGCACGCCGCAATCCCCGCAGCCTTCGCAAATGTCGGTATTGATGAACACGCGCGTGTCAGGGTCGGGAAATTCGCCACGTTTGCGGCGCCTGCGCTTTTCGGCGGCGCAGGTCTGCACATAGATGATGGCGGAAACGCCCTGATGGGTGGCGCAATCGCGTTGCACGGCATCTAAATCCGCGCGGGGGTGCCAGCCTGCCGATTTGGGAAAATCCGCACGGTGCGGTTCTTCCTTTTCGTCAAACACCACGTCAATCTTGCGCACGCCCATCGCGGCCAGTTCATGCGCGATCTGGTGCGGCGACAAACCGCCTTCGTTCTTTTGCCCGCCGGTCATGGCAACAGCATCATTATACAGGATCTTGTAGGTAATATTCGTGCCCGCAGCCAGGGCCGCGCGAATGGCCTGCACGCCGGAATGGTTATAGGTGCCATCGCCCAGATTCTGGAACACATGGGAGCGTGTGGAAAACGGCGCCTCGCCAATCCAGTTTGCGCCTTCACCGCCCATCTGGGTGAAACCCACGGTGTTGCGGTCCATCCATTGCACCATGTAGTGACAGCCAATGCCCGCATAGGCGCGGTGCCCATCCGGAACCTTGGTCGAGGTGTTGTGCGGACAGCCCGAACAATAATACGGCAGCCGCGCGGCCAGATCGGGCGCATTGTCGGCGCGTCGCGCATCGGCCAGCATGGCAAGGCCCGCCTTCACGCTGTCCGTGCCGCGCCCTTCTTCAATCAATATCTGGCCCAGACGTTCGGCAATCATGATCGGGTCCAGCGCATAGCGGGTGGGAAACAGTTCCACCTGTCGCCCGTGTTCCCATGTGTCGCCCTTGTGCCAGCCATAGACACGGCGGCCGCGCCGGTCATCGAATATTGCTTCCTTGACCTGAACCTCGATCAGCTTGCGCTTTTCCTCAATAACGACAATCAGCTCCAACCCCTCGGCCCATTCATGGAAACTTTCCATATCCAGCGGCCATGCCTGCCCGACCTTGTAGGTCGTCAGGCCCAGACGCGCGGCCTCCTGTGCGCCAATGCCCAGCAGGTTCAGCGCATGAACAAGGTCCAGCCAGTTCTTGCCCGCGGCAACAAAACCGATCTTGGCACCCGGTTTGCCCAGCACACGGCGGTCCATGCGATTGGCGCGCGAAAACGCTTCTGCGGCAAAACGCTTGTGGTCGATCATGCGCGTTTCCTGCGCCACTGGTGTGTCCACCAGCCGGATATTCAAGCCCCCATCCGGCAAGGCCAGTTCAGGCGTGACAAACTGCATCCGGTGCGGGTTGCCATCAACCACCGCAGTCGCCTCGACCGTGTCTTTCATCGTTTTCAACCCGACCCAGACGCCTGCATAGCGTGACAGCGCATAACCGTAATGGCCGAAATCCAGCACTTCCTGCACACCTGCGGGCGACAATACCGGGATATAGGCATCGACCATGGCCCAGTCGGACTGGTGCAACGTGGTCGAGGATTCGCCGGTGTGGTCGTCCCCCATCGCGACCAGAACCCCGCCATGGGGTGATGTTCCCGCCATATTGGCGTGACGAAACACATCGCCGCTGCGGTCCACGCCCGGCCCCTTGCCATACCAAAGCCCGAAAACACCGTCAAAGCGCCCCTCGCCGCGCAATTCGGCCTGCTGGCAACCCCACAGCGCTGTGGCCGCAAGGTCTTCGTTCAGCCCTTCCTGAAAGCGGATATTTGCCGCGTCCAACAGCGCTTTTGCACGGTTCATCTGCTGGTCGACCGCGCCCAAAGGCGACCCGCGATAGCCGGTAACATAACCCGCAGTGTTCAGCCCGGCCTGTTGGTCGCGCGCGGCCTGTTGCAACATCAGTCGCACCATCGCCTGCGTTCCATTCAGCAAAACGGGTGATTTCGTCATGTCGAACCGGTCGTTCAACGAAATATCCTGCCGCCCCATCTGCACCTCCCAGCAAAGTTGCGTATGAATCAATCATAGGTCAATATTTCTGACCTACAAAGTGAAATCTGGACGATTCAGCGCTTTTGTGATGGACGAAAAGCCCTTAGAACGAATCATCTGCTTTTGCGCAAACATCGGTATGGAACTTTTGAAATGGACTGGGACAAGCTAAGAATATTTCACGCTGTGGCGGATGCAGGCAGCCTGACGCATGCAGGTGACACGCTGCAACTGTCCCAATCCGCCGTCAGCCGCCAGATTCGCGCGCTGGAAGAAGGGCTGGATACAGTCCTGTTCCATCGTCATGCCCGCGGGCTGATTCTGACGGAGCAGGGCGAATTGCTGTTTGACGCAACCAAATCCATGAGCAGGCAACTGGAAACAGCCGCCGCGCGGATCCGCGATGCGGAAGATGAAGTATACGGCGATTTGCGTGTGACCAGCACCACGGGGTTCGGGACGTTGTTTCTGGCGCCGCGCCTGACATCACTTTATGCACAATACCCCGATCTGCGCATCGACCTGATGCTGGAGGAACGCGTGCTGGATTTGCCCATGCGCGAGGCCGATATCGCAATCCGCATGAAAGAACCCAGTCAGGCCGACCTGATCCGCAAACGGTTGATGACCGTCAATATGCGGCTTTTTGCCAGTTCGGAATATTTGCGCGCCCATGGCACACCGCAAAAACTGGAAGATCTGAAGGATTTCAGGCTTGTGTCGCAAAACATCACGTCTGCACAGGTCAGCGCGGGCGCTCAACTTATACGGGAATTGACAGCGCAACCCACGCGGTCAAGTTTCACGGTGAATAACTATTTTGGCGTGCTGCAAGCCGTTCTGAACCATCTGGGCATCGGTGTGCTGCCCGATTACGTCAGCGAGGATTTTCCAGAACTGGTTCATGTCCTGCCGGATATTGCCAGCGGCGATATTCCGGTATTTCTGGCCTATCCAGAAGAGCTGCGCCATTCGCGCCGCATATCCGCGTTTCGCGACTTCGTGGTCGAGGAAATTGTGGCCTACAGACGGGCGCGCCAAGTCTAGGCCAGCAAAGGCCCCGGCAATATGAGGCATGTGCGCAACGCATGGCGGCAATGTTGCACACGCAAAGCAATTTAACTTGCGTAATGCATAGGCAATAACCTATCTATTGGACAAGGTGTTTGAGTGTATCGCTCGCACCTTACCTCCCTGTTGGACTTAGGCCGAGCTTCGCGCTCGGCCCTTTTTTTTGCCGTTTTCGCAGGGCTTTCTGCATTGATTTCCGGCCGCCTCGGGCGATTCCGGCAGGCAATAAATTTCCGCGTGCCAAGAAAATATGCCGCATGCACAAGCCTTCAGCACAGCAGGCACCCCCCTGTCCGCCCTGTCGCTTTTCGCTTTATGCGTGTATTTTTGCGTATTCGCCACAGTTTCACCCCCTGCAGGCACAGTTCGCAAAGCTGCCCTCTTTCGCATCGCACCCCTTTGCCGTAAGTGGGGGCAACGGCCCGACATTGGCGCGGGCTTTACGTTTTCGCCCTGCCCGAAGGTGCCCATATATGACCGAACCCGCCATCACCCCCGACCTGATTGCCGCGCATGGCCTTAGCGCTGACGAATATGACCGCATTCTGGATATTATCGGACGTGAACCGACATTTACGGAACTGGGCATTTTTTCCGCCATGTGGAACGAACATTGTTCCTACAAATCCTCCAAGAAATGGTTGCGCACCTTGCCCACAACCGGCCCGCAGGTCATTTGCGGCCCCGGTGAAAATGCGGGCGTGGTCGATATCGGCGACGGGCAGGCCGTGATCTTCAAAATGGAAAGCCACAACCACCCCAGCTATATCGAACCCTATCAGGGTGCGGCCACCGGCGTGGGCGGCATTCTGCGCGACGTGTTCACCATGGGCGCACGCCCCATCGCGGCCATGAACGCGCTGTCCTTCGGGGAACCGTCCCACCCCAAAACCCCGCACCTGGTGCGTGGCGTGGTCGAGGGTGTGGGCGGCTATGGCAACGCGTTTGGCGTGCCAACCGTGGGCGGCGAGGTGCGCTTTCATCCCGCCTATAACGGCAACTGCCTTGTGAACGCTTTTGCTGCCGGTCTGGCCAATGCGAACGAGATTTTCTACTCTGCCGCCAGCGGTGTGGGCATGCCCGTGGTCTATCTGGGCGCAAAAACCGGTCGTGACGGTGTCGGCGGGGCCACCATGGCCAGCGCGGAATTTGACGACACGATCGAGGAAAAACGCCCCACTGTTCAGGTCGGTGACCCGTTCACAGAAAAACGCCTGCTGGAAGCCTGCCTTGAACTTATGGCATCGGGCGCAGTGATTTCCATTCAGGACATGGGCGCGGCCGGTCTGACCTGTTCTGCGGTGGAAATGGGCGACAAGGGCGGTTTGGGCATCAAGCTGGAACTGGACCGCGTGCCCTGCCGCGAAACCGGCATGACAGCCTATGAAATGATGCTGTCGGAAAGTCAGGAACGCATGTTGATGGTGCTGAAACCATCAATGGAGGCACAGGCGCGCGCGATTTTCGAGAAATGGGATCTGGATTTTGCCATCGTCGGCGAAACCATAGCCGAAGACCGCTTCCTGATTTTGCAGGGCAATGAAACAAGGGCCGATCTGCCGCTGTCGAAACTTGCCTCCAGCGCGCCGGAATATGACCGTCCATGGGTTGAGACGCCGGTGCCTGCCACCTTGGGCGACATTCCCGAAATTTCCGCAATGGACGGATTGCGCGCCCTGATCGCGTCCCCCAGCTATGCCCACAAGGCGTGGGTGTGGGAACAATATGACACAATGGTCATGGCCGACACAGTGCGCGCGCCGGGCCTTGGGGCGGGTGTGGTGCGGGTGCATGGCACCGACAAGGCCCTAGCATTTACCAGTGACGTGACCCCGCGCTATGTGCGTGCCAACCCGTTCGAGGGCGGCAAGCAAGCTGTTGCAGAAGCCTATCGCAACCTGACAGCTGTTGGCGCGAAACCGCTGGCCACGACCGACAACCTGAATTTCGGCAACCCTGAAAAGCCCGAAATAATGGGCCAGTTCGTGGGGGCCATCAAGGGTATCGGCGCGGCTTGTGCGGCGTTGGACATGCCCATCGTGTCAGGCAACGTGTCGCTTTACAATGAAACCGACGGCCAGCCCATATTGCCCACCCCCACCATCGGCGCCGTGGGGTTGATCGAGCATGTGGACAATCTGATCGCGGGCCTGCCGGAAGATGGCGATCTGGTGCTGGTTATCGGTGACACACAGGGCCATCTGGGCCAGTCCGCCCTGCTGGCCGAAGCATTCGGGCTGGAGCAGGGCGACGCGCCGCATGTCGATCTGGACATGGAACGCCGCAACGGCGAGTTCCTGCGCGAGAACCGCCAGTTGGTCAAGGCGGCCAGCGACCTGTCGGATGGCGGGCTTGCGCTTGCGGCATTTGAAATGGCGGCGGCGGCAGGGCTTGGCGTGACACTGGACAGCGACAACATCGCAACCCTGTTCGGCGAGGATCAGGCCCGCTATCTGCTGGCCTGCAGCTTCGATCAGGCCGAGGCACTGATGGTGGCCGCAGGTCAGGCCGGTGTAAGCATTGCCCATATGGGCCGGTTCGGCGGCGAGTCAGTGACATTCGGCAAGGACAGCGCACCGCTGGCAGAACTGGACACACTCTATAAAACCGCTTTTGGCCGCGCGATCGGTGACGCTTGATTCCCGCACACACGGGGATTACCTTCTGCAAAAGACAAACGGGGACACAAGATGGCCATCACTGCCGAAGAACTGGAAACCCTTTTGAAAGAAGGCTTTCCCGACGCACAAGTCACGATCACAGACCTTGCCGGTGACGGCAACCACTACGCAGCCGAAGTTATTGACGCCAGCTTCCGGGGCTTGAACCGCGTGCAACAGCAACGCGCCGTTTATGCCGCGCTGAAGGGCAAGATGGATGGCAACCATGGCGAATTGCACGCCCTTGCCCTGACAACCAAAGCCCCCGACTGATACCTGAAAGGACCACCACACCATGAGCGCGCAAGACACGATCAAGCAAACCGTCGAAAGCAATGACGTCGTGCTTTATATGAAAGGCACCAAGACGATGCCACAATGCGGGTTTTCCAGCCGCGTGGCGGGCGTTCTGAATTTCATGGGCGTTGAATATGCCGATGTGAACGTCCTTGCCGATGACGCCATTCGTCAGGGCATCAAGGATTATTCGGACTGGCCCACCATTCCGCAACTTTATGTAAAAGGCGAATTCGTGGGCGGCTGTGATATTATCACCGAAATGACCCTTTCGGGCGAACTGGACCAGCTGTTCGAGGCCAAGGGCGTCACCTATGACAAGGACGCCGCCGAGAAGATTCGCGAAGCAAACGCCTGAGACCTGTCTGGCGCGCATCGGCGGTATCCTGGCACCCGCCTTGCCTGCCAGAACCAGATAGCCCGTGACCGCAGCCGTTTCCTGCGTTTGGCTTGGGTATCCGTCTTATCCAAGGCGGATACTTTAATCACCCGTCCATGGCCGCTGGCCACTGGCCTGTCTGACATCGCGCTGGACCAAATGCCCGCTGGCATGAAGGCTGATTGCCATGGCCCCGCTGACACGCAGGTCACGCGGGGTTATCAACTGGCATGCGCCCTGAACTGCGGTCTCAGGTTGTGCCGATGTGACGATAATTCGCCCCTCCAGGCACAGTTGCGCAAGGGCATCCAGCCCGCGCGCGCCCACAAGATGCACCACATCCAGTCCATTGCTGCGCAAATGCACCACAGGGTCGCGCGGATCGCGCAGACCTGATCGCGCGAACGCGTCTTGCTGCGCGCCGATATCCCCGTCTGCCTGCAACCAGCTTTGCACGGCAAACGCCCCTGCCCTGTCGCGGCTGATCATGCGCCCGCCATCCCCCAACAGGCCCAGCGCGGCCCCGTCACCGGAAATCAGCAGATCGGGGCGGCCGCTTGCCTGCACCCACCCGAACAAGGCAATGGACATCGCCAAGACCCCAAGCCATGCGCCCCGCCCGCGCCAGATGACCACCCATACCCCGCCCAGCGCCATGACCGGCAAAACCCAAGGCGCGGGCTGCACCACAGGCATGACCGCGCCATCAAACCCGCTGACGGTTTGCGCGACGCGCAATATCCACAAGATTGCAGGTTCCATGATCCGCAGGCCAATCCATTCCAGCCCGAACGGGGCCAGAAGGGCCGCCAGAACTGCGGCCGGCATAATAACCAGCCCCATCAACGGCACCGCGGCCAGATTGGCAATCAGCCCGTATTCCGCCAACCGGTTGAAACTGGCCGCGGACACGGGCGCCGTTGCAATACCCGCCACCATGGAACAGATTATGACACTGACAACGGGCCACAACCAGCGCGGAATTGACCGGCGCCATTCGCGCTCTGCGCTTAGTGCGCGAAAAACGGCCACCAAGGCGATGGTCGCGGCAAAGCTCATCTGGAAACCGGCCTGAACCAGTGCCTCGGGGCGCAACAGCAGAATCAGAAGTGCGGCCATCGCAACGGACCGCAAGGAAATGGCGCGCCGGTCCAGCAGGATCGCGCAGAACATGACCGCCACCATGATAAAGGCGCGTTCCGTGGCGACATTCCCGCCCGACAGCGCAAGATAGAACGCCCCTGCGCCCAACGCGCCCAATGCGGCCAGTTTCCGCGTGGGGGCGCGCAGCGCGAACCATGGCACCAGCGCCATCAACAACCGCAACAGCATGAAGACAAACCCCGTCAACAACCCCATATGCAGCCCCGATATGGCCAGCAGATGCGCCAGATTGGACTGACGCAATTCCTCCAGCCGCGACTGGCTGATGCCAGACCTGTCGCCTGTCAGGATCGCACTTGCAAACCCGCCCGCGTCACCGGGCAAGCGGGTTAGAACAGCGCCGGATATCTGCATGCGCAGGCGGTGAATTCGCAACCCCGCAGCACCGTCCTGCGGCGGGGCGCGGGCCAGAACCGGACTGCGCGTGTAGCCCACAGCGCCCAACCTCTCGAACCATGCAAGGCGCCGGAAATCGAACCCGCCGGGTTCGGACGGCGCAGGTGGCGGCGAAAGGTGGCCTGTCAACATGACCCGCAGGCCCGGCGCAGGGTCGATATACCCTTGATCCCCGTGCAGGCTGACGCGCACACGCGCGGGTGTTCGCAACGGCTCCACCCCTTCCAGAACAACCTGATCCAGTGTCAGGCGCAGCGCATCACTGGCGGATCGGTCAATCTTGACAATCCGCCCCTCTATCGCGCCGTAAAACCGGAATGACAGAACGGGTGCAGACACCATATACACGCGCAAACCGGCCACCAGCATACCCGCACAGACCAGCACCACCGCAACCGCAAACGGGGCGATATCTTCTGCCATAAACCGCAGTGACGCGGCCCCGCCTGCCACAACCGCCACCAGAAGCGCCCATTCAACACCGGCAGGGTCGCGCGGCAAGGCGAAATAGGCCCCGATTCCCATTGCAAGGCACACCGGCACGAACAAGAACAGATGCCCGCGCTGCAACGCGATCGCCATGCGCAAGGCAGAAAGCAGCGCCAAAGGCCGGTTGACTGAAAAGGTCAGCATATGCACCCTTGTTTCCACCCCTGACCTTGCCTAGAACCACGGGTGATCCTGCCGCCACATAGTTACCAAAAGGTAAAAATCCGATGTCCAATCCGCCCGTTGTCACACGCTTTGCCCCCTCGCCCACGGGTTTCCTGCATATCGGGGGGGCGCGGACAGCGTTGTTCAACTGGCTTTATGCGCGCGGACGGGGCGGAAAATTCCTGCTGCGCATCGAAGATACCGACCGCGCCCGATCCACACCCGAGGCCACAGCAGCGATTCTGGCAGGGCTGACATGGCTGGGGCTGGACTGGGACGGGGACCCCGTCAGTCAGGCCGCACGCGCGGATCGTCACGCGCAGGTCGCCCACCAGATGCTGGACAGCGGCCACGCCTATAAATGCTTTGCCACGCAGGAGGAGATTGAGGCGTTTCGCGAAAACGCCCGCGCCGATGGCAAATCCACGCTGTATCAATCGCCATGGCGCGACGCAGATGCCGCCACCCATCCCGATGCGCCCTATGTCATTCGCGTCAAGGCCCCGCGTGACGGGCAAACCGTGATCGCCGATCAGGTGCAAGGCAATGTCCGCATTGGCAATGACCAGCTGGACGATATGATCGTGCTGCGGTCAGACGGGACGCCCACATATATGCTGGCCGTGGTCGTGGATGACCATGACATGGGCGTCACGCATATCATTCGCGGCGATGACCACCTGAACAACGCCGCCCGCCAGATGCTGGTCTATCATGCAATGGGCTGGGATGTGCCGGTCTGGGCGCATATTCCGCTGATACACGGCCCCGATGGCAAGAAGCTGTCCAAACGTCATGGCGCGCTTGGGGTCGAGGAGTACCAGCGTATGGGGTATCCGGCGGCTGCGATGCGCAATTACCTGACGCGCCTTGGCTGGGGCCATGGTGATAATGAATTCTTTACCGATGATCAGGCAAAAGACTGGTTCGACCTTGGGGGAATCGGCAAATCACCGGCACGTCTGGACTTCAAGAAACTGGACCATCTGACCGCCCAACACATGAGTGTGGCGGACAATGCTGCACTGCTGCAAGAACTTCTTGCATTCCTGAAGGTCACAGGCGTGCCCGACCTGACTCCGGCACAGATTTCCGGTCTGGCGGCGGCCATGCCACTGGTCAAGGAGAAGGCGAAAGGATTTAACCAACTTATTGAGAAAGCACATTTTATTTTGGCAGAACGTCCGCTTGAACTGGACGAGAAAGCGGCCAATTCCCTTGATGATGTATCCCGTGGTATACTGAGGGAATTGACGCCGCGCCTGCAAACTGCTACGTGGGACCGGACTATACTTGAGGACATTATCAAGGAAACAGCAGAGGCACACGGCCTGGGTTTGGGCAAGATTGCGCAACCCCTTCGCGCTGCGCTGGCAGGGCGAACCAGCAGTCCGAGTGTTTTCGACATGATGATTGTGCTGGGCCGCGAGGAATCGCTTGCCCGCATTCAGGATGGAACGACTTGAGCGGACAGGGCCATATTGCCCCGAAAGCCGCGGTCAGGGATCGTCTGCGAGGTGCCTTGCCCGCAGGCAACAGGGAAAGGATGCGCAATGGCGAATAGTACCGAATCTGCAAAGCTGACCATAGGCGACAAGGAAATCGAACTGCCGATCATGAAACCGTCGGTCGGCCCCGATGTGCTGGATATTCGCAAACTGTATGCGCAGGGCGATGTCTTCACCTATGACCCCGGCTTCACATCAACAGCGGCTTGTTCATCGACCATCACCTATATCGACGGTGACGAAGGCGAATTGCTGTATCGCGGCTATCCGATTGAACAGCTGGCGGAAAAATCGCATTTTCTGGAATGCTGCTACTTGCTGCTTTACGGGGAACTGCCATCTGCGGCCGATCTGGAAGATTTCGAAAGCCGCGTGACCCGTCACACGATGATCCACGAACAGATGCAGTATTTCTTCCGTGGTTTCCGCCGCGATGCGCACCCGATGGCCATCATGGTGGGCGTCGTTGGGGCAATGTCCGCATTCTATCACGATTCCACCGATATCAATGACCCGTGGCAACGCGAAGTGGCCGCGATTCGCATGATCGCGAAAATGCCGACGATTGCTGCGATGGCCTATAAATACTCGGTCGGGCAGCCCTTCGTTTACCCAAAAAACAGCCTCGATTATGCAGGAAACTTCCTGCATATGTGCTTTGCCGTGCCCGCAGAAGAATATGTTGTTGACCCGATCCTGAGCCGCGCGATGGACCGGATCATGATGCTGCATGCCGACCATGAACAGAACGCCTCCACATCGACGGTGCGGCTGGCCTCCAGTTCGGGGGCAAACCCGTTCGCCTCTATCGCTGCGGGGATCGCGTGCCTTTGGGGGCCGGCGCATGGTGGTGCAAACCAGGCCTGCCTTGAAATGCTGCGTGAAATCGGCACGGTTGACCGCATTCCCGAATTCATTGCCCGCGCCAAGGACAAGGATGACCCCTTCCGCCTGATGGGCTTCGGGCACCGCGTCTACAAGAATTTCGACCCGCGCGCGAAGGTGATGAAGCAATCCGCAGACGAAGTGCTGGGGCTGCTGGGTATCGAAGACAACGAGACGCTGAAAGTTGCGAAGGAACTGGAACGCATCGCGCTGGAGGATGAGTATTTCGTCAGCAAGAAGCTGTATCCGAATGTCGATTTCTATTCCGGCATCATTCTGGAAGCGATGGGGTTCCCCACATCCATGTTCACGCCAATTTTCGCGCTGTCGCGCACGGTCGGCTGGATTTCGCAGTGGAAGGAAATGATCAGCGACCCCGAACAGAAAATCGGCCGTCCGCGCCAGCGCTACACCGGCGCACCACGCCGCGACTATGCCGAAATCGAAAACCGCTGATATTTGCACATGAACGACAAAAACGCCGCCCCGATGGGCGGCGTTTTTATATGCACACTGGAATCCACCCATATGAAAGGTTAGGTCTTGGGGATGAAACAGTTTCTGCCAACCCTGACCTTGCTTGCAACGGCGGCTTTCGTGTTGTCACCCTATGTGACAGACCCGTTCAGCGGGTTTGACCCGCAGCGTTTTCCTGTCCCGCAGGTCGACCCGCCGGTTCAGCCAGCGGGGTATGCCTTCGCGATCTGGGGCATCATTTACCTGTGGCTGGCGGTGTTTGCTATTGTCGGGGTCTATGCGCGCAGGCAGGATGACGGCTGGCACCGCGTGCAACTGCCCATGATCCTTAGCCTTGGGCCGGGGGCGTTGTGGTTATGGGTGGCGGGGGTTTCGCCTGTTGCTGCAACCGTGCTTATTTTCTGGATGCTGTTTTTTGCCATTCAAGCGCTGCTGCGCGCCCCAGTGCGCGACCGCTGGGTGCTTCAGGCCCCTGTTGGACTTTATGCAGGCTGGCTGACGGCGGCGGCGCATGTCTCGCTTGGGGTATCACTGGGCGGGTACGGGTTGGCGTCATCGCAATGGGCGGCCATTCTCGCACTGGCAGGGGCCACGGCGCTGGCTGTGTGGGTGCTGGCACGCCGCCCTGACAGCCCCGATTACGGCGTTGCCGTTATCTGGGCATTCATCGGGGTGCTGGTGGCCAATCTTGGGGGCAGCGCGTTGATCCTTGGGGCCACATCGGTCGCGCTGCTGATCGTCGTGCTGGCCAGCGCGCGCAATCTTTGGGCTGGACACACAACCGCCGCGCTGTAACACAACCACACGACACGGGCGCAACCCACGGAACGGAGTGCCGCATGCCAGACCATGATCCGCTGATTTTCCAACCCGATGGCAGCTTGACACGCCTGCGCGCGATCATGCGTGCATTGCGCGACCCGCAAACAGGATGCCCTTGGGATATCGAGCAGGATTTCGCGTCTATCGCCCCCTACACGATCGAGGAAGCCTATGAAGTGGCCGACGCGATTGAAAAAGGCGACTGGCCCGCCCTTCAGGGCGAATTGGGGGATTTGCTGCTGCAAGTCGTCTATCACGCCCAGATGGCCGAGGAAGCAGGGCATTTCACCCTGAATGACATAACGCGCGGCATTTCCGACAAGATGGTCGCACGCCACCCGCATGTGTTCGGCGATGACAGCCGCGATAAAAGCGCGCAACAACAAGTGCAGGATTGGGAACATGTCAAGGCCGCCGAACGGGCAGCACGCGCGCAAGGCGGCGTTCTGGATGATGTGGCGCTTGGCCTGCCTGCGCTGATGCGCGCCGTGAAGTTGCAAAAGCGCGCTGCGCGCGTGGGGTTTGACTGGCCCTCCACCGATCAGGTTCTGGACAAGATGCAGGAGGAAGCGCGCGAACTGGTGGAAGCGCGCGACACCCTAAGCGACGCCGAGGTCGCAGAAGAATTCGGGGACCTGCTGTTTGTCATGGCCAATCTGGCCCGACATCTGCAACTGGACCCCGAAGAAGCGCTGCGCGCCGCAAATGCAAAATTCACCCGCCGGTTCCAAAGCATTGAACGCGCGCTTGCAGCCCAAGGGCGCAGCCCCGCCGACAGCACATTGGACGAAATGGACGCGCTTTGGAACGCCGCCAAGCATCAGGAAAAGCGCGATGCTGCCCAATGACCAGACCCTGACCGAGAAGGGGTTGCCCGCACAGGGGCGCGGCACGATCCTGCTGCTGGCCTGCGGTGCGCTGGCGCGAGAGATTCTGGCCCTGAAATCGGCCAATAACTGGACGCATATGGATTTGCTGTGCCTGCCCGCCAATCTGCACCTGTGGCCCGACCGCATTCCCGATGCGGTGGAAAACGCCGTGATCCGGCACCGCGACAGGTATGACAGGATTTTCGTGGTGTATGCCGATTGTGGAACCGGCGGCATGTTACAGGCTAGATGTGACGCGCTGGGGGTGGACATGGTGCCCGGCCCGCATTGCTATGCATTCTTTGATGGCGTTGAGGCTTTCGCCGCCCGTTCGGAGCATGAAATCACGGCCTTCTACCTGACCGATTTTCTGGTGCGCCAGTTTGATGCCTTCGTCTGGAAGCCCATGGGGTTTGACCGTCACCCCGAATTGATCCAGATGATGTTCGGCAATTACACCAGACTGATCTATCAGGCGCAGACCAACGATCCCGACCTTGATGCAAAGGCCAGGGATGCCGCATGCCGGCTGGGGCTGACCTATGAGCGGCGGTTCACCGGATATGGCGATCTGGCGCGGGAATTATCCCGACTGGATTAGCGCGTTATGGCGTGACGGGGACGTTCACACTTGGATAAAGCCCGCGCCATCGGCGGGCCGGGGTCTGCCGATCCGGCGTCATAGAAGTTCACTTTATGCTGGCGGCATATTCCGACTTACAAGGCTTGGCCTGCCATCAGGGAAATCGGCAGGCCGCGGGACGGCCCGCCGATGGTGTGGGCCACCTGCGGCCTTGTCCCGCACCTTGGTGCAATACCAAACGACCGAAACACCCCAATTTCAAGCTGGCATGCGCGTCACATGCCCATGCCTGCAAGCCCCCTACAGGCCCTTGGACATCTGTTTGCGCATCAGCCAGCCCGCAGCCAGAACCGCCACGAACACAAACCCGATGATGATGGTCGCCAGCGCATTCACATCCGGACTGACCCCCAGCCTCACCTTGGAGAAAATGACCATCGGCAAGGTGGACGCCCCCGGCCCCGTCACGAAACTGGCAATCACCAGATCATCCAGCGACAAGGTGAATGCCAGCAGCCAGCCCGATACCAGCGCAGGCGTGATGACCGGCAGGGTAACGTCAAAAAACACCCGCACCGGCCCTGCCCCCAGATCGCGCGCGGCTTCCTCCAGCGAGTCGTCCATGCTGCGCAGCCGCGACTGCGCAATCACGGCCACAAATGCCGCGCAGAATGTCGTATGGGCAATAATCACTGTGACCAAACCCCGCCCCGCAGGCCAGCCAAGCGTCAGCTCCATGGAGATGAACAACAATAACAGCGACAAGCCGGTGATCACTTCGGGCATGACCAGCGGCGCTGTGATCATGCCTGTCAGCAACAAACGCCCCGTAAAGCGGCTGAACCGCGTCAGAACAAACGCACCCAGCGTGCCGATGACCGTGGCCAGTGTCGCGCTGAACAACGCCACTTTCAGGCTGACCCATGCCGCGCCCATGATCTGGCGGTCGTTCAGCAATTCGCCATACCACCGCGTCGAAAACCCGCCCCAGACGGTCACAAGGCGCGACTCGTTGAAGGAAAATACCACCAGCGAAATGATAGGCGCATATAGGAAGATGAACCCCAAAAGCACCGCCACCGGCAGGAACCATCCCCGCATCACTCTGTCCCCCGCCGGTTTTGCACCGATTGCAGCCACATGATTGGGGCAACGACCAGCACCAGCATGACAATCGCCACCGCCGAGGCCACTGGCCAGTCACGACTGCCGAAAAACTCATCCCACAGGACACGGCCAATCATAAGCGTATCCGGCCCGCCCAACAGCGCGGGAATCACATATTCCCCGATGGCCGGAATGAACACCAGCATGGACCCCGCCACGATGCCCGGCAATGACAGCGGCAAGGTGACCGTGAAGAATGTCACAACAGGAGAGGCGCCAAGATCACTGGCCGCTTCCAGAAGCGCGCCGTCCAGTTTGGTCAGGTTGGCATAGAGCGGCAGGATCATGAAAGGCAGATAGGTATAGACAATGCCGATATAGACCGCGAAATCAGTCTGCATCATCACCAGCGGCTGATCGATCACCCCCAACCCCATCAGCATGTTATTGATAACGCCATTGGTGCGCAAAAACCCCATCCACGCATAAACGCGCAACAGGAAACTGGTCCAGAACGGCAGGATAACCAACAACAGCAACAGTGACCGGCGCGGCTCGGGGGCGCGGGCGATGAAATAGGCCATCGGGTAGCCGATCAACAGCGCAAAAACCGTCGAGACAGCCGCAATCCTGATCGATGACAGATAGGCGTTGCGATACAGCGCATCCGTCAGCAGGAAACGGTAATTTTCCAGACTGGCAATGAATTCCAGCGACCCGTCAGGCCCGCGTTCGAACAGTGGGGTATAGGGCGGGCGGGCAATGATGGCCTCGGCCAGCGAAATGCGCCCCAGCACGAAAAACGGGGCCAGAAAGAACACCAGCAACCACAACATGGGAATCGCGATGACCAATGTGCGCCCCGACAGGCCCAGTTTCCCCATGGCCCATGCCGTGCCCCGCCACGGGACCGAGCGCGTGATGGCGTTCCCGCCACTCATTCCGTCAACACCCTGAAGGCGGCGGGTTGCACGCTGATCCAGACCTTTTCATCCCATGAAATGGGGTCTTCGTCGCGCAAACGGTTGGACTGGCTGGCGCGGATCAGCCGGCCGTTTTCCAGCCGGATGCGGTATTGCGTCATATGGCCGATATAGCCCATTTCCTCGACCACACCGGCCCATGCATTGCGCGCGCCCTCCAGGCGCTGGCGCGACAGGGCAAATCTCTCGGGGCGCACGCCCCCCCACACCTGCTGGCCGCGCGTCAACCCTGTTTGCGGCGGCACCAGCACAGGCCCGAGTTCCGCCGTTCCAATGCGCATCAGGTCGGGGGCAACGGCCTCTACGGTGCCTTCAAACAGGTTCACTGTGCCAATGAAATCGGCCACAAAACGGGAATTCGGCCGTTCATATATGTCCTGCGGTTCCCCGATTTGCTTGATAATCCCGTCCTTCATCACCCCGATGCGGGTCGCAAGGGTCATCGCTTCATCCTGATCATGGGTGACCACAATAAAGGTCACCCCAAGGCTTTCCTGAATCTTGATCAGTTCAAACTGCGTTTCCTCGCGCAGCTTCTTGTCCAATGCGCCCAGCGGTTCATCCAGCAACAGCAATTTGGGCCGTTTGACCAACGCGCGCGCAAGGGCGACGCGCTGGCGCTGGCCGCCCGACAACTGGTCGGGCTTGCGCCGTGCCAGCTTCTCCAGCTTGACCATTTTCAGCATCTCGCCCGCGCGGGCATAGGCTTCGCGCTTGCCCAGCCCTTCGCGCAGCAACCCGTAGGCCACGTTCTTTTCCACGCTCATATGCGGAAACAACGCATAGGATTGGAACATCATATTTGTGGGGCGCCGGTCCGGCGGCACCCGCGACATGTCTTCGCCGTCAATAACAATGCGCCCGCGTGTCGGGATCTCAAAACCGGCAAGCATACGCAGCAAGGTGGATTTTCCGCAGCCGGATTCCCCCAGCAGGCAGAACAATTCACCCTTGTATATTTCCAGATCCACATTTGACACGGCAGTGAAGTCGTCAAACTGCTTCAACAGTCCCTGCACCGAAACAAACGGTTCCGCACCGGCCTTGCGCCAGGGTTTGGTATCAGCAGCAATTGCGGGTTTTGACATGCCGTATTCCCGAACAAGGACCATATGAAATGCACCGCGGCCACATCAGTGCTGCAGCCGCGGTGGCGGGTGTTACTGGCCGGTGCGCAGCCGTGTCCACAGTCGTGTGCTCATCCGCTCGGTACGGTTGTCATAGGGCTGCAATGTCCAGAACCCTGCGCGCGCCGCCTCCGAAGGGTAGACTGTCGGATCATTCAAAACCGCCTCGTCAATCAACGGGGTCGATGCTGCATTCGCGTTGGGGAACATCACATAATTCGTGATATCGGCTGCAATCTGCGCATCCATAATGAAGTTGATAAACGCATGCGCCCCTTCGGGATTGGGGGCATCGGCGGGAATGGTCAGCATGTCGAACCACAAATGCGCCCCTTCATCGGGAATGGCATAGCCCACCTCGAAACTTTGGCCGGTTTCTGCCGCACGCTCGGCCGCTTGCAACACATCGCCCGACCACCCCACAGCAAGACAGATCTCGCCATTGGCCAGATCGGAAATATATTGCGAGGAATGGAAATACCGCACGGTCGGGCGCACTTGCAGCAGCATATCGGCAGCGGTGTTGAAATCCTCCTCCGAGGTCGAGGTGGGGTCCAGACCCAGATACCGCATTGCAGGCGGAATCAGTTCCTTTTCGGTATCAAGCCAGGCAATACCGCAATCCTGGAACAGCGCGGCCTTTTCAGGGTCGAACAGAATGGACCAGCTGTCCACGACATAATCCTCGCCCAGACGGTCCGCCACCGCCTGCGCGTTATAGCCGATCCCGGTCGTGCCCCAAAGATAGATGACAGAATGCTCGTTCTCCGGATCGAACGCGGCCGCCAACTCCATCAGGTCGGCGTCCATGTTCCCCAGATTGGGCAGCAGGTCGCGGTTCAACGGCTGATAGACGCCTGCCATGATCTGGCGCTGCATATAGTCCGATGTGGGCACCACAACATCGAATCCCGAAGACCCCGCAAGCATGCGCGCCTCCAGTGTGTCATTGGAATCAAACACGTCGTAATTCACGGTAATCCCGGTTTCGGCTGTGAATTTCTCGATCGTGTCGGGGGCGATATAATCGGACCAGTTAAAGACATTGATGCTGTTTGCCGCGACACTGCCGGCTTGAACGGCCATGGCGGCACTCACGGCAAGAATGAAACATTTGCTGCGCGCGCGATTGGATGCGGTCATTCTGATCTCCCTGTACTGGGCGGACACATGCTTGCAGCTCACCTGCCATGCGCAATGCCCCCGCTTCTTCTGTTCCCGCATTCGACAGGAAAACAGCCCGCCTTGGCAAGAGAGATTGTGAAACGACCCTGCAATCTGTGAACACGCCCCCGCGATCCGCGCGCGTTTCAGGCAGTCGGTAGGGCAGCCGGCCGGGCAGATGCCAAACTTGCTCAATCCCCGATTTTCAGAACAAGCTTGCCAATATGCGCCGAACTCTCCATGCGCGTATGTGCTGCGGCTGCCTGCGCCAGTGGAAATTCGCTGTCAATGACAGGGGCCAGACGACCGGCACAGAGGAGCGGCCAGACTTCGGCTTCCAGACAGGCCGCAATCGCGGCTTTCGCCGCATCCGATTGTGGCCGCAAGGTCGATCCGGTGATGCTCAGACGCCGCATCATCAATGGCGCAAAATTCACGGCAATTTTCGGACCTTGCAGAAATGCGATCTGCACCAGCCGCCCGTCCTCGGCCAGTGCCTTCAGATTGCGCGGAATGTAATCGCCGCCCACCATGTCCAGAATCAGGTTTGCGCCGCCTTCTGCTTGCAACACCGCCACGAAATCCTCTTCGCGGTAATTGATCGCGCGCTCTGCCCCAAGCCGGACACAGGCCGCACATTTCTCCTCGCTGCCCGCTGTCGCAAAGACGCGCGCGCCAAAGGCATGGGCCAGTTGAATGGCGGTCGTGCCGATCCCCGAAGATCCGCCATGCACCAGAAACCGCTCTCCTGCCTGCAAATGCCCGCGCATGAACACATTGGACCACACGGTAAAATATGTCTCTGGCAGGCAGGCCGCCGCCTTCAATGTCATACCATCCGGGACAGGCAGCACCTGCCCCGCATCCGTCACCGCGTATTCCGCATAGGCCCCGCCGGGAAACAGCGCACAGACCGCATCACCCGTTGCCCAGCGCGTGACACCCGGTCCCACGGCCACAACATGCCCCGCCCCTTCCAGACCGGGCAAGGGCGACGCGCCTGCGGGCGGGTCATAGGCACCTGCACGCTGCAAGGCATCAGGCCGGTTCACACCCGCATAGGCCAGCCGGATCACCACCTGCCCCGCGCCAGGAACCGGAACCGGACAGACCACCTCACGCAACACCTCCGGACCACCGGGGGCCGAAATCTCGATTGCGCGCATCATATGTGACATGGTCATGGTGTTTCTACCCGCTTCATCTTGCCCCAAATACTCCGGGGGGCAAGGGGGCAGCGCCCCCAAACCCCGCCGGATTTATGCCCCGGCACTTAACGCATAATCCCAATAAAGCTGCCGCGCGCGCAACCCCATGCGCGGCGTGCCCAGATCGCGGTCAAGATAGCGCGACACGGGCATCACCTTGGCAATATTGCCCGTGACGAAAATTTCTTCCGCAGCCTCGAAATCATCCAGCGTCAGGCTGGTCTCCACCACTTCAACGCCGTCCCCACGCAACAGCCCGATAACGCGCTGGCGGGTAATGCCGTTCAGGAACATGCCATTGGGGACCGGCGTGAACACCACACCATCGCGCAGCATGAACACATTGGTGGACGCGGTTTCGGCCACATGGCCCTCGACATCCAGCGACAGCGCATTGGAAAACCCGCGCGCGCGGGCATCCGCCATGATGCGCGCATTGTTGGCATAAAGCGATCCTGCCTTGGCCTCGGTCAGGGCCATATCGGGGCGCGGGCGGCAAAAAGGCGAGACTGTCAGCGAAAAACTGCCCGGTTCGGGCATGGCCAGTGCTTCGATGCAAATCGCAAATCCTGTGCTGTCGGGCACAGCGTCGATAATACCGGGCGCAGACTCGCGCGACCACATCATCGGGCGCAGATACAGGGCTGCATCGGGGGAGAAATGTTTGCAGCCTTCCTCCAGCAGCCCCTGAACAGTGTCTGCATCCACAGGCGGCACCATGCCCATCGCCTGCGCGGACCGGATGATACGCGCCGAATGCAGGTCCAGATCAGGACGTGCGCCGTCAAACTGGCGCGCGCCGTCAAACACTTGTGATCCCAGCCATGCGGCATGGTCGGCGGCCCCTATGATCGGGGCATTGCCTTTGTGCCACTGCCCCTCATACCAGGTTACAATTTCTTTTCCGACAGCCATCCAGCTTTCCCCGCATCATCCCGTAACCGGCGCAACCTGCGGCGCAAATGCGCGGGCGTCAACCCTGCGCGGGCGGGGTGGGGCGTGAATATCCGGGCAGGGTGTCGCGCAAATCGGGGGACGGGGCCTTGATGCAGGACAAAACCGCGCGCGGTCCGGCCAGAACTGTGCGCAACAACGGGTTGCGGTTTGCCGCGGCCTTCACCCGTTCAAACTGCATCACATCATCAATGCGCCGGTCCAGAAACGACCATGTTGCCTGTGCGCCGGTGCTGTCATCGCCCAGCCAGAACAGCACTGTGGCGGAATACACCCCCGACAATGTGGCGCGTTTGGTATACCAGTTCACATCTTGCGATGTATCGCCAAGGGCCGTCCATATCCGGTCTGCGGTGCCCCAGATCGCGCGCGCGCCATCCGCTGCATAGGGGGGCAGCGCGAAAAGTGTGGTGCCGCGCCGGACCAGTTCGCGGTCCTCGCAGGCTTCGATCCGCAGGCGCACCGCCGTGGCGATACGGTCCCGAAACCGCAAGTCGTGCAAATCCGATGCGGCCAGCCGCGCCAGCATCTGCGCATCACCCCGCTTGTGATAGGCCAGCGCAAGGTCCACACCGCCGCGCGGGAACAACGCTTTCGCATGGGCCATATCCATGCCCAGATCGCGCGCGGCAGCGCGCAGGCTGTCATCACTCCAGCCGTCAAAAGGGACATGGTTCAACGCTGCATCCAGCAAGGTTTCGGATTTATCGGTCATGTCGCCGCACCTTCCGTGTTTGCCTGTGTTGCTTCTATCTAGACATAGCACATCGTTTTTGCTATGCGAGCGCTTCCTGCACTATATGCAACTCTAACTTGGAAAGGTGGTGAAAACCACATGCAGGTATCGGTTCGTGATAACAATGTCGATCAGGCGCTTCGTGCACTGAAGAAAAAACTTCAGCGTGAAGGTGTGTTTCGTGAAATGAAACTTAAAGAGCATTTCGAGAAACCCTCCGAGAAGAAAGCCCGCGAGAAAGCAGAAGCGATCCGCCGTGCGCGCAAACTGGCACGCAAGAAGGCGCAACGCGAAGGTATGCTTTGATACGGCAGAACCACGACGGCGCGGGGAAACCCGTGCCTGTAATACGAACCCCCACAGGCCCGTCCTGCGGGGGTTTTTCTTTGTCTGACACGGTGGCCGCGCTGGCCATTCACAGGGCAATTCCGGCACTGACGCAGGGGCAATTCACCGATCCCGTCACGCAGGCTTGCCTTTACCCGGATTTTCCGTGTTAGTATTGCTGAAAACAAGCACCGTGACAGGGACCATGCCAGCGACGCCAGTAATAGAGATTCGCGATCTGCATAAATCCTATGGCACGCTTGATGTGCTGAAGGGCGTCAGCATCAACGCGCAAAAGGGCGATGTCGTATCGCTGATCGGGTCTTCTGGGTCGGGCAAATCCACACTTTTGCGGTGTTGCAACCTGCTGGAAGACAGCCAGCAAGGCGAAATCCTGTTTCAGGGCGAACCCGTGCGCTGGCGTGGGACCGGACACAGCCGCCAGCCAGCAGACCGCGCGCAGGTGACGCGCATTCGCACCAACCTGTCGATGGTATTCCAGAGTTTCAACCTGTGGGCGCATATGAGTGTGCTGCAAAATGTCATGGAAGCGCCGTTGCATGTGCTGAAACAGGACCGCGCAGAAGTTGAGACCCGCGCGCGCGCCCTGCTGGACAAGGTCGGTATTGGTGACAAGGCCGATGTGTTTCCCGCACAAATGTCGGGCGGGCAGCAACAGCGCGCAGCAATCGCGCGCGCGCTGTGTATGGAACCGGCGGCATTGCTGTTTGACGAACCCACATCCGCGCTGGACCCGGAACTGGAACAGGAAGTTGTGCGCGTGATCAAGGCGCTGGCACAGGAAGGGCGCACCATGCTGATTGTGACCCATGACATGCGGCTGGCGGCAGATGTGTCCGATCATGTGGTGTTCCTGCATGATGGCCGGATCGAGGAACAAGGTCCGCCCGCATCGCTGTTCAAAACCCCGCAATCCGCGCGGCTTAAGCAATTCCTCAGCCATACGCATGCGGCCTGAGGCAATATTCACCGATCCATAAGGGAGATTGACATGAAAACAACAAGTCTGACACTGGCCGCGCTGGCCTTGGCAACGTCCGGGGCCATGGCACAAGACGTGGTGCGCATGGGGTCCGAAGGCGCCTACCCCCCGTATAACTTCATCAATGACGCCACAGGCGAACTTGACGGCTATGAACGTGAACTGGGTGATGAAATCTGCCGCCGCGCGGAATTGAATTGCGAATGGGTCATCAATGACTGGGACACCATCATCCCGAATCTGGTGTCGGGCAATTACGACACCATCATGGCCGGCATGAGCATTACCGATGCCCGCATGGAAGTGATTTCCTTCACGCAGAACTATCTGCTGCCCGAACCCTCGGCCTATATCGGGCTGGCGGGAACCGACGAGTCCGTGCGCGACAGCGGCGTAATCGCGGCGCAGTCCAACACCATTCAGGCAGGCCATGTCGCCGAAGGGGATGCAGACCTGCTGGAATTCCCCACCCCGGACGAAACCATTTCCGCCCTGCGCAACGGCGAAGCGGACGCCGTGCTGGCAGACAAGGCGTTTCTGGCCCCCTATGTGGGTGATTCCGGTGGCGAACTGGTCTTTCTGGGCGATGACGTGTTGCTGGGCGGCGGAATCGGTGTCGGCGTGCGCCAAAGCGATGACAGCCTGCGCGAAACCCTTGATGCCGCGATTGCCAGCATGAAGGAAGACGGCACATTGAATGAAATGATCGTCAAATGGTTTGGCGACGAACACCCGCTGTTCGACTGATAGACCATAAGGCGGGGCGCGCGCATGCGCACCCCGCCTGTGGCCCCTGTGCGCGCGCATGTTCAGTTTTTGCACCGATCCGTCCAGCCTGCCGCAATGGCAGTGGTTCGCCTGTTATCTGACAAGCGCGACCCATCTTAATTTCTATCGTGCCTTCGGGGTGGTGTTGCTTTTGCTGGCGATCACCGCCCCCGCGGCCCTTGCC
This sequence comes from Roseinatronobacter sp., assembly GCF_051859525.1. Taxonomy (NCBI): domain Bacteria; kingdom Pseudomonadati; phylum Pseudomonadota; class Alphaproteobacteria; order Rhodobacterales; family Paracoccaceae; genus Roseinatronobacter; species Roseinatronobacter sp. Next base: position 40,567 of record NZ_JBHYFM010000005.1, on the reverse strand, counting down.
ATGGGCATGGCGGGCGCTTTGGCGCTGCGCTCGCGCATTGCGCCCCTAAACTGGCTGGGCAAGGGGTATGTCAATATTGTGCGCGGTGTGCCCGATATCGTGTTCTTCCTGTTCGTGCCCATTGCCCTTGGGCAAGGGATAGAATGGGTCATGCACCAGATCAACTGCCCCGACTGGGACCAGCCCATCCGGCAGGGCAATGATTTCATTGTCTGCCGCGACGCAAAGGTGCCGCCGGTGAATTCGCCGCGCTGGGTCTATGATATCTATGCGTTTTTCATGGCGGTTGTCGCATTTGCGCTGGTGTTCGGAGCATTCGTGGCCAACACGCTTTACGGGGCCATGCGCGCGGTCCCACAGGCGCAGGTTGAGACCGCCGAGGCCTATGGCATGACACCGCGTCAGGCATTCCGGCGCATCGTCCTGCCGCAAATGTGGGTCTATGCGCTGCCGGGCCTGTCGAATATCTGGCAAATCCTGACCAAGGCCACGCCGCTTCTGTTCCTGCTGGGCATTCAGGACATTGTCTATTGGGCGCGCGAATTGGGCGGGCAGAAAACGTCACTTTTCACCTATCCCCATCCTGACTGGCGGGTGTGGTATTTCCTTGTTCTGTTGTGTTTCTACCTGACCCTGACATGGGCCAGCGAACGGGCATTCGCGCGGCTGAATGACAAGCTGTCGCGCGGTCAGGCGACTGCCGCAGGCGAACGCCAGCGAAAGGCCGCCGCATGAGGACATGTCTGGAAAGCATTCAGGGTTACGGGTTGCGGGCGCTGGGGCGGCAATATGGCGAAAACCTGTTGCCACGCGGCCTTGATATTACGCTATGCGACCAGATTTTCCTGATCGGCAGCGGGTTGATCTGGAACATCTATTTCGCGGCCATCGCCATCGGCATCGGTTTTTTTCTGGCTACAGGCGTGGCACTGGCCAAATTCAGCCAGAACCGCTGGATCAACCGCCCGGCATCGGCCTTTGTGTTCATCTTTCGCGGCTCGCCGCTGTTCATCCAGTTTTTCTTTTTCTATGCGCTTTTCATCCTGCTGCCGCGCACAGGTCTGGAAATTCCGCTGGGCTTCACCACGCTGACCATAAGCACCAGTGCGCTGACCACGGCACAGGTGGGCGGGCTGGTGGTTCTGGTGCTGAACACCACTGCCTATTCGGCCGAATTGTTTTACGGTGCGCTGCGGTCCATCCCCAAGGGCGATCTGGAAGCGGCTGACGCCTATGGCATGTCAGGCATAACCAAATTCCGGCGCGTTGTCTTTCCGTCCATGCTGCGGCTGGCATGGCCCAGCTACACCAATGAGGCGATCTTTCTGACGCATTCCACAACATTGGTATTCCTGTCGGCCTTCCCGGCACGCCAACAATCCGGCGAGGCATTCTATTACGCGCGCTATTTTGTGGACCAGACATTCAACCCGTTCGTGGCCTATCCGATTGTGGCGGCCTATTTCATCGCGCTGACCTTGGCCATTATCGGGTTATTCGCGCTGGCCAATTTGCGCCTGAACCGCCATCTTCCACGCGAACGCCGCCAGCGGTTGCGGTTTCGTCCCCAGTATATCCGTTAGAACATGGATACAGCGAAATTGCAGAATATCCGCATTGCCATTCCCGACCTGAACGGGCAGGCCCGCGCCAAACGGGTGCCGGCCGTGCAATATGAAAAACTGATGCGCGGCGACGCGAAAATGCCCCTTTCGGCGCTGAACCTTGATATCTGGGGCAACGACATCGCGGACAGTCCGCTGGTATTCCAAACCGGCGATGCAGACGGTTTTTTACGCCCGACCGAACGCGGGTTGCTGCCCATGCCATGGATCGGGCCGGACGCGGCCCTGCTGCCCATGAGCATGTATTATGAGGATGGCCGCCCCTTCGCAGGCGATGCGCGCCATGCGCTGGCACAGGTTGTGGCACGGCTGCACGCGCGCGGGCTGACGGCTGTGACGGCCACGGAACTGGAATTCTACCTGATCGATGACAGCGAAGCCGCCTACCGTCCCCCTGCCAGCCCCGTATCAGGGCGGCGCGCAACTGGCGCGGCAACCCTGTCGCTGCGCATGCTGGACGAATTCAACGCCTTCTTCGATGCGCTGTATAACGGCTGCGATGCGATGGGCATTGATGCCGATACCGCCACATCCGAGGCAGGACCGGGGCAGTTTGAAATCAACCTGAACCACGGGTCCGACCCGATGAGGATGGCGGACGACACATGGCTGTTCAAGCTGCTGGTGCGCAGGCTGGCCCGCCAGCATGGCATGGCCGCCAGTTTCATGGCCAAACCCTATGCGGGTGCATCCGGCAGCGGCATGCATTTGCATGCGTCCCTGCTGGACCGTGACGGGGTGAATATATTTGACAATGGCGGGCCGGATGGCAGCGCGGCCCTGCACCACGCCATTGCAGGCACGCTTTCCAGCATGGCAGATGCCACGCTGATTTTCGCGCCGCATGCCAACAGTTATGACCGCCTTGTCCCTGCTGCGCATGCGCCTACAGCCATTGCGTGGGGCTATGAAAACCGCACAGCGTCCGTGCGCGTGCCACTGGGGGCACCACGCGCGCGCAGGCTGGAACACCGCGTTGCCGGCGGCGATGTGAACCCCTATCTGGTGATGGCGGCAGTCTTGGGGGGGATGGCACTGGGCTTGGAAGACGGGCTTGCGCCGCCCGCCCCCATCAAGGGCGATGCCTATGCGCAGGACCTGCCGCAAATTCCCGCCACATGGCCCGAGGCGCTGGCCGCGTTTGAAGGGTCCGCCACCATGCGGCGTATTTTCGACCCCATGCTGATCGACAACATGATCCGTACCAAACGTCAGGAAATGGCCGCGGTGCAAGGGCTGGATGCGCAACAAGTGCTGGACCTGTATCTGGAAACTGTCTGACGCTATCCTTGCCCGCGCAATGCAACACTGATAAACTTGATCAAATTCCGAAAGTCCGCGAAAATGAAAATCGGCATTCTGCAAACCGGCCAGGCCCCGGATGTCTTGCGCAGCGAACTGGGGGACTATCCCGCAATGTTCGAAAGGCTGCTGGCCAAGGGCAATTTCACTTTTCAAACATGGCACGTCGAAGGCATGGACTTTCCGGCATCCATACATGACGCGGATGGATGGCTGATCACCGGATCGCGCCACGGGGTTTACGAGCCCCATGACTTCATCGCGCCGCTGGAACAGTTTATCCGCGACGCCTTCGGTGCGGAACTGCCGGTTGCCGGCATCTGCTTTGGTCACCAGATCATGGCGCAAGCCCTTGGCGGACAGGTCGGCAAATTTCAGGGCGGCTGGGCTGTTGGTGCGCAGGAGTATGATTTTGAAGGGAAAACCCTGACCCTGAACGCATGGCATCAGGATCAGGTACTGACACCGCCCCATGGTGCGCGCATCATCGCCAGCAATGAGTTCTGCCGCTATGCCGGACTGTCCTACAGCGACCACGCCTATTCGGTGCAGGCCCATCCGGAATTTTCCGACCGCTTCATTCAGGGGCTGATGGACACGCGCGGCAAGGGTGTCGTGCCCGAACCGTTGCTGGAACAGGCGCGGACCGCGCAAGGCGGGCCACGCGATTCCGATATCATTGCCGACCAGATTGTGGCACTTTTCCAACATCACGACCGAAAACGCAGCAGCGCACCCAGCGCGTGAACCCTGTAGGAGGCCCTATGGCCGAATGGAGAGACCAGATCCCCCAAACCGCGCGCGACTACCTTAGCGGGCGGCGGCTGGACGAGGTTGAATGCATCATCGCCGATATGGCCGGTGTGGCCCGTGGCAAGGCCATGCCCGCGTTCAAGTTTGACGGTGACACAAAATACTATCTGCCCACATCAATCTTTTTGCAGACAATCACAGGCGGTTGGGCAGAATTCCGTGACGGGGCCGATCTGGAACCCGACATGATCATGCGCCCTGATTTCTCGACGGCAACCGCAGCACCTTGGACCGCCGACTGGACCTTGCAGATCATCCATGACGCAGAAGACGCAAACGGCACCCCCATCCCGACAGCGCCGCGCAATGTGCTGAAGCATGTGCTGGACCTGTACCGCGCCGAAGGCTGGCAACCTGTGATCGCGCCCGAACTGGAATTCTTCTTCGTTGCGCGCAACACCGACCCCAACATGCCGATCATCCCCCCCATGGGCCGTACAGGGCGGCGCGCGGCGGCGCGGCAGGCCTATTCCATGTCCGCCGTGGACGAATACGGCAAGGTCATCGACGATATCTATGATTTCGCCGAGGCGATGGGGCTGGAAATTGACGGTATCCTGCAAGAAGGCGGCGCAGGACAGGTTGAAATCAATCTGGCCCATGGCAAACCGATCGAGCTGGCCGATCAGGTGTTCTATTTCAAACGCATGATCCGCGAAGCGGCCCTGCGCCATGACATGTTTGCCACCTTCATGGCCAAACCCATCGAGGGCGAGCCGGGCAGCGCCATGCATATCCACCATTCGGTGATCGACATCAAAACAGGTCAGAACCTGTTTTCCACCGAAACGGGCGAAAGCACCGAAATGTTCATGCATTTCATTGGTGGCTTGCAGCGGCACCTGCCGTCGGCAGTTGCGTTGATTGCGCCCTATGTGAACAGCTATCGCCGCTATGTCCCTGATTTCGCGGCCCCCATCAATCTGGAATGGGGCTATGACAATCGCACCACCGGCTTGCGGATTCCCATTTCATCGCCTGCATCGCGGCGTGTTGAAAACCGGCTGGCGGGGATGGATTGCAACCCTTACTTGGGTATCGCGGCCTCTCTCGCGTGCGGGTATCTGGGCCTGAAGGAAAAGCAGCACCCCCGCGAACAATGCACCACAAATGCCTATATGGACGCGAATGAACTGCCCATGACACTGGGCGCCGCGCTGGACATGTTCGGTCAGGCGGAAAAACTGCATTCCATCCTCGGGCCGGAGTTTTGCCGCATCTACAGCGCGGTCAAGCGCGACGAATATAACGAGTTCCTGCAAGTCATCAGCCCATGGGAACGCGAACATCTGCTGTTGAACGTATGAACCTGCTATTCGCCAATGATCGCGCGGGGGAATATCCGCCCAGCTATTACGCGGCATCCACGCCCCTGCCCCCGTCCCTGCCCGCACTTGCAGGCGGCCAGAGTGTGGATGTCTGCATCGTGGGCGCGGGATATACCGGCCTGTCGGCGGCGTTGCATTTGGCGCAGCGCGGCTACAGCGTGGCCGTGCTGGACGCGCATCGTGCGGGGTTCGGGGCATCGGGGCGCAATGGCGGGCAGGTCAGTTCCGGCCAGCGCATCGAGCAGGACGAGGTTGAACGCCTGTATGGTCGCGATGACGCCCGCAAGCTGTGGCAGATCGGCGAGGATGCGAAAGAACTGGTCAAACACCTGATCGCCACCCATGACATGGGAACCGGTTTTCGCCCCGGTGTAATACATGCAGACTGGAAGGCGCGCGATGTCCCCCATTCGCATGCCTATGCTGACAAGCTGGCGCGCGAATATGGCTATGATCAGGTTCAACCACTGGACCGCGCCCAGATCCGCGACATTATCCGCAGTGATGCCTATCAGGGCGGCGTGATTGACACGGGTGCGGGCCATGTGCATCCGCTGGCTTATGCACTGGGCCTTGCACGCGCGGCGCAGGCTGCGGGTGCGCAAATCTTCGAAAATTCTGTCGTGACGGATATCCAGCAAGGCACGCGCATCCGCGTCCTGACCGCTGGCGGGCATATTGACGCCGAACATGTCCTGCTGGCGGCAAATGGCTATCTTGGCGGGCTGGCCCCGCAAGTCGCGGCAAGGGTCATGCCGATCAATAACTTTATCGTGGCCACGGCCCCCCTGCCCCAAGGCACGGTCCTGACCCGTGACGTGGCGGTGGCAGACAGTAAATTCGTGATCAACTATTTCCGCATGTCGCGCGACGGGCGGCTGCTGTTTGGTGGCGGTGAAAGCTACGGATACCGGTTTCCGGATATCCTGAAAACCGTGCGCAAACCCATGCTGGAGGTGTTTCCGCAGCTGCGCGACACGCCAATCGACTATGCATGGGGCGGCACACTGGCCATTACCGTCAACCGCATGCCCCATTTCGTGCGACTGGCCCCGAACATACTGTCCGCGTCGGGCTATTCGGGCGCGGGTGTCGGCATGGCGACAATGGCGGGGCGTATCATGGCCGATACGGTCGCGGGGCAGGCAGAACAGTTCGACCTGATGGCCGCGCTGAACCTGCCACGCTTTCCGGGCGGTTCGGCCCTGCGCAGCCCGCTGCTGGCCCTGGCGATGACCTGGTATGCGCTGCGCGACCGGCTGGGGCGTTGATTACTTGTCCATGCCCGACAGTTTACTTTGCAATTCTGCCAGTTGACGCTTGATGTCGGACAGTTCCTGCGACGCGGATTTTTCGTCATCGGCTTCTGCCGCACCGGCAACAGGCGGCCATCCCGTCATCATCGTTTTCATGAAGGCTTGTTGCTGGCGTTGCATTTCTTCGAATCCGGGCATGGCGGCCATCGGATTGGCGCGGGTCATGTTTTCAACGATATGCGACTGGCCATCGCGCAGCATTTCAAATGACATTGCAAGGAACTGCGGAACAACGCTTTGCGCCTGCGTGGTGTAGCTGCGCACCAGATCGGTCAGCACATCCAGCGGCAGGACATTCTCGCCCCGGCTTTCATGTTCTGCAATGATTTGCAGCAGATACTGCCGCGTCAGATCATCCCCCGATTTCAGGTCGACAATCTGCACTTCACGTCCCGCACGGATGAAACCCGCGATATCTTCAAGGGTCACATAATCACTGGTTTCGGTATTGTATAACCGGCGGCTGGCGTAACGCTTGATAAGCAGCGGTTTGTCGTCTTGGGCCACGAGCGTCCCTCCCTCGGGTTTTGCACTGCAGCAACACTAGGCGAGCAGGATGCAAAAGAAAAGGGCGAGCATGACGCTCGCCCTTTGTGAAGGCATAAGACGGGGAGGAGACATCTATGTCCTTCAGAAAGCCGTAGGCACTTATTTCGCGCCAGCGGTTTTGGCAGCTTTGGTTGCTGTGTCGGTTGCTTTCTTGACAGCAGCAGCAGTTTCTTCCTGCATGTCCTTGCCGGCAGCCATCAGCAGCTCAACAGTGTCCATCTGCACTTTTTTCGCGATTTCAGCGAAAGCGGCAACATGTTCAGCAGCCATTTCAGCTTGGGCCGATGCGAAATCGGTCATGGCTTTGGAATAATCTGCGGGGTCTTCCTTGATGGTGGACACGTCACCAACTTTGGCCAGGGTGCTTTTGGTCCATTTGGTAGAAACTTCGGTGGACTTTTCAGCGGCTTCCAAAGCGACTTTGCTCATTTTCTCGGCCAGCGCTGCTTGCGATTTGAACGCGTCCTGCATTGCGCTTGTGTCCATCGGGAATGCGCCCATCATGTCTTTCATCATTTTGGTATAGTCAACGGTCTTGCTCATGGTATTTCTCCTAGATTGAACTGACTTGCAGTTTCAGGATCATCCGTTCGCTGCATCTGCAAACAATATGCATGCTGCACTGCGGCATTTCAAGATTTATTTGCTGCACTGCGGCATTTTTCTTGCCATCCAGAAATAACCCTATGACATATCATCATTTTTGGAACTGATAACATACTGCCCCGGCGCATCACCCAAGGCGGGATAGGCCGAATCACCGGGAATGCGCGCCGCCACCTTCGCGCCGGAACGCTTTGACAGCCAGCCATCCCACCGCGGCCACCACGACCCGTCATTGAAGTCTGCCGCCGCTTTCCAGTCGTCGGGGCTGCCTTCTGGCGGGGTGCCGGTATAGTGGCCGTATTTCTTCTTGGAGGGCGGGTTGATGATCCCTGCGATATGTCCTGATTGGGACAAAATGAACGTCTTGTCCTTGCTGCCCATCTTGGACATCCCGCGAAAACTGGACCGCCATGCGGCGATATGATCGGTTTCGCACGCAATCGCGCATAAGGGGTGTTTGACATCCTTGATGCTGACGTCTTCGCCGCAAATGGCAAAACTGGCGGACGCAAACCGGTCGTGCTGGCACAATCCGCGCAAGTATTCCACGCACATCCGCCCCGGCAGGTTGGTGCCATCGCCATTCCAATATAGCAAATCGAACGCGGGCGGTGCCTCGCCCATCATATAGCTGCGGATTGCGGGGGTATAAATCAGGTCATTGGACCGCAGGAAGGAAAACGTGCGCGACATGAAGAAGCTGTCCAGATAGCCATTCTCGTTGCATTCGGCCTCGATCCCGTCAACGAAGTCATCTTCAAGAAATACACCCACTTCGCCCTGATCCGAAAAATCGGTCAATGTGGTGAAAAACGTGGCTGATCGGACGGATTTGTCCTTGCGCTTGTTCATCAGTGCCAGAACCAGCGACAGGGTTGTGCCCGCAATGCAATATCCCACCGCATTGACCTGCGCTTCGCCGGTGATCTCCTTGGCCACGCGAATGGCTTCCAGATAGCCTTCCTCGACATAGGTATCCATGCCCGCATCGGCATAGCTGGCGTCTGGGTTCACCCAGGACACCACGAACAGCGTATAGCCCTGATCCACAATCCATTTGATCAGGCTGTTTTGCGACTTCAGATCCATGATATAGAACTTGTTGATCCATGGCGGAAAAATAACCACCGGCGTGCGATACACCTTCTCGGTTGTGGGGGTGTACTGGATCAGTTCGAACATGCGGTTGCGAAACACCACCTTGCCGGGGGTGGTCGCCAAATTCTCGCCGACCTTGAAGGCTTCCTTGTCGGCCAGACTGACCAGCAATTCACCGCCCCCCGCCTCTATGTCATGGACAAGGTTTTCCAACCCCTTGATCAGACTTTCGCCTTCGGTTTCGACCGCTTTCATCAGGGCATCGGGATTGGTCGCCAGAAAATTCGTGGGTGCCATCATATCCACGATCTGTTGCGTGAAATACTGAAGGCGCTTCTTCTCTCGCGGGGTCATGGTGTCCAGCGCAAGCACCGCATCATTCACCGCCTCGCTGGCCATAAGATACTGTTGCTTGATGTAGTTGAAATACGGGTGCGTTTTCCAAAGCGGGTTGGCAAAACGGCGATCAGCTTGTGTATGGTCCTCGGGGGCCTGCAACTTGCCGCTGCGCAGCGCTTCTTGCGCCTCGACCGCATGTTTCAGGGATCTACCCCAATAATCCAGCTGTTTTTCCAGTATCTTGGACGGGTTCTTGACCATTTCGGTCCAGAACGCGGCTGTCGCTTGCACAAATATGTCCGAATCGGGGGCCTGAAGGCTGGCGCGGGGCTGTTCGCGCTGGGCAAGGGCATTGGTCAGGCGCGCTGTAAGTTCCTCGATGCGTGCCATATTTGCCTTCATACGCTCGGCTTTTTGGTGGTCCTCATATTCAGAAGTTGTCATAGAAAGATTTCCCCCGTATCCTTCGCAAGTGCAGCATAAGGTAGCTGGTCGTTAAGTAAATACGCGTATACTCGTTTTGAGTCGGGTATGTCGGGCACCGTGAAAGGGACTGATATGAAGGGCATGGCAACCTATGATATGATGGAAACCATCCGAAACACGAATGAATGGATGGGCGCGTCTGCGCGCGCTTTTGCATCATACCCGATCTGGGGCATGGTTCCAAACCCGATGTTCAAGGCGCTTTCTGCTTGGGGGCGGGTCACCGAACGCAGTTTTGCGCGGATGGTTATCAAGCCGGACTGGGGCATCCGGTCGGTTGTGGGCGATGACGGGCGCGACCATGTGGTCGAAGAAGTGGTCGCTGTGAAACGCCCCTTCGGCGATCTGTTGCATTTCAAGGTGCATGACCGCCCCGAAAAACCCCGCCGCGTGCTGCTGGTCGCCCCCATGTCGGGCCATTATGCGACCCTGCTGCGCTCGACCGTGGCCAGTTTGCTGCCCGATTGCGAGGTGTGGATCACGGATTGGCACAATGCGCGCGATATCCCCGTATCGGAAGGCAAATTCGATGTTGAGGATTACACGCTGTATCTGGTCGATTTCATGCGCCATCTGGGGCCGGATACACATGTGCTGGCCGTGTGCCAGCCTGTGCCGCTGGCGCTGGCGGCAACGGCCTATCTGGCCGAGCTGGACCCCGACGCACAACCCCGCACCCTGACACTGACCGGCGGGCCGGTAGACCCCGACGCCGCCCCGACCGAAGTCACCGATTTCGGGCGCAGCGTCACAATGGGCCAGCTGGAACATCTGGCCATTCAGCGTGTGGGCTTCAAATATCGCGGTGTCGGGCGGCTTGTCTATCCCGGCTTGTTGCAGTTGGGCGGCTTCATCTCCATGAATCTGGAACGCCATGCGACAGCCTTTTCCGAAAAGATCTCTGCCGCCGCCCGCGGCGAGGATGGCGAAAGCGACAAGCACAACCGCTTTTATGACGAATACCTTGCCGTCATGGATATGACTGCCGAATTCTACTTGTCCACGGTTGAACGCATCTTCAAGGATCGCGAGATTGCGCGCAATGCGTTTGTTGTGGATGGCCACAAGGTTGATATGGGCAAGATCACCAATGTCGCCGTCAAGGTTGTCGAGGGTGAAAAGGATGACATCAGCGCACCCGGCCAGTGTCTGGCCGCGCTTGACCTGCTGACAGGGCTGAAAGACAGCCAGAAGGCCAGCCATCTGGAACCGGGTGCCGGTCATTACGGTATTTTTGCGGGCAAATCCTGGCGCAACAACATCCGCCCGCTGGTGATGGAATTCATGGACGCCCATTCCGGCCCGACCGATGGCAAGGCCACGCTGAAGGCCGTGGCCGCGAACGGTTAATCTGTTACCGACAGACACGACATAGAAAAAGCCCCGCCAGTCAGCGGGGCTTTTTATGTCAACGGCAGCGCTACACCGCTTACGGACCACGCGCCGCATTCAAGCCCTGCCGCGTTTCTGCCGTCGCCAGTTGTGAATGCAGCCGCTCGAACTGTTCGCGCGCAATACCGCGCTGGCCCGCATTCAGGTAGGCATAGGCGCGCAGCATGGCAAGATCGCGCCGCAAACTGCCCTGAACCTGCTCAAGCGCGTTGAAATAGCTGATTGCGTGATGGAAATCGCCAAGGCGGTAGGCGCGCACACCGCGCTGGTCCAGCACGATCGTTTCAATCTCGCGGCGCTGTGACTCATTCAGGTTCACCTGTGACGCGACCTGCGCGCCCTGTTCGGTCATAGTCATCGACAAATAGGCCAGCGCCATACCGAAGGTTGCATCGCGCCCGACATTCGGCCCCAGCCTGTCCCCCACGCGCGCGGCCTGCTGGAAGCCGAACAGCGCTTCGGTCGGGCGGTCATGGCTATAGGCGCACCACGACCGTTCATACAAGACATCCAGCGACCGTGGCCCCGCCGAGGCGGCAAGACAGAGCGCGAATTGTTCCTGTTCTTTCAGGCGACGCACCTCTGCCAGACGCGGATCGCCCTGTATTGGCAGGTTGCGCGACACAGTGTCGGTCGGGGCGGCAACTGCCGGCGCCGGGGCGACCGGGGCGGGCGCGGCAGCGGGTGCAGGGGCAGCGGGGGACGTGGCCTGCTGGGGCTGGGGCTGCGCGGCAGGCTGTGGCGTTGCGGCACCGCCCGTCAGTTCCGCATATAATGCATCGAGTTGGGCCGATGCGCCGCTATTGGCGGCGCGGGCAACGCTGAACAATTCCGCCAGTTGCGACCCTGATGCGACTGCACTTGCCTTTTGCAAGGTCGGCTGCATCTGGCCGAAGCCCGTGCAAGACTGGAGCGCGTTGCGATAGGTGGTCACGGCCGATTGCGTTTGCCCCGCAAGCACATACATATCGGCCAGCAGCCATGCGTTATTGATGCGTTCACATGTCATTATCTGCGGCGACCGGCGGGCCACCGCAATGGCCTGGCCCGCATCGCGGCTGGACACGGCAGCGTCAAACTGACTCTGGGCCTCGTTGGTTTCCAGAACGCGCAGCATATCGGACGGGGGTGTCCAGCCCGCCACACGACTGCGCCCGTCATCAATCAGGCGGCGGGCGGCAGCGAAATCCTTCAGTTCAATGCGCCGCCATATCTCGGCCTCATCGACACCGGCCTGTGTCTGCGGGGGGGCCAGCACCTCATTCAGGTCCGCTGGCGGGCGCCAGTCGGGAAACGCCGCGCGCAAGCGCCGCAATTCTGCCTGCGCAGCAGCGCTGTCATTCTGGGTCAGATAATACCGCAGGGCGCGCAAATCATCATAGCTGGCGGTCTGCGCGAAACTACCGGCGCCGGACGCCAGCAGCATCACAGCAGCAAGCGCGACCGGACGGATATTCAACAACGCATGGGTCATAGCGGCACACATTCCGGAAGGGTTTCATTCGCGGCAATCATCGCAAAAAGTTGCAATGTGGCAGGGTAATAGGGCTGGTCCGGCGTAAAGGGCGGGATTGCCGCGCCAGTTGACTTGCGACCGGAACACATGGCCAGACCGGCAAGCGCCTGATACCCCATATCCGCACTGGTTTCGAGGACGACACCCGACAAGGGTTCAATCACCGTGGGCACCCCGATGCCGGGCTGCACTGTGCGTTCATAAACCGCCACCATGCGCTGAACAGCCGGATGCTGTGGCACGCGGGACCAGATCATGAACAGCGGCACACGCAGCGCTTCATAGCCGGCATTGGGCGACAGCGATTGCGCCCCCCGCACACCGTTTGCCGATATATCAATCCAGTCCGGCACCAACCCTTCAGACGCGATCTGGGCCAACAATGCCTCGCCTTGCTGGGCACAGATGGCCAGCGCGCTGGCGCCGGTCGCTGCGGCCAGTTCGCGCATCGCAACCGGCATGTAATAGGACGGGTTTATTGTCACATGCGTCTCATGGGTAAACCCGAACGCCGCCGGCAGGAAAACGGTCTGGTCCGTGGCGTCCGGCCTTGGGGCGATACATTTTTCCGCCAGCGCCTGTGCGATTTCCTGCGCCCGTGCCAGATAGGTGCGATTGTCAAACCGCCGCGCGGCCCGCACCAGCGCCCATGCATAAAACAGATCCCCGTCAGATGCGTTGTTGCGGTCAGGCACGGGATTGCCCTGCCCCGGCAACCAACGCCACGCCAGCAAGGGATCGGGCCGGATGGCAAGATTGCGTTCCGTCCACTGGAACATGGACTGGAAGCTGGCGGCATCACCGAACACCGTTGCCAGCACCATCCCGTAGCCCTGCCCCTCGGAATGGCTGGCATCGCGCTGCAACCCGTCAATCACGCGCCCGTCACTGGCCAGATACGCGGCCTTCCAGCTGTTCCAGACAGGCATGGCCACATCGGCAAGGTCCACAGTCCCGAAGGAAAACGCAGGCCGCGCCAGCCCCAAGGCCCCGACCGCGCCCAGACCTGAAATCAAGGTTCTTCTTTTCATGTCTTGGTGTCTCTTGTTGAAATGACCAGACGCAGCGCAATGACTGCGGACAGCAACGCCAGAAATAGGATCATAATCGTAAAGAAAATCGGTCTGGCCGATACGAAATTGCCCATTGCATAGCGGAAATTGGTCATTGACCAGGGTTCCAGCAGTATGGGGCGGCGATCGGGCGCGATCCAGTTTTGCCAGTCCCCCTGATGACCCAGTATCGACACCTGCCCGCGCGGTCCGGCACCGTTTGCGCGTGCTGCCGCTATGGCATGTGCAATCTCGTTCATGTCGCTGTCGGGGCTGCGCAGCATCCAGATTTCATCGGGCCGTGTCGCGTCAAGGTGAAACAGCACCGCCTGTCCGCGCCGGTCTTGCAGCCATTGGTTCAACTGCTCGCCAGAGCTGGGGAAAATCCGGTCCGTGGCCCATCTTACACTGTCCCTGATGGCCCCCCAACCATTGCTGAAGGCCCGACCGAACCCAAGCGAGAAGCTGGAATCCTGTTGCCTGCGCCGCTCGAACGGGTCGTCACTGAACGCAAGCGCAGGATCGGACTGGGATGTATCCAGCTGCTGGACCGACAACACCGTGTCCTCCAGCAACCGGCGATCCGCCCTGTGATGTGCGGCGGGCACAGACCCCAGATCATCCAGTGAGATCAGATGCAGCGTTGCGGCGCGCATATCCGCCTGCGAACGCGCAAGTGCCGCCGACAGCATAAGAATATCGGTTTCACTATAGGCGCGCGCGGTCATGTCATTCAGCCGGATGCTGTCGGGCGTCAATGCCCCGAATGCAAGGTTCATGTCAGGAATCGCCATGGACGGGCTATAGGGGACATGCAACGTCGAGGAGTCACCGATTTGCAAAAACGGGCGGTCCACAGCTGGGCAAGGCAGATCCGGCGGATCGCCCGGAACCATCACCTCGAATGTCAGGCGGTTGGCACCCGGCTGAAGGATGCGGGCCTCGAAATCGATGGGAAACTGGGAAATAACCTGCCCCCCCTCATCGCGCAGGGGCAGCAGGCGGATGGCTTCGCCATTGACGCTGATCAGCAACATCGCCTCTCGGGGCAGGCCGGTTGCGTAGATATAATCAAGGTTCAGCCGTGCCTTCGCAGCCGTCAGAACCAGCCAGTCATCTGGCAACCTGAAAGGATGATCGCGGCGCGCATACCGCTGCGAGAAACTTTCGGTGTGCACACCCAAAGCAGACAGGGGGACATCCTGCTCGGGTTGGAGTAGTGGCGCACGGCTGGCGGCGGGCTGCGGGGCAAGCTGGGCGATTGTGGTCAGCACATTTTGCGGCTGGGTATCAGGACCAACTTCCAGCACCATGACATGCGCGCCATCACCGCCAATGTGGAAACTGACGCGCCCGCTGGATGCGGGCAGAATCGTTATTCTGGCAAGCGCGCGGTCCTGCTGCGCCACGGTCCAGTAATCACTGAACCCGAAGGCCACGGGACTGCCCAGCAATGCCTGATTGAAGCTGCGTATCAGGTGCCTGCGCCAGTTTGCGGCCTGTGGCCCCAAACGGTCGATCCCACGAATTTCAACCGGCGCGCCGCCGGCTGTTTGCGCGGCAAAGGCCATCATGAAACTGTCGGCATCGCCGCCGATCTCGCCATAGGCAACCGGCAAGCCGGACTGTTTCAGGTCGAGATCGGTCCACAAGCCGAAGGATGCCTCCGGCCCGCAAAAGATACGATGCCCCTGCACAAATTCGATCTGCACGCCATTGCGGCCCGCAACCAACAGATTGTCGGGAATATCCAGCGACACACCTTCGAACGCGTCGAAATTGCCCAATCCTGCAACACCGATTTCCTGACCATTAAGATGCACACGCATCGATGACCTTTCGGGCAGCAGATCGATGCTGGATTGCGTGACCAGTTGCAACACACGGTGCGCGGATGGCGTGCTGACATACAGATCGAACGCCACCACCTGCCGCTCGCCACTGATGCGGGCCGCCGTCCCAGTGACGGGAATGTTCAAATCCATCAACCGCAAGGGCGACACCCAGCCTTGGCGGCCTGTTTGTGGCATCGCCTCCAGCCCGCGCCGCGCGGGGTCGAAACGGTCCTCGTCCAGCGCCTGCGTCAGGCTGTCCTGCGGGGGTCCATCGGACAGGCCATCCTCGGGCAATAGAATCAGCCCGTCACTGGCAGTTTGTGCCAGCCCTGCGCCCGCCCCCAGAAGGCCGACGCACAATGCGGTCACGCAGCACAGCGCCGGGATCTGCGCCCGCGCCCATGCCAGAAACCCGCGCGCCATCATCGTGGCACCTCCTGATCGGGGTCCGGCTTGAAAACCCGGGCCGGTTGCAAGGGGTTTTGCTGCGTCTGGCGATGTGCCGCAGGCGAATACGGGCGCGGCATATCAGGGTTGATCACCACCGGATCAAATGCCTCGCCGAAGGCCAGAATATGCGCGGGGGCCTGTGTCACGCCGACTTCGGCGCGCTCACGCTCCTCGGCGCGTTTGCGCCGTGCGGGTTCCGCCGCAAGCGCGCGCATCGTGTGATACACACCGCTGAATGCCAGATAGACCACATACCCGAACCCCGCCAACAGGCCCTTGGGTTTGTTCCTGCTTTCGCGGATCGCTTCCCAAACGGCGGAATCGCCAAAAATCAGATGCGCAATCGTTTCGCGCACAACCATTGGCTGTTCGGGGTCATAATGCACACCGACGATCACACCAGCATTGTCGCGCTGCACATTCTGGACCTGCACGCGGACAGCGTTTTCCAGATGCGGCGATTTCGGAAATTCCGGCGTGAAATAGAAAATATAGCCCTTCTCGATTGCCGCGAATTCCGCCATGTCCGTATCTGGGCCGGGCCGCAACAAAAGCCGCGCCCCGCTGGTCGAGGAATCAAGGACCGTCGCCGCCGTGAAACTGAACATGTCATTGCGCCCGATTGCAGCGACCGCGGGCACATTCATATCCACACGCGGCACACCGCGCCGCTGCTGGCGTTCTGCGATGGCGCGCAACGATGCACTGACAATCAAGAAATTGAACACCGCCCAGCCGCCGACAATGGACAGGATGGTCTGGTCACCGGGGAACATGACCCACCGGATGCCCGCCGCCATAACCCCCATCAGGGACAGAACCCAGACAAACAGAAGCGGCTTGAACAGAGGCGAGATGTAATCCTCGATCAGGACTTCATCCTTGGCGGTCACATTGAATTTCGCCCCGCGCGGTTTGAAAATGGTCTTGATGACCACCCCCGACAAATAGGGGGCCTGTGCCGTTTCATACAGTTCCGATATCAGCGGCCAGCGCACCCGTGCATAAAGCGCGTTCTGCACCATGAAGCTGATCGCCATATAGGCGCCCATATAAACAAGCACTTCTTCGATTGTGGCAACGAATATGTGCAGACCAAAGAACAGATAGGCCAAGGGTGCCAGAATGAACACCATCCGCACCAGCGGAAACAGCCAGAAGGTCATGGAATTCAGATAACACAGTCGCTGGCTCAGGCTCATGCCCTTGCGGCGCAGCGGGTTTTTCAGCATCAACAGCTGCATCATACCCGCAGCCCAACGTCCGCGCTGTTCAATGAAGGTCACAAAGGTTTCGGGCTGCAACCCCGCAATCATGGCGTGATCGACATACAGGCTTTTCCAGCCCTTGCTGTGAATTTCCAGCGCGGTTTCTGCATCCTCGGTGATGGTTTCGCCCGCAAAACCGCCCACATCATCCAGCGCGGCGCGGCGTAGAACCGACGCGGACCCGCAGAAGAACGCGCCGCCCCAACGGTCAAGGCCACGGTGCCCCTGATGGTAGAACATCTCGTTTTCAGGCGGGCAGTCATCGCGCAGGCCGATATTGCGGTCAATCGGGTCGGGGTTCAAAAAGAAATGCGGGGTTTGCACCAGAAACAGTTTCGGATCGGCCACGAAATAGCCGACTGTGCGCGCCAGAAAATCACGGCTTGGCACATGGTCGGCATCGAACACGACAACCAGATCCCCGTCCAGCCGTTCCAATGCGGCGGACATATTGCCTGCCTTCGCGTGGACATTGCGCGCGCGTGTCGAATAGACGATGCCCAGTTCAGCACATAGCGCCTGCAAATCCTTGCGCCGCGCGCGCGCCTTGATGGCAATTTCGGGGTTTTCGTGGTTGCAGCGTTCATCCGTGCCCCCGTCATCGCATAAAACCACCGTGCGCTTGTTCGCCGGATAATGCATGTTCTTGGCCGCAGACAATGTTACGGCCAGCATGTCGATAGGCTCGTTATAACTGGGAACAAGAATATCGACTGTCGGCAGGTTCTGCACCGCAACCTTGGGCGGCAAGGTGCGATTGACCGGATCGGCGGTCACAAAGGAGCTGACGAAGAACACCCAGATAGCATAGGTCTCAACCGCGAAAAGCGATACTGCGATAGAAAATTCCAGCGGATTTGACGATGACGGCAGCGTTTCGGTTAGCCGCCATGACCAGTAGCGCATGACAATCGCGCTGGCGATTGCCAGAAGCGCGAAGCGCGCGACAATCGTTTTCATGGTAAAGGGTTTCAGCGCCGCAACCAGCAAAACAGCAAAAAGGCCCAATGCGCCCTGCACCGCCGTAGATGTCGGAATACTGGCCAGAAATGCCAGCGGAATGACAACGGCAAACCAAAGCAGGGCCAGAAACACCTCACTCGGGCGCAGACGCCTATTTGCGATCAACATACTCATTGCACTAACACCCTCTGCTATACTTATTGCAAAACAGGAGAGGCCAGACCAAACGCCCCCTGGCCTATCGGGGCAAGGGCACGCTCAACCGGCCCGGAAATACAGTTTCGAAGCATAATATCCAGCGCGGATGCGCCACGCGGCAAGGCCCGCGCACCCATTTGGGTGCGCCGGAACGCCAGCGCACAGGTCACATCGCCCCCCGGCGCACGCGTCATATAGGTGATATCGCCATATTGGTCGGAAATCGACGTCAGCGAACTGTCAGTCACCGACCCGAAAGGCGCGGGTGCCCCCCCGAACTGGCGCAGCACGTCATCCAGCACCAAACGCGACCGGCTGGCCGTCATATTGGTCTGGGCACGCAGAATAATGGTGTTTTCGCCCTGCAAACTGGTGGAATTCGGCAAGGTGATCCGCTGTTCCAGCGCGCCATCCAATTCGCGTTCAAGGACGATCAGCGCGTTGGGCACATTTATCAGTGCACGCGATGCGGGAACGACACGAAATTCGGTGACCGCTTCGGCAAGCTCCGTGGGGCTGGAGCCGTCAAGGCTGGACAAAAAGCCCCCGTCACAGGCGGACACCGCGAAGGCGGCGATTGCTGATAGAGCACCAACCCGCACAAATGCGGGAATTGCGGCCTGTAAACTGTTCAGCGCGCGAAACTTGTAATCCTTAAACATTGCCCTGCCTGCCGGGGCATGATCCACAAAAACGCCGTCAGGATGCGTTTCATCCTGCCGTCAAAATTACGGATCTGGTCGCTTGACCTGCCCATTACTTGCCCATGCCCAACCGATCAAGCGCCTCTTGCGGGTGCTTTTACCGGAAATTACCGGCATTTCCTGCCGGATATTCTGATTTTCGTACTAAAGTCTACCGCACGGCCTGCCCGTTTGCAACGATTGATAAACCATTCGGGGTTTTGCAGTCTCGAATGCGCATTCATGGCATTGCCACATCGATGATCCATGACGGGTGAAACACCAGTTTCAGACCCAAGGACGACGGAAAAAGGGCGCAGATAGTTTTCTGCGCCCCGCATGTCACAATATATCGTGGGCATCATTGCGGCACGCCATTGTTGCGCATGGGCCACAAATACCGGTTCTGGTCCGGCGTTCCGGTCAGCGCCGCTCGCGTTGTTTGCCAAGTTCCCTGTCCAGAACATTGCGCATTTTGTCAGTCGCGCCGGTCACGGCAGAACGAATGTTGTCGGCGGCATCTTCAGCGGTGACAGGCTGGCGCCCCTCAAGGCGCACTTCAACCTTGCAATGCTTGTCATCAGGGCCGTTCTTCGTCGCGTTCTGGTCGCGCAGATACACTTCCACACGGGTAATCGGACCGGAAACCGCACCAAGTTTGGACTCGATGACTTGCGTGACAAAACGGGTCACATCCTCGCGCCCTTCGATGGTGTTATCGGTGTTTACCTGAATATGCATTTTATGGCCCTTTCCGGCTTGTTATTACACCTCAAGGGTATGCATCATCTTCTGCGGCTTCAAGATTGCGCGGGCGAAATTCGGCGAAATTCGCGTATCGTGCAGGCTGGCGTATCGGCACGCAACGTCAGTTCGGCAGACACCCGCCATTGCGCCTCGTCAAGCTGCGGAAAAAACGTATCGGCATCGGGCACGTCAATATCCACATCTGTAACCAGCAACCGTTCGGCCAGCGGCAAGAACGCCCGATAAATCCCTGCCCCCCCGATGGCGTAAATACGGAAATACCCTGCCTGCCGCGCTGCATCGACCGCGCGATCCAGCGGCACAAACAGCGCATCGGCACTGCCCTCCGCAGGGCGGGACGTGACGACAATGTTCAGCCGCCGCGGCAAGGGGCGCTTTGGCAGGCTGTCCCATGTATTGCGCCCCATCACCACGGCCCCGCCCAGGGTTTCGCGCTGAAAGAACTTCAGATCCTCAGGCGCGTCCCACGGGATTGTATTGTCCCGCCCGATGGCCCCGTTACGCGCCCGTGCAACAATCAGACTGATCATGCGCTACACCGCCACAGGGGCCTTGATCGCCGGATGCGGATCATAGCCTTCAATCTGGAAATCATCATAGCGGAAATCGAAAACCGTATCCGGTGTCCGCAGAATGTTCATTCTGGGCAAGGGGCGCGGGTCGCGCGCAAGCTGCGTGCGCACCTGATCCATATGGTTGGAATAGATATGCGCGTCCCCCAGCGTATGCACAAAACTGCCAAGCCCCAGCCCCGCAACACGCGCCAGCATCATTTGCAAAAGCGCGTAGGACGCAATATTGAACGGAACCCCCAGAAACATATCGGCAGATCGCTGATACAGCTGCAAATGCAGCTTGCCCGCCAGAACCCGCACCTGCCACAAGGTATGACAGGGCGGCAGCGCCATTTCCGGCACATCGGGCGGGTTCCATGCCGATACGATCATGCGGCGGCTGTCGGGGGCCTGCAGAATCATGCGCTGCAATTCTGTAATCTGGTCAACACCACCGAAGTCACGCCATTGCCGCCCGTAAACCGGCCCCAGATCGCCCGACGCGTCGGCCCATTCATCCCAGATACGGACGCCGTTTTCCTTCAGGTAGCCAATATTCGTGTCACCTGACAGAAACCACAGCAATTCATGGATGATGGATTTCAGGTGCACTTTCTTGGTTGTCACCAACGGGAACCCGTCTTCCAGATCATAGCGCATCTGCATCCCGAACACCGACAGCGTGCCTGTTCCGGTGCGGTCCTCTGATGGGGTGCCATGGTCCAGAATATGCTGCAAACCATCCAGATACTGTTTCACGTTGTCCCCGTCCCGCAATATGTTGTGGATGAGTTGCACAATGGCGGGAACGCGCTGATTCTGGAACCCCCAAGGGCATTGAACAGGGCGGAAATTCAGTTACCATGTTCACCAAAAGGAGCAAGCACCATGAAATACCTGCACACGATGGTCCGCGTCAAAGATCTTGATGCCACGATCGCATTCTTCAAACTTCTGGGACTGGAAGAAACCCGCCGCCATGACAGTGAAAAAGGGCGCTTTACGCTGGTCTTCCTTGCCCCGCCGGGACAACCCGAATGCCCTGTCGAACTGACGTATAACTGGGACGGTGATGACGGCCTGCCATCAGACAGCCGCCATTTCGGGCATCTGGCCTATGAGGTTGCCGATATTTACGCCAAATGCGCGGAATTGCAGGCGGCAGGCGTCACAATAAACCGCCCGCCCCGTGACGGGAACATGGCATTTGTCCGTTCGCCCGACAATGTGTCAATCGAATTGCTGCAAGCAGGTGACGCCCTGCCCCCGCAAGAACCATGGGCCAGCATGGGCAATACCGGCCATTGGTAGGGCGCGCTCTCAGGCGCGCTGCACCGGCGCGAAGAAAATACCATCGTCCAGCACTGACTGGACGGTGGCGCGTTTCACCACAGGATCGTCCTGCGCGAATGCATAGGTCAGCGACATATCGCAAAGCTGGTTGATCAGTCGCGGCACACCGCCGGTGACGTCAAATATCAGCATCGCGGCCTGCTTGCTGAACACACTGGACCGCCCGCCCGCGATTTTCAGGCGATGCGCGATATAATGCGCGACTGTATCCATTTTCATATAGGGAAGATGGTAGTTCGCGGCCACGCGTTGTGCGAACTGCACCAGATCGGGGCGGCGCACATGATCGCGCAGTTCCGGCTGGCCAATCAGGAAAAGCTGCAACACTTCTTCCTTGCCCAAGTTGATATTCGTCAGCATGCGCAGTTCTTCCAGCGCTTCGGGCGACAGGTTTTGCGCTTCATCGATGACCAGCAGAACGCGACGGCCTTCATTGTATTCCTGAATAAGGAATTCCTGAACTTTCAGAAACTTGCCCTCCTCGCTCAGGTCGGATTTCGTAAGCTCGGGCAGCAGCCATTGCAGGATATCGCGCGTATTGGGGCGCGTATTCGTGACCAGCGCAATGGACAGGGAATCGTCATCTTCTGCTTCTTCAATGAAATGCTGCAACAACACAGTCTTGCCCGCGCCGATTTCGCCGGTCAGCATTGTGATGGGCGAGCGTGTCGCCAGCCCGTATTGCAACATGGCATAGGCCCCGCGCGCAGCATCGGACCAGAACAGGAATTCCGGGTCTGGTGTCAGGGAAAACGGCCGCTGATGCAGGCCGAAATGATCCAGATATGAAGAAAAACTATGTGCCATTGATCCCTGAAGCCGGTACTAACGCCAATCGATATGCTACTTGCATCGGTCTACAGGCCGGATGTGACAAAATTCAAGCTGAAACAAGTCAAGGTCATGGCAAGTTCGCGACGCGCCTTGTGCCCTAAGCAGGGCCTGATTTCGGACTGGCAGCGATTCGCGTCAACCTTTCATGCTATGGGCTATTTTCTGGCCGAATCTGGACAGGATCACGGCCTATCACATCAAAGGGCCCCGTCTTTCGGCGTCTTTCCATCAACAATATGCAGATTACTGAAGGACCATTCATGATACATCAACAATGCCGGCAGCCCGGCTTATGAATCCGTATAAATCCTTCGTGACGAACAACTTTTTTGCCCCCCAGACTTCATAAGTATTGTATCAAAATTTAATGTTTAAGAATTTGGTAAGCGCTGTCACGGGCATTGCTGGCCAATATAAGTCGATCAGGACAAGTAGCATGAGTAGTATCTCGACCAGTGACAGTTTCTTGCGGTTGCGGACAAACGCACAGCGCGTGCCCGTCCCGCGCGACTTGCCGCGCGGGGTATATGCCCGCCTTGGCAAACGCATGCTGGATATCGCGCTGGTCCTTATGCTGCTGCCCATTGCCATTCCGGTCATTGCCATCAGTGCCCTGATGATCGTGGCCGGCGGCAACAGCCCCTTTTATGCCCAGCAACGCGTTGGCCAGTTTGGCAGGGTGTTCCGGATCTGGAAATTGCGTACAATGCACGCAGATGCGGACCAGCGCCTTCAGGCGCTTCTGGCCGAGAATGCCGCATTGCGCAACGAATGGAACACCAGACAGAAACTGCAGAATGACCCCCGCATCACACGGGTCGGGCATTTCCTGCGGCAAACCTCGATTGATGAACTGCCCCAGATATTCAACGTCCTGCGCGGCGACATGAGTCTGCTTGGCCCGCGCCCGATGATGCTTGATCAGGTCAAACTCTATGGTGCCTCCCTGCCCGCCTATCTGGCGCTGCGCCCGGGCATTTCGGGCTTGTGGCAGGTGACCGAACGCAATGATGCCAATTTTGAACAGCGCGCCATGATCGATGCAGAATACGCCGCCACCCTCAGCTTCGCGAACGATCTGCGTCTTGTGGCGAAAACCATCAAGGTCGTGCTGCGCAGCACCGGTATCTGAACCGCCATGCGCCTGATCGCCAAAGACACGCGACATGGTCAAAATGATACGGGTCGCTTGCAACCGGTAGAAGACAATGTCAAAGCGGCGCTTATGGCCCCCAGAAACGTGACATTTTCGACCAAAGCCAACAGCCCCGTCGTATTGGCGCTGGTGGCCATAACATGTCTGCCGGAAATCCTGTTGACGCTGCTGGGCGCGACATTCAGCGCGGCCCCCGAATGGCGCATGACCACCATCGCATACGGGGCGTTCTGGAACGGGCTGTTGCGTGGCTGGGACCCGCTTTACCCCTTCCAGCGCGAGGTGATGTTCATAAGCTACGCCTTCCTGCATGGCGGGTTGATGCACCTGTTGGGCAATATGGTCGCGGTTCTGGCGTTGGGGGGCATTGTCGTTGCCCGTATCGGCCAGAAGGGTTTCTTGCTGCTCTATGCGCTAAGCACATTGGGCGGGGCCGCAGGGTTTGCACTTCTGTCAGGGTCCGAATCGCCCATGGTCGGCGCATCAGGGGCTGTGTTCGGCCTGATCGGGGCGTGGAAATTCTGGGAATGGCAAGCGCGACAACATTTCGGCAGCCCTATGCGCCCCCTTTGGATGTCCTTGCTGGGTCTGGCCATTCTGAACATCGTGCTATGGGTGCTTCTGTCCGGTTTGCTGGCATGGGAAGCGCATCTTGGCGGGTTTCTGGCGGGTGTGCTGTTTGCGGCCCTTGTGACGCCAACCCTGCGCTACCGAGTATAAATGCTAGGCTGGCAACAGCCCCACGGCGCGCAGCCTTGGCAGGTTTGAGCGGCTGACCGGAACAATCGCACCATCTTGCATAACAAGACCTATCCTGCCCTGATGACGTTCAACCCGCGTTATGGCGGCCAACGCCACCCAATGCGATCTGTGAACCCGAAGGCCTGCCCCCTGAAGCGCGGCTTCCGCATCGGCCATGCGCATCAGGACCAGTTCGGACCCGTTTTGCGTGACAACAAGCAGATAATGATCCTGCGCTTCCAGCCGGATCAGTGGCCCGCGCTTGGACAGGGGCACCCGCGCCATGAATGCGTCATGTGCGTCTGCCTGCGCATCAGGCACTTGGGGCGGACGCAGTCGGGTCATACCCACATGAACAGCGGCGGCGACTACCAGCACAATCATGATCAACCACAAAAGGCTGGCAATATCCCCCCCCTGCCAGCCCGGAAACAGCCAGACATTCACACCGAAAATACCCGCTGCCAGAATGACCGCATAGGCGACACTGCCCGCAAGCGCGCTTGCCCTGTGCGCGGGCAGATAGTGCTGCATATGACGAATGGCGAAATGCAACCCGATGGCACAGGCAATCACGCCGCCCCAATACCCCGCACGCGGACCCGGGGCCAGCGCATCCATTGTGCCGAACGGACCAGCCAGCGTGGCCAGCACTGTCAAACCTAACCACAGAAAACCAACGCTGCGCGATTCACGAAGCGCGACCTGCAAAGCCCTTGAATGCGCGGTCATACACGAAACCCTATCTACACTCCACGCAACCTTTATTGCCGCGCCCTGCGACCGAATGCAAACCCTGCAGCAGTTTTCCAACAACAGGAACGGCATCGAAATGACACCAAATCTGCACCCGCTTTTGAACACAACGCTGGCCATACAGGTTCACACAGCCAGCGCGCTGCTTGCGATCATCGTGACCCTGCTGATTTTCACACGCCCAAGGGGGTCGCGCGCACATCGCATGCTGGGCTGGATATGGGTTGGGGCCATGCTGACAGTTGCCGTCACCAGCTTCGGCATTACCCATGGCGGGCCGGTACTGGGCTATGGCTGGATACACCTGCTGTCTGTCTGGGTGGTCGCAGGCATCATCTATGCCCTTGTCCAGATCAGGCGCGGACGAACCGCGCGCCATCGCGGCATGATGCTGGGCATGGTTTGGGGCGGGCTGGTGATCGCGGGGCTGTTTACCCTTTCGCCCGGACGCATCATGCACGCGGTTCTGATCGGGGGCTAGGCCGTCAGCCCTTCCGGCTCATTCAGGCCATTGGCACGGCAGGCCGCTGTCACGGTATTGGCCAGCAGGCAGGCAATGGTCATCGGCCCGACACCGCCGGGCACCGGGGTAATCGCACCGGCAATGGCGGCGGCGCTGTCAAAATGCACATCCCCCACCAGCTTGTTGCGCCCGTCACGTTCCACACGGTTGATGCCCACATCAATAACTGTCGCGCCAGGTTTGACCCAATCGCCCTGTATCATTTCAGGGCGTCCCACGGCAGCTACCAGAATATCTGCGCTGCGGCACATGGCGGGCAGGTCCTTCGTGCGCGAATGCGCGATGGTCACCGTACAGCTGTCCCCCAACAACAGCTGCGCCATGGGTTTGCCCACAATATTGGACCGGCCGACAACAACGGCAGTCATGCCCGACAAATCGCCGTGATAATCGCGCAGCATCATCAGGCAGCCCAGCGGGGTGCAGGGCACCATGCTTTTCTGTCCGGTCCCCAACAGGCCGACATTCGAAATATGGAACCCGTCCACATCCTTGGCAGGATCAATCGCGTTGATCACCAGATCGGAATCCAGATGCGCCGGAAGCGGCAGTTGCACCAGAATCCCGTGCACATCAGGGTCACGGTTCAGCCGGTCGATCACTGCCAGCAATTCGGCTTCGGATATGTCATCCGCCAGCTTGTGCTCGTAGGAGTTCATACCCACCTCAAGCGTCTGCTTGCCCTTGGACCGCACATAGACCTGACTGGCAGGATCTTCCCCCACCAGCACAACAGCCAGCCCCGGTGTCAGGCCGTGATCCGCCTTCAGCCTGTCCACATGTGCCGCGACCTTCGCGCGAACCCGTGCTGCAAATTCCTTACCGTCGATAATAGCCGCGCTCATGTGTCGATCCTTTTGTCAGTCCCGGCCCGCAACGCCCGTGTCGTCGGGCGATACGCGCTTACGTGTGCCAGACGCCCATAGGGGATGGTGGGCGGGGCGATGCGCGCGGCATACCGCGCGCGAGCGTCCGTCCACCACCCCCCGACGGGCGGAATTGTCAGAACAAACCCTCGATCAGCCCTTCGTCATTGAACCTGATCGATTGCGCCGCCGGTTTGCGCGGCAGGCCCGGCATGGTCATGATTTCACCGCAGATCACCACAATGAACCCCGCCCCTGCCGACAGGCGCACTTCCCGCACCGGCACCGAATGGTTGACAGGTGCGCCGCGGCGGTTCGGGTCCGTGGTAAAGGAATATTGCGTCTTGGCCATACAGACCGGCAAATGGCCATATCCAGCCGCTTCCCATTCCTTCAACTGGTTGCGGATCTTGCCATCTGCCAGAACCTCGTCGGCGCGGTAAATGCGCCGCGCGACGGTCTCGATCTTCTCGAATAATGGCATGTCATCGCCATATAGGGGCGCGAATTGTGCGCGGTCCCCATCGGCGATTTCCGCAACGCGGGTGGCCAGTTCGGAAATACCCGCAGACCCCTGCGCCCAGTGACGGCACAGGATCGCTTCTGCACCCAGCGATGCGACATATTCCTGAACGGCGGCAACTTCGGCATCGGTGTCGGAATGGAAATGGTTGATCGCCACAACGACCGGCACCCCGAAGGATTTGACGTTCTCGACATGGCGGCCCAGATTGGGGCAGCCCTTCTTCACCGCGTCCACATTCTCCGAACCCAGATCCGCTTTTGCAACGCCACCATTCATTTTCATGGCGCGCACTGTCGCCACGATCACCGCAACCGAAGGCGTCAGCCCCGCTTTGCGGCACTTGATGTTGAAAAACTTCTCTGCGCCCAGATCGGCCCCGAAACCGGCTTCGGTCACGACATAATCGGCAAGGCCCAGCGCGGTTTGCGTGGCCACCACCGAATTGCAGCCATGCGCGATATTTGCAAACGGGCCACCATGCACAAAGGCAGGGTTGTTTTCCAGCGTCTGCACCAGATTGGGCTGCATCGCATCCTTCAGCAGCACGGTCATCGCACCTTCTGCACCAATATCGCGGCAATAGATGGGGGACTTGTCGCGCCTGTAGGCAATCACAATGTCACCAAGGCGGCTTTGCAGGTCTTCCAGATCGGCAGCAAGGCACAGGATCGCCATCACTTCCGACGCCACAGTAATGTCAAACCCCGTCTGGCGCGCAAACCCGTTCGACACCCCGCCAAGGCTGACGACCATATCGCGCAGCGCACGGTCATTCATGTCCATGACACGACGCCATGTGATGCGGCGCTCGTCAATCTCCAGCTCGTTGCCCCAATAGATATGGTTGTCGATCATCGCCGACAGCAGGTTATGCGCAGATGTGATGGCGTGGAAATCGCCGGTGAAATGCAGGTTCATGTCTTCCATCGGCACGACTTGCGCATAGCCGCCGCCAGCCGCGCCGCCCTTCATGCCGAAATTCGGCCCAAGGCTGGCTTCGCGGATGCAGATCGCGGCGTTTTTGCCGATTGCATTCAGACCGTCACCCAAACCAACCGTGGTGGTGGTCTTCCCCTCGCCCGCAGGGGTCGGGTTGATCGCGGTGACAAGGATCAGCTTGCCGCGCTTGCGCGCACGCGCATCGGCCACGAATTCCTGAGAGACCTTGGCCTTGTCATGCCCGAAGGGCAGAAGATGCTCGGACGGGATGCCAAGTTTTGCACCAATGTCCTGAATGGGCTTCTTCTTTGCCTCGCGGGCGATCTCGATATCGGTCTTGAAGGTCATTGCTTTTCCCTGCGGTAAGATGTCGCTGCTGCAACAGGTATAACGGGGCCGGTCGGAACACACAGCCGCGATTCCGACATTTTCGGCACCGGAAACGCCTTTCATATTTCCGATTGGAAACCAAAGGCCACCAGCGGGAAACACGGGGGCCGACCAATAAAAAAAGGCACGGGTAAAACCCCGTGCCTTTCTGGTCTGTCGCGCTAGGATCAGCCTTTCTTCAGGCAACGATTCCCCAGCACTTCGGCAATCTGTACCGCATTCAGGGCCGCGCCCTTGCGCAGGTTGTCGGACACACACCACAGGTTCAACCCGTTTTCGATGGTCGAATCCTGCCGGATGCGGCTGATATAGGTCGCATATTCGCCCACACATTCGACCGGCGTGATGTATCCGCCAGCCTCGCGCTTGTCGACAACCAGAATACCGGGGGCTTCGCGCAGGATATCGCGGGCTTCATCCTCGTCCAGAAAATCCTCGAACTCGATATTGATCGACTCGGAATGCCCGACAAAGACCGGCACGCGCACACAGGTTGCTGTAACCTTGATCTTGGGGTCCACGATCTTCTTGGTTTCGGCGACCATCTTCCATTCTTCCTTGGTCGCGCCGTCTTCCATGAACACATCGATATGCGGGATCACATTGAACGCGATCTGCTTGGGATAGACGCTTGGCGCGACTTCCTGACCGGGGACATAAACGCCCTTGGTCTGGTTCCACAGCTCGTCAATGGCTTCCTTGCCCGATCCCGACACCGATTGATAGGTGCTGACCACCACGCGCTTGATGCGGGCGCGGTCATGCAGCGGCTTCAGCGCGACAACCATCTGCGCGGTGGAACAGTTCGGGTTGGCGATGATGTTTTTCTTGGTGTAGCCGTCCACCGCTTCGGCATTCACTTCCGGCACCACCAGCGGCACATCAGGGTCATAGCGATACAGGGACGAATTGTCGATCACCACACAGCCCGCCTTGGCCGCGATGGGGGCGTATTTCTGCGTTGCCTCGGACCCGATGGCAAACAAGGCCATGTCCCAGCCGGTGAAATCGAACTGTTCCAGATCCTGACATTTCAAAGTTCGGTCGCCAAAGCTGACTTCGGTCCCCTGAGAGCGGCGCGACGCCAGCGCAGCAATCTCGTCAACCGGAAACTCGCGTTCAGCGAGGATGTTCAGCATTTCGCGGCCCACATTCCCTGTGGCACCGACAACGACGACTCTATAGCCCATATTGGCCTCCTTGAAACAAGTGAGTGGGCACATAACGCATCCATGGCGAAAGGTGAAGGGGCGCTGGAATGTCTTGCCCCATTGGCAGCGTTTTGCCCCTGTGCCGCGCGGGGCAGTGCCGCCAGCGGGTCGTGACTCAGTTCGGCACATAAATTAATCACACTGCCTTAAAATTAATCACGCACCATTCGGGCACAGGCTGTGCCAGCGCATTCCAACGGGCATCAACGCGGCGGGGCTGGATTGGTCCCCCGCGCCCTTGCTAGCGACACATCAGAACCCGAGGTGCGCATGATCCCGCTGAAACTGCCAGACCCCCACCAACGCAGCAAGGGCCTTGCCCGCGCTGGCTTTTTTGCGCAGGGCGGGCGGGCCGTCTTGGGGGATCTGTATCAGCAGGGGTCCGCCAAACTAATTGTTTTGTCGGGGCCGGAACTGGTGTTTCTGAACACATCGGGCGGGTTGACAGGGGGCGACAGGCTGGGCCTGAACATCACGCTGGGCGCAGGCTGCCGCCTGACCGCCACCACCCAGACGGCCGAACGCGCCTATCGCAGCACAACGGGCGCGGCACATGTCGATATTACCATGAGTGTGGGCGATGGCGCGCATCTGGACTGGCTGCCACAAGAAACCATCCTGTTTGACGCCGCGCAGCTGCGGCGGCGCACCATTATCACACTGGGCGAGGGCGCAAGTTGCCTGATGGCCGAAACCGTGGTTCTGGGACGCGCCGCCATGAACGAACAGGTCACCGCGCTGGATTTCCACGACTGGCGGCTGGTGCAGCACGCCAACGCGCCCTGCCATGCCGAGGGGTTCGCGCTGGATGCCGCGCGCCTGAACAGTCGCGCCGCAGGGCTGGCGGGCATGCGCGCGTTTTCCACGCTGGTTCTGGTCGCGGATGGCGCACAGGACAAGCTGGCACTGGCGCGCACGGCCCTGCACCCCGACCCTGACGTAAACGCCGCCGCATCCGCAATGCCTGGGCGGCTGGTGGTGCGCCTGATGGCGCGCGACAACTGGCCCTTGCGGCAACAAATGGTGCGGCTGTTGCAGGCGCTGCGCCCGTCCGCCCTTCCCCGTGTCTGGCAAATGTGAGTGAGCATAGATGAACCTGAACCCTCGTGAAAAAGACAAGCTGCTGGTGGCGCTGGCTGCCATGGTCGCGCGCAACCGGCTGGCGCGCGGCGTCAAGCTGAACCACCCCGAGGCCATCGCGCTGATCACCGATTATGTGGTCGAAGGGGCGCGCGATGGGCGCAGCGTGGCCGACCTGATGCAGGCAGGCGCGCATGTCATCACGGCTGATCAATGCATGGACGGCATTCCGTCCATGATCCATTCCGTGCAGGTCGAGGCCACGTTTCCCGATGGCACGAAACTGGTCACCGTTCACCACCCCATCCGCGAAAGGGCAAGCGCATGATCCCGGGCGAAATCTTTACCCCTGATGGCGAGTTGGACGTGAATGCAGGCCAGCCGGTGACCATATTGATGGTGGCCAATACCGGCGACCGCCCCATTCAGGTGGGCAGCCATTTCCATTTCGCCGAGGCCAATGCCGGCCTTGAATTCGACCGCGCTGCCGCGCGCGGGCTGCGGCTGGACATTCCCGCCGGAACCGCCGTGCGCTTTGAACCGGGCCAGCGGCGCGACGTGGCGCTGGTGCCCTATGGCGGGGCGCGCGTGGTCTACGGGTTCAATGCCAAGGTCATGGGGGCGCTGTAAATGTCATATAAGATCACACGCGAAGCCTATGCCGACATGTATGGCCCCACTGTGGGCGACAAGGTGCGGCTGGGCGACACCGACCTGATAATCGAGGTGGAACGCGACCTGATTGCGGAACGCGGCGGCTATGGCGAGGAAGTCAAGTTCGGCGGCGGCAAGGTCATCCGCGACGGGATGGGCCAGTCGCAACTGACGCGCGCACAGGGGGCCATGGACACGGTCATCACGAATGCGCTGATTGTCGATCATACCGGCATCATCAAGGCCGATGTGGGCCTGCGTGGCGGGCGTATTGCCAAGATCGGCAAGGCCGGAAACCCCGACACGCAGCCCGGCGTTGATGTCATCATCGGGCCGGGCACCGAAATCATCGCGGGCGAAGGCAAGATCCTGACCGCTGGCGGGTTTGATGCGCATATCCATTTCATCTGCCCGCAACAGATTGACGATGCGCTGCATTCGGGCCTGACCACCATGCTGGGCGGCGGCACCGGCCCCGCACATGGCACGCTGGCCACCACCTGCACCCCCGGCCCGTGGCATCTGGGGCGCATGATGCAGGCCGCGGATGCATTTCCCATGAACCTGGCC
>NZ_JBHYFM010000005.1:0-8817 GCF_051859525.1 Roseinatronobacter sp. | reverse complement strand
TGCGCGCAGGCGCAGCAGCCCTGAAACTGCACGAAGACTGGGGCACCACCCCCGCCGCGATTGATTGCTGCCTGAGTGTTGCCGATGAAACCGATATTCAGGTCATGATCCACACGGATACGCTGAATGAATCGGGGTTTGTGGAAAACACGCTTGCCGCCATCAAGGGCCGCACCATCCACGCCTTCCATACCGAAGGGGCGGGTGGCGGCCATGCGCCCGACATCATCAAGGTGGTCAGCAGCCAGAACATTCTGCCCAGCTCCACCAACCCGACCATGCCCTACACCGTCAACACGATCGAGGAACACCTTGATATGCTGATGGTGTGCCACCATCTGGACCGCAAGGTGCCCGAAGATGTGGCTTTTGCCGAATCCCGCATCCGGCGCGAAACCATCGCGGCCGAAGATATCTTGCACGATATGGGCGCGTTTTCCGTCATTTCATCGGACAGTCAGGCCATGGGCCGCGTGGGCGAGGTGATCACCCGCACATGGCAGACTGCCCACAAAATGAAGCAGCAACGCGGGCGGCTGTCTGATGAAACCGGCGACAACGACAATTTCCGCGTGCGCCGCTATATTGCGAAATACACCATCAACCCCGCCATCGTGCATGGCCTGTCACGCCATATCGGCAGCGTGGAAGAAGGCAAACGCGCCGATCTGGTGCTGTGGTCGCCTGCGTTTTTCGGCGCGAAACCTGAAATGGTGTTGTTGGGCGGGTCCATTGTCGTGGCCCAGATGGGCGATCCGAACGCGTCGATCCCGGTGCAGCCCATGCATTCGCGGCCCATGTTTGGCGCCTTCGGGCGTGCGGTCGAACATTCCGCCGTGGTGTTTGTGTCGCAAGCGGGCCAGTCGGCGGGCGTTGGCGCTGAACTGGGGCTGGCAAAAACCACGCTTGCGGTGGAAAACTGCCGCGGCATCGGCAAATCCGACATGCGCCTGAACAACGCCACCCCCCATATTGACGTGGACCCCGAAACCTATGAGGTGCGCGCCGATGGGGTGTTGCTGACCTGCGAACCGGCCACCGAACTGCCGCTGGCCCAGCGCTATTTCATGTTCTGATGCCCATGTTTCATGCAGCACTGGCGCAGCGCCGCAACAGTCGTGCAAAAAATGCCGCGTCGCAGCATGGCGCACGCGCTGTTCAGCAGAAGTTTACGCGCATATGTGATAACCCCCTCAGGTGGGAGGCGTGTTTCTGCCTGAGCGAGGGTGAAATGCAACGACGACCTGCAAATTCAAACCTTAGCCCGCAACAATCGCGACGGCTTGACTGTTTTCTGGCCGCAACGGGGTTCGGGTGCAACCCGTCCCTTGGACGCAGCGCCCGCGAAGCCGAATTCGCCCGCCTTGACCGCCTGCCTGATGGCGCGCTGGCCGCAATGGGCCTGTCGCGGCGCGGATTGGCGGCGCATGTTTACCGAGATCTTTTCTACACAGGTGCAAAATGACCGACCTTCCCCCCCTGAACCGGCTTTTGAAAACCCGCCCGGACCGCTGTGATGGCGCGGTCATTCTGGATTATGACGGCCGCATGATCCGCCGCAAACGCCTGATTACTGCCGAAGGGCGCGGGTTCATGGTCAACCTGCCCGAACTTACCAATCTGGATGCCTATTGGGGGTTCGAATTGACGGACGGCACCACGCTTGAAATCGTTGCCGCCGATGAACCCCTGGTCGAGGTGACGGGCGATCTGCCCCGCCTGGCCTGGCACATCGGCAACCGTCACACCCCCTGCCAGATCGAGGCAAACCGCCTGCTGATCCGGCGCGACCATGTGATCGAGGCCATGTTGGGCCAGTTGGGTGCCAGCCTGCGCCACGTCAATGCCGCCTTCACACCCGAAGGGGGGGCTTATGGCCATGGCCGGACGATGGGCCATTCGCATGGGCCGGATACGGGCCACAGCCACAGCCACGACCACCCCCACCACACGCATGCATGATCCATGCTGACCCCTGCGGCGCTGACACTTGTGCAATGGCTGTCACCGGCATTCCCGACCGGAGCCTTTGCCTATAGCCACGGGCTGGAACAGGTCATTGCTGATGGCTGCGTGCATGACGCAGACAGCCTGCGCGACTGGCTGGCCGATATCGTGCAATTCGGCACCGGCTGGCAGGATGCGGTTCTGATGGCGCAGGCCCTGAAGGAAGGGGCCGATCCGGACGCGCTGGATGCGCTCTGTGCAGCGCTGCAACCTTGCGCCGAACGCCTGCGCGAGGCGCGCGAACAAGGGGCTGCCTTCGCCCACACCCTTGGCAGCATGACGGGCCGGTCCATCCCGCCCCGCACCCTGCCCATTGCTGTGGCCTGCGCCGCACGCCCGCTTGAGCTGCCTGCAAGCGACGTGATTGCCCTGTATCTGCAAGGGTTTGTCAGCAATCTGGTGACCATGGGCGTCAAACATATCCCGCTGGGCCAAAGTGCGGGCCAGACAGTGCTGGCCGATCTGTTGCCGGTTATCATGGCTGTCGCCACGCACGCCGAAGCCGCGGAACCCGACGCATTCGCAAATTCCTGCCTTGCCGCCGATCTGGCCGCAATGCGACATGAAACCAAGGAAACAAGGCTATACCGGACATGACGACATCGCGTTCCCTTCAACACGGCCCCTTGCGCGTGGGCATTGGCGGCCCTGTCGGGGCGGGCAAAACCACACTGACCGAACATCTGGCCCGCGCGCTTGCGCCGCGCTGTTCCATGGCGGTCATCACCAATGACATCTACACCCGCGAGGACGCGGATGCGCTGGTGCGCGCGCAGGTGCTGTCTGCCGACCGCATTCGCGGGGTGGAAACCGGCGGCTGTCCGCATACCGCCATCCGCGAGGATGCCAGCATCAATCTTGCCGCCATCGCCGAACTGAACCACGCCTTCCCCGATCTGGACCTGATCCTGATCGAATCGGGCGGCGACAATCTGGCCGCGACCTTCTCGCCGGAACTGGCAGATATCACGATCTATGTCATCGACACCGCAGCCGGGCAGGACATCCCGCGCAAACGCGGGCCGGGGGTCACGAAATCCGACATGCTGGTCGTCAACAAAATCGATCTGGCCCCCCATGTCGGCGTTGATCCGGTGCTTCTGGAACAGGACACGCAACGCGCACGCGGGCGCCTGCCCTATGTTCTGGCCAGCCTGAAACAGGGCCACGGGCTGGACGCTGTAGTGTCATTTCTGGAACGTGACGGCGGCCTTGTGCTGCGCCCCGATCCCGCCGCGCCCCCCCGTCAGCACCAAAGCGCCTGACACCACGATTCACCCCAGATCATAGCGGCCCCGACAGGCCACGCAACGGCTGGTGCCTGCCGCGGCGCTGGCTTTCATCTTGCCAAAAATACTCAAAATTCCGCCATCACCTGCGGGCGCTACGCCTTGCGGAGTCCGAATCCTGAACATGTTGCCTATTTTCTGGGCTGGGCTACATGGAACTTTCGTCCCACATGCAGCAAATCCTCGCCGCAATGCAGCAATATTATTAATCACATGCGCGTGAGTTTGCCTATTTCTTCGGCACAACCCCGAACCCGCCCCCTGATGCCGCCAAATCAGACTGCCCTGAAATTGCATCAGCCAGACCTGCGCGACACAACATATCTGCTGGTTGAACAATCGGCATCAAACATGTCCAACGGCCCGATCCTGGCAGACCTTACCGTTGGACATGGCAACAAGACTGCTGCTCTGACGGATATGGGGCCTTGAACACATGTGTCAACCCGCGCCGTCAGCCGCATAAGATCATCAAAGGAGAATGCGTCTTATGACAACCAAAACCCTGCTTGCTTCTGCTGCGGCCTCGGCATTACTGATCGCCTCCGGCCCGGCATTTGCCGATTGCCCCATCAAGGTCGGTGTGCTGCATTCACTGTCCGGCAGTATGGCCATTTCCGAAACCACGCTGCGCGATGTCATGCTGATGCTGGTGGAACAGCAAAACGCCGCTGGCGGCCTGCTGGGCTGCGAGATTGAGGCCGTTGTGGTCGATCCGGCCTCGGACTGGCCGCTATTTGCCGAACGTGCCCGCGAATTGCTGACCGTCAACGAAGTTGACGTCATTTTCGGGGCCTGGACTTCGGTCAGCCGCAAGGCGGTTCTTCCTGTTCTGGAAGAACTGAACGGGCTGATGTTCTATCCCGTCCAGTATGAAGGGCAGGAAAGCTCGCGCAATGTGTTCTACACAGGCGCCGCACCGAACCAGCAGGCAATTCCGGCTGTTGATTACTTCCTTGAAGAACTTGGCGTCGAGAGCTTCGCGCTGCTGGGCACAGATTATGTGTATCCCCGCACCACCAATGCCATTCTGGAAGCCTATTTGCTGTCCAAGGGAATTGCAGCCGAAGATATTTTTGTAAATTACACGCCCTTTGGTCATTCCGACTGGTCCACCATCGTGTCTGACGTTGTGGCCCTTGGCGCAGGCGGCAAGCAGGTCGGCGTGATTTCCACTATCAATGGCGACGCCAATATCGGCTTTTACACCGAACTGGCCGCGCAGGGCGTCAGCGCCGACGACATTCCCGTGGTCGCGTTTTCTGTGGGCGAGGAAGAGCTTTCGGGCCTCGACACATCGCGCCTTGTGGGCCATCTGGCCGCGTGGAACTACTTCATGTCCGCAGACACCCCCGAGAATGAGTCCTTCATTGCCGCGTGGCACGACTTCATCGGCGACACGAACCGCGTGACCAATGACCCGATGGAAGCCCATTACATCGGCTTCAACATGTGGGTGAACGCGGTCGAGGCTGCGGGCACAACCGATGTCGATGCGGTGCGCGAAGCCATGTGGGGGCAGGAAGTTCCGAACCTGACCGGCGGCACGGCTGTCATGCTGCCGAACCACCATCTGGCCAAGCCGGTTCTGATCGGCGAAATCCGCGCCGACGGGCAGTTCGACATCATCAGCCAGACCGGCGAGGTCGAAGGCGCGGCATGGACCCCCTATCTGGACGAAAGCGCCACCCTTGTCAGTGACTGGCAGGAACTGGGTTGCGGCATGTTTGACACGGCCACAGAAACCTGTGTCCAGCTGACATCGAACTACTAAGCAAGACGGGATGCAGACCCTAAGGGTTTGCATCCCCCCTATCGGATTTGCGTCCCGACTGACGATATGAAAGCCCCCGCCATGTTGCGAATCCTTCGCCGCGCGCCCTTGTGCGTGTGTCTGATACTCCTTGGTCTTTTCATGGCCCCGCTGGCCGCCCCTGCCCAAAGCGCCAGTGACACGCCCTTGCAGGATGTGCTGCAAACCGTGCAGGCACAGGTCGCAAGCCCGTCCCGCGGCACGGTGCCTGATGTGTTGTCTGCGCTACTGACGCGCGATGCAGCGGGCACAGTGGAATTTTTGCGCGCATGGCAGGATCGCGGCGTTGTCGAACGGCCCGAGGACGGTCTGTTCTTCTTTGCCAATGACGCCGGCGGCATGGTCGAACTGGTCGATATTGACACTGGCGCGGTCGTGGGTCAGGTGGGCAGCCGCGATGTGAACCAGATCCGGCCCAATGCGGGCGTGCGGCGCGAAATCAATGCGGCCCTTGTGCAGTTTGAATTGATGAACCCCGACCCCGCGCGCCGTATCGCGGCACTGGAATCGGCCAGCAGAAGCCCCGATCCTGAACAGATACCGGCACTGGAACTGGCGCTTGCGTCTGAAACTGACCCCCGCATTGCTGCGCGTATGGAACGCTTGCTGGACCTGCTGAACGCGCGTTTCACCACTGATACCGAAACCCGTGTCGATGCCATTGACGGGCTGCGCGGCGATATCAGCACCGAAGCGCGGCGCGTTCTGAACCAGCTTTTGCAAACCCGCAGCGATTTTGCCCAAACCCTGCCCGAGGACGCCAATATCGCGCGTATCCGCACACCGGGCGACGATATGGACCTGCATGCCGCCTATGGCGTGCTGGTCGATGCCGGTCTGTTCCCGCCACGGCCGGGGCGCAATGCCATCCGCGATGCGCTGCGCGCGAATGTGGTAAACGGCAGCGTGGGCGGTATTCCGGTGCACCAACTGGACACGGACGCGGCCCGACAAGTGGCTTACCTTGCCTTGCAGGATGCGGGCACCGTGCCGCCATTGGTCACACAGGCCGATATGGAAGCGGCAGTTGCGCAATATGTCTTTTTTGACGCCTATCTGGAACCGGATGCGGCAGTCACGGACGCGGCGCGCGCAGCCCTTGACAGCACGCGCACGCGGATCGGGGCGTTTCAGGCCCTAAGCCTGTCGCTGGACGCGCTGTCGCTGGCGTCCATCTTCTTTCTGGCGGCCATCGGGCTGGCCATTACGTTCGGGGTGATGCGCGTCATCAACATGGCGCATGGCGAATTCATCATGATGGGGGCCTATACCGGCTATGTGGTGCAAACCCTGATCCCTGATTATACCGTTTCGCTGGTCGTGGCCCTGCCGCTGGCCTTTGCCGTCACGTTCGCGGCCGGTGTTGCAATGGAACGTCTGGTCATCCGGCATCTGTATACCCGCCCGCTGGAAACGCTGCTGGCCACATTCGGCATTTCCATCGCGCTGCAACAACTGGCCAAGAACATCTTTGGCACGCAGGCCCGCCCCCTGACCGCGCCAGACTGGCTGGCGGGGTCGCTGGCCCTGAATGATATTGTCAGCATCAGCACGCTTCGTGTGGGCATCTTCTTCATGGCGCTGGCCTTCCTGCTGCTGTTGCTGTTCATCCTGAACCGCACAAGGCTGGGTCTGGAAGTGCGCGCGGTGACGCAAAACCCCGGCATGGCGGCCAGCATGGGCATTAACCCCGACCGCATCAATATGCTGACCTTCGGCCTTGGGTCGGGGATTGCCGGTGTCGCAGGCGTGGCGATTGGCATGTATGCGCAGGTCACATCGGAAATGGGCGCGAATTACATCGTGCAAAGTTTCATGACCGTGGTTGTGGGCGGTGTGGGGTCGGTGTTCGGCACATTGGCGGGCGCGGGCCTGATTGGCGCGCTGCAAAAGGGGATTGAATGGTTCAACCCCGCCAACACGCTGGCCGCGCAAACCTATATGGTGCTGTTCATCATTTTGTTCATTCAATTCCGGCCAAAGGGCATTGTTGCCCTGAAGGGCCGCGCGGCAGGGGATTAAGCCCATGGTTTCCACCAATCAACCCGACACCGCCCGCCCTGCCCGCCGTGGCCTGCTGCACACCAACCCGTCTGTGCTGTGGTTCATGGGGTTTTTGGGGCTGTTCACACTCGGCGTCAGTATCCTGTCCGAGGGGATGGGCATTGGTGTGCTGTCCACCTCCATGGTCAAGATTTTGGGCATGACATTGTGCCTGTGCCTGATCGCCATCTGCATGGATGTGGTCTGGGGCTATTGCGGTATTCTAAGCCTTGGGCATTTCGCCTTTTTCGGACTTGGGGGCTATGCCATTGGCATGTGGCTGATGTATGCGCGCACTGAAATCGTCATTCGCGACAGTCTGGCGGGGGGCACCATTCCGCCCACGCAAACCGAAGTGGCCGATGCGGTCACCGCCCAGATTTTCGGTGTGGTCGGCAGTTCCGAATTGCCCCTGATCTGGAGTTTCGCAGGCTCGCTGCCCGTTCAGCTGGCCATGGTGGTGCTGGTGCCGGGGCTGCTGGCGCTGGTCTTTGGCTGGCTGGCGTTCCGCAGCCGTGTGACAGGGGTTTACCTGTCCATCCTGACACAGGCCATGACGCTGGCGCTGTCGCTGTATCTGTTCCAGAACGACACCGGCCTGCGCGGCAATAACGGGCTGTCGGGGCTGCAAAACATTCCCGGTGCGCTGCATGTCCCGCAATCAATTCTGTCGGTTTGGTTTTTCTGGGCCTCTGCCTTCGCACTTGGGGCGGGGTATCTGCTGTTTGCATGGGTGGTGTCGGGCAAGTTCGGGTCTGTGATCAAGGCCATCCGCGACAATGAAACCCGCGTGCGGTTTCTGGGCTATAACGTCGAAGGGTATAAGCTGTTCGTCTTTACCCTGACGGGGGTGGTGTCGGGCATTGCGGGCGCGCTGTATTACCCGCAGGCGGGCATCATCAACCCTGCCGAAATTGCGCCCATCGCGTCCATCTATCTGGCGGCCTGGGTGGCGATTGGCGGGCGCGGGCGGCTATATGGTGCCGTGATCGGGGCGGCCAGCGTGTCGCTGATGTCCAGCTGGCTGACGGGCGGGGGCGCGCCCAATTTCACCCTGGGCAGCTACCGCTTCTTGTGGACGGATTGGTGGCTTGTGGTGCTGGGCCTTGGCTTTGTGGCCGTCACGCTGTTCTTTCCCAAAGGGATCGGCGGGTTGTTCGACTATCTGGTCAGGAAAAAGCCATGACAACATTGCTGGAAGTGTCGGGCGTGTCGGTCACATTTGACGGGTTCCGCGCCATCAACAACCTGTCCATCGCCATAGGCGAGCCGGAGTTGCGCGCCGTGATCGGCCCCAATGGCGCAGGCAAAACCACCTTCATGGATATTGTCACCGGCAAGACCCGCCCCGACAGCGGGTCGGTGCGTTGGGGCGAACGGCAGGTGGATTTACTGAAACTGTCCGAAAGCCAGATCGCCAAGGCGGGGATCGGGCGCAAGTTCCAGAAACCCACTGTGTTCGAGGAACAGACCGTGCGCGACAATCTGGCGATGGCGCTGGCCAACAAGCGCGGCCCGTTTTCCGTGCTGGTCTGGCGCATGACAGGCCGCGATCACGCGCGCATCGATGAACTGGCGCAGGAGATCGGCCTGCAAGACCGTCTGGACCACCGCGCCGGTGATCTTAGCCATGGGCAAAAACAATGGCTGGAAATCGGCATGTTG
>NZ_JBHYFM010000004.1:0-205377 GCF_051859525.1 Roseinatronobacter sp. | reverse complement strand
CAGATTCGCGCGCCATTCGTCGGCCAGATCTTTCAACTCGTCACGAACGGCCTGACGGGTCCAGCTTGCGCCCAGATCCTCGCCTTTCCAGGTCCATTCTTCCATGGTGATCAGGTCAATGATGCCTTCCAGCTGGTCTTCTGCACCAATCGGAAGCTGTACTGGCAACGGGGTCGCGCCGGTACGGTCCTTGATCATTTTCACACAGTTAAAGAAATCCGCACCGATCTTGTCCATCTTGTTGACGAACACGATCCGCGGAACCTTGTAACGGTCAGCCTGACGCCACACGGTTTCAGTCTGCGGCTCAACACCGGCGTTACCGTCCAGAAGACAGATCGCGCCATCAAGCACAGCCAGCGAACGCTCGACTTCGATGGTGAAGTCAACGTGGCCCGGGGTGTCGATGATGTTGAAACGGTGCTTTTCGCTTAGGGGCGTTGAACCGTCGATGGTTTTTTCCCAGAAAGTGGTGGTCGCAGCAGAGGTGATGGTAATCCCACGCTCTTGCTCTTGCTCCATCCAGTCCATGGTGGCCGCGCCATCATGAACTTCGCCGATCTTGTGCGACTTGCCGGTGTAGAACAGAATCCGCTCGGTCGTCGTGGTCTTGCCAGCGTCGATATGCGCCATGATCCCGAAGTTGCGGTAGCGCTCAAGGGGGTATTCGCGTGCCATGGTGTTAGGTCCTTTGGCTTGACGAGTGGTCGAAGTTTACCAACGGTAGTGGCTGAATGCCTTGTTGGCATCGGCCATCTTGTGGGTATCTTCACGCTTCTTGACGGCAGAACCGCGCGAGTTGACTGCGTCAACCAGCTCGCCTGCCAAACGCTCTTCCATCGTGTTTTCATTACGGGTGCGTGCGGCCTTGATCAGCCAGCGAATCGCCAGCGCTTCGCGGCGCTCGGGGCGGACTTCGACCGGAACCTGATAGGTTGCACCACCAACACGACGAGAACGAACCTCGACCGAGGGTTTGATGTTTTCGAGCGCTTCGTGGAACACTTCGATAGGGGCGCGTTTCAGCTTGCCTTCAACGCGGTCCATCGCGTTGTAAACAATTGATTCCGCAACCGATTTTTTACCGTCGATCATGAGGTTATTCATGAATTTCGACAGAACCTTATCCCCGAACTTGGCGTCGGGCAGGATTTCGCGCTTCTCAGCGGCGTGACGACGAGACATCTGGGACTCTCCTTACTTCGGACGCTTCGCGCCGTATTTCGAACGGCGCTGCTTACGATCCTTGACGCCCTGAGTATCCAGAACACCGCGCAGGATGTGATAGCGCACACCGGGAAGGTCTTTTACGCGACCGCCACGGATCAGCACGACCGAGTGCTCTTGCAGGTTGTGCTTTTCACCCGGGATATAGCTGATGACCTCATACCCATTCGTCAGGCGCACTTTTGCAACCTTTCGCATGGCCGAGTTCGGCTTCTTAGGTGTGGTGGTATAGACGCGCGTGCACACGCCGCGTTTCTGGGGGCATTGCTCCAGATGCTGCGACTTGGAGCGCTTGACTTTAGGCTGCCGCGGCTTGCGGATCAGCTGTTGGATCGTTGGCATTCCGGTTCTTCCCGTTTCAACCCGTGTTACATGGCGCTTGCACGCCTCTCTATCGTATGCACCTGCCGAATCGACAGAACGCACAAAACCGCTTGCGCCCCATTGGGGACGCCGCGGTGGAATTCCAGAGGATCGGGGCATACACCCGGATCTTGACCACTAAAATTCGTATGCCTGACCACGCGCACCAAACGGCCTGCGGGCAAGGTTATCGCGCGTATAGGGGGAGTCGCTGGGGTTGTCAACAGCTACCCGCTCGATGTCAGGGATGCTGCCGCCATTCGCTGCTTGTGCCGCCGTTCACGGTACAATGTATAGATGCCCGTTATGACAACCACCCCACCCCCGACGAACGTAAGGCTGTCGGGCCATTCATCCAGCACGAACCAGCCCAGCATCAGCGCGGACAACAATCCCGCATAGCGGAAGGGCGCAACGAAGGTCAGTTCCCCCGTGCGCATGGCCAGAACAATCAAGTAATAGCCGATGAAGGAAAACACCACCGTGCCCGCCAGCCAGCCCCATGCAACAGCGCCAGGCATGACCCATGTTTCCGTCACCGCACCAACAAGCCCGAACAATGTGACACCCAGCGCAGTCGTGCAGGCAACAAGGGATGACGGGACATTCTTGGCCATGACACGGGTGGACAAATCGCGGATCGTAACCATCCCGACCGTCAGCAGTGCAAAAACCGAGGGTGCGCCAAAATCCGCACCACCCGGTCGCACAATCAGCAAGACGCCGCAGAACCCGACCAGAATCGCACTTAACCTGCGCCAGCCCAAGGGTTCGCGCAGAAACAGCCATGCAGCCAGCGCGACAGCCAGCGGCACCACCTGAAGAATGGCCGTGACATTAGCCAGCGGCATGTTGAACAACGCATTGAAGAAGAAATAGGCCGCCAATGCCTCGGCGCTGGACCGCAGAATCAACAGCCGCCGGTCGCGCGGGCCAAGCTGCGCGAAGGTGATACGACTGCGCCAGACCAACACACCGAACAGGGCCGTCACAATGGCACCCCGCATGGCCAGTATCTGGAACGCGGTCAGTTCATCACCCAGCAATTTCAGAAAGGTATCGTTGATCGCAAACGCACTTGACCCGAACAGCATGAACAGGGCCGCGCGGGTATTGTCATCTTTCATGGTCGCCCCTTAGGTCATGCATCCCGCTACCCGCCAAGTGACATCAGCGTCTGGCGCGAGAAGGGAAATCCTGCCGAAAGAATCCTGTCCAGCTCATCATCTGGCAGGTCAACGCGGGTGCCTGACATGAACCCGCTTGAATCATTGTCGCGGTGTACGGTCCTGATAAAACGCGGCGTCACACCGTCGGTAAAGCAGTTCCAGCGCGTATGGACCATGCGGTGA
This sequence comes from Roseinatronobacter sp., assembly GCF_051859525.1. Lineage (NCBI taxonomy): Bacteria > Pseudomonadati > Pseudomonadota > Alphaproteobacteria > Rhodobacterales > Paracoccaceae > Roseinatronobacter > Roseinatronobacter sp. The sequence continues at coordinate 202,435 of NZ_JBHYFM010000004.1, read as the reverse complement.
TCCATTGAAAAGATCGTGGGCCGCGCGCCACGCTGGGCAACCAGCGACATGCCGATGCCCAGTGGTGTCTTTTCATGCACACCATAAAGCGTATTGCCCCCTGCCCCCAATTCCAGAAACAGCCCGTGATTGAACGCAATGATCGCGGGATTTTCAGGACCGGAGATCTGAAGCAGGGGTGGAACAATCCGTTTGGTTTCCGCAATGCAGTCGGCGCTGATGGCATCATCATCATCCAGACGCATGGACACCACATGCGACGTGTCGGGGCGGGTGCACTGGTCCAGCACCTTCTTGGTCGATTTGAAATTGTTCAGGGGCGGCAACGGGATGATCCGCGCGCCAGCCAGCGGGCGCATCACGTCCTGCAATCGCTGGTGCCAAGTGCGGGGGAAATCAGCCCCGATCAGGACTGCGGTTGTGAAATCCTGATCGGTCTGCGCCAGCAGGGACGGCAGGGTCAGGGCCTCGAACAGACGAAACCGCCGTTCCAGCCGTTCGGTCGCATACAATGCCTTTCGGACGTCCCCTTCCCCGTTCCTGCTAAGGCGGAACCCCGAGAGTGCAACATAGGAAAACCGGATCACAATAATGATTTGCGGGGAAAATTCAGGGGGCATGCCACGCTCCTTAACACATTCATAAGTGATGCCCGAGCGGTCGGAAAAAGAAAAGCCCCCGCAGCAACAGCTACGGGGGCTTTTCGTGTTTTCAGACGTGTCGCTTAGTCGTCGCGTTTGCCAAAGACGATATCGGCTTCCGAACGCTCTACCGGGGCGGGCGCCGCCAGGGCTGCCGCCGCTTCGGCTTCCGCGCGGCGTGCTTCCAGCACCTTGCGGTCGCGTTCACCCGCGATGTGGCGCACCTGATTGACAACGCCACCCGTGCCCGCCGGAATAAGGCGACCCACGATCACGTTCTCCTTCAGGCCGACCAGATGATCGCGCTTGCCCTGCACCGATGCTTCGGTCAGCACACGCGTCGTTTCCTGGAAACTTGCCGCAGAAATGAAGCTGCGTGTCTGCAAGCTGGCTTTGGTGATGCCCAGCAGGATCGGTTCGCCGCGCGCAACTTCCATACCATGTGCCATGGCCTTGGCATTTGCCTCGTCAAACTCGATCTTGTCGACATGCTCGCCTTTCAGCAGCGTGGTTTCACCACTGTCGAGGATCTCCCATTTCTGCAGCATCTGCCGCACAATCACCTCGATATGCTTGTCGTTGATCTTCACGCCTTGCAGACGATACACGTCCTGCACTTCGTCGATCAGGTAGTTTGCAAGCGCCTCGATACCCAGAATACGCAGGATGTCATGTGGCGCAGGGTTGCCGTCCATGATGTAATCCCCGCGCTGCACGAAGTCGCCTTCCTGCACCGGAATATGCTTGCCCTTGGGAACAAGGTATTCTGCCGGCTCCAGCGTTTCATCGATAGGCTCGATGCGGATACGGCGCTTGTTCTTGTAGTCCTTGGCAAAGCGCACATAGCCGTCCAGTTCACAGATGATCGCGTGATCCTTGGGGCGACGCGCCTCGAACAGTTCGGCAACACGCGGCAGACCACCGGTGATGTCCTTGGTCTTGGCACCTTCACGCGGGATACGCGCAACAACGTCACCAATCAGAATATCCTGCCCGTCCTCGATCGACAAAATGGCGTCAACCGACATCGGATAGGTTACCGGATTGCCCTGCTCGTTGCGGACGGGGTCGCCGGTTTCAGGGTCCATCAGAATGACTTCGGGCTTCAGGTCGCCACCTTTGGGCACCGACCGCCAGTCCGTGACAATCTTCTGTGTCATGCCTGTGGCTTCATCGGTTTCGTCACGCACCGACAGACCGGCAATCAGGTCCACGAAACGTGTCTTACCGTTGGTTTCCGCGATGATCGGCAGGGTATAGGGGTCCCATTCGAACAGCTTCGCGCCACGCTCCACTTGATCCCCATCCTTGACGAACAACTTGGACCCGTAGCCGGGCTTGAACACAGCCCGTTCCACGTTGTTTTCGTCGATGATGGCAATCTGCATGGACCGCCCCGTGACAATCAATTCACCGGCAGCATTCTCGATGGTCTGGGTGTTGCGCAACTCAACGCGGCCAGCAGCATTCGATTCCTGGAAGGACTGGCTGCCCCCCTGCGCGATACCCCCGATATGGAAGGTCCGCATCGTCAGCTGGGTGCCCGGCTCGCCAATGGACTGCGCCGCGATAATGCCGACAGCTTCGCCCTTGTTCACCAGCGTGCCGCGGGCAAGGTCGCGCCCGTAACACTTGGCGCAAACGCCTTCTTCAGCCTCGCAGGTCAGCGGCGAGCGGATTTTGACCGTGGCAATTCCGGCCCCTTCGATGATATCCGCGTCGCGTTCATCGATCAGGGCATTCTTGGAAACCAGCACTTCGCCTGAAGCCGGATCCACGACATCTTCTGCCGCGACACGCCCCAGAACCCGTTCGGCCAAGGATGATACCACTTCGCCGTCATTCACCGCAGCTTGCGCTGTGATGAACAATTCGGTGCCGCAATCGTCACTGCGCACAATGCAATCCTGCGCCACGTCAACCAGACGACGGGTCAGGTAACCGGAGTTTGCAGTCTTCAACGCCGTGTCGGCCAGACCCTTACGCGCCCCGTGGGTGGAGTTGAAGTACTCCAACACGGTCAGGCCCTCTTTGAAGTTCGAGATGATCGGCGTCTCGATGATCTCGCCCGACGGTTTGGCCATAAGACCGCGCATACCGCCAAGCTGCTTCATCTGGGCGGGCGAGCCACGCGCGCCGGAATGGGACATCATGTAAACCGAATTCGGTTCCAGTTCACGGCCTTCATCATCGCGGCGCACCGCCGATATTTCGGCCATCATCTCATTCGCGACGGCATCCGAGCATTTTGACCAGGCGTCTACAACTTTGTTGTATTTCTCGCCCTGCGTGATCAGACCGTCCAGATATTGCTGCTCGAAGCTGCCAACCTGATCGCGGGTTTCATTTACCAGCGTCCATTTGGTTTCAGGGATCAGCATGTCGTCCTTGCCAAAGGAAATACCGGCGCGGAACGCTTCGCGGAACCCAAGCGACATGATCTGGTCACAGAAAATAACCGACTCTTTCTGACCGCAGTAACGGTAGACGGTGTCGATGACATTCTGCACATCTTTCTTGCGCAACAGGCGGTTGACCAGTTCAAACGGCGCTTTCGCGTTCAATGGCAGCAACGCACCCAACCGCAAGCGGCCAGGGGTGGTTTCATACCGACGCGAAACTTCGTTGCCATCCTCGTCGATTTGCATGACGCGGCACTGGATCTTGGCATGCAGATGGACTTCATCCGCCGCAAGCGCATGTTCCACTTCCTCGATTGACGAGAAGATCATCCCCTCACCCTTCATGCCTTCGCGCATCATCGACACATAATACAGGCCCAACACCATATCCTGCGACGGCACGATGATCGGCGCGCCGTTCGCAGGCGACAGCACGTTGTTCGTGGACATCATCAGGACGCGCGCTTCAAGCTGGGCTTCAAGCGACAGCGGAACGTGAACAGCCATCTGGTCACCGTCGAAGTCGGCATTGAAGGCCGAACAGACAAGCGGGTGCAGCTGGATTGCCTTGCCTTCGATCAGGATCGGTTCAAACGCCTGAATGCCCAAACGGTGCAGGGTGGGCGCACGGTTCAGCAGAACGGGGTGTTCGCGGATGACTTCATCCAGAATATCCCAGACTTCGGGGCGTTCCTTCTCGACCAGCTTTTTCGCCTGCTTGACGGTCGATGACAGGCCCTTGGCCTCCAGCCGCGAATAGATGAAGGGCTTGAACAGTTCCAACGCCATTTTCTTGGGCAGGCCGCACTGGTGCAGTTTCAATTCCGGCCCGGTCACAATGACCGAACGCCCCGAGAAGTCCACGCGCTTGCCCAAAAGGTTCTGACGGAAGCGGCCCTGCTTGCCTTTCAGCATGTCCGACAGCGATTTCAGCGGGCGCTTGTTGTTGCCCGTGATCACGCGACCACGACGGCCATTGTCAAACAGCGCATCGACCGCTTCTTGCAACATACGCTTTTCGTTGCGCACAATGATATCGGGCGCACGCAGTTCGATCAGGCGCTTCAGGCGGTTGTTGCGGTTGATGACGCGACGATACAGGTCATTCAGATCCGATGTCGCAAACCGGCCACCATCCAGCGGGACCAGCGGGCGCAGTTCCGGCGGGATGACCGGCAGCACGGTCAGCACCATCCATTCCGGGCGGTTGCCGGATTCGATGAAATGCTCGACCACTTTCAGCCGTTTGATGATCTTCTTGGGCTTCAATTCGCCCTTGGCTTCTTTCAGCTCCTCGCGCAGGCGCATCGCTTCATCGTCAAGGTCGATATTTGCCAGCATCTCGCGGATCGCCTCGGCGCCGATATTGGCCGTGAAGGCATCCGCGCCATACTGGTCCTGCGCATCAAGAAATTCTTCCTCGCTCATCAACTGGCCATAGGTCAGGTCGGTCAGGCCCGGCTCGATGACGACATAGTTTTCAAAATACAGAATGCGTTCCAGATCGCGCAGCGTCATGTCCAGCATCAGGCCGATCCGTGACGGAAGCGACTTCAGGAACCAGATATGCGCGACAGGTGCGGCCAGTTCGATATGCCCCATGCGTTCGCGGCGCACCTTTTGCAGGGTCACTTCCACACCGCATTTTTCGCAGACAACGCCGCGGTATTTCATGCGCTTGTATTTGCCGCAAAGGCATTCGTAATCCTTGATCGGGCCAAAGATACGCGCGCAGAACAGCCCGTCACGTTCGGGCTTGAACGTGCGGTAGTTGATGGTTTCGGGCTTCTTGATCTCGCCGTAGGACCAGCTCAGAATACGCTCGGGCGAGGCCAGTGACACTTTGATCTGATCAAAGGTCTTGGTCTGGGCCAAGGGGTTGAACGGGTTTGTGGTAAGTTCCTGGTTCATGATCATTTCCTTGAAAGGGTCGGGGGGATGGGGGTTCAGCGTGAAATCACGCGCCCTGCCCGTTTGGGACAGGGCGCAAGCTCTCGCGCGGGCTTACCCCTCCTCCTCCGAATCCAGGAGTTCCATATTCAGGCCGAGGCCACGGACTTCTTTCACCAGAACGTTAAACGATTCCGGCACGCCCGCTTCATAATTGTCCTCGCCCTTGACGATCGATTCATAGACCTTGGTCCGGCCTGCCACATCGTCCGATTTGACTGTCAGCATTTCCTGAAGCGTGTAGGCCGCGCCATATGCTTCCAGCGCCCAGACCTCCATCTCGCCCAGACGCTGACCACCGAACTGCGCTTTACCACCCAGCGGCTGCTGCGTGACAAGGCTGTATGGCCCGGTTGAACGTGCGTGCAGCTTGTCATCGACAAGGTGGTGCAGTTTCAGCATGTATTTGACACCCACAGTCACCGAACGGGCAAACTGTTCGCCAGTGCGACCGTCAAAGACGACCGACTGGCCGGATGTGTCAAAACCGGCACGCCGCAGCGCATCATCCACGTCAGGTTCCTTGGCCCCGTCAAATACCGGCGTACCGATCGGCACCCCTTTGGTGACGGTGGTTGCGGATTCGACCAAGGCATCTTCATCCATGCCATCAAACACTTCGGCATAGAAATCGTCGCCATAGCCGATGCGCATTGCGTCACGCACAGGTGCCATGTCGCCCGACCGGCGGTATTCCTGCAACGCTTCGTCAATCTGGACACCAAGACCGCGCAACGCCCATCCCATATGTGTTTCCAGAATCTGACCGACATTCATACGCGATGGCACACCCAGCGGGTTCAGCACCATGTCAACCGTGGTCCCGTCTGCAAGGAAAGGCATATCCTCGACCGGCACCACTTTCGAGATGACACCCTTGTTGCCGTGACGACCGGCCATTTTGTCGCCGGCCTGAAGCTTGCGCTTCACGGCCACGAACACCTTGACCATTTTCATCACGCCCGGCGGCAGGTCGTCACCACGACGCACCTTTTCGACCTTGTCGTCGAAACGTGCCTGAAGCTGGCGCTTCTGCTGGTCATAAAGGGCATTCAGCGCCTCGACTTCCTGCGCATCTGCCTCATTGGACAGGGCAAGCTGCCACCACTGGCCACGGCTCAGGCTTTCAAGCAATTCCTCGGTAATCTCGGAATTGGACTTGACGCCTTTGGGGCCTTTGACCGCCACCTTGCCGATAATCAACTGGCGCAGACGGCCATAGATGTTGCGCTCCAGAATCTCCAGCTCGTCGTCACGGTCGCGCGACAGGCGTTCGATTTCCTCACGCTCGATCTGAAGCGCACGCTCGTCCTTTTCCACACCATGGCGGTTGAACACGCGCACCTCTACGATGGTGCCATATGCCCCCGGCGGCAAACGCAGCGATGTATCGCGCACATCGGACGCTTTTTCACCAAAGATCGCACGCAACAGCTTTTCTTCCGGTGTCATCGGGCTTTCGCCCTTGGGCGTAACCTTGCCCACCAGAATATCACCTGCCTGAACTTCGGCACCGACATAAACGATGCCCGCCTCATCCAGATTGCGCAGTGCTTCTTCACCCACGTTGGGAATGTCGCGGGTAATCTCTTCCGGTCCCAGTTTCGTGTCACGGGCCGCAACTTCGTATTCATCGATATGAATCGAGGTGAACACGTCATCTTTCAGAATACGTTCCGAAATCAGGATCGAGTCCTCGAAGTTATAGCCATTCCACGGCATGAACGCGACGACGATATTCCGACCAACGGCCAGTTCACCCATGTCGGTGCAGGGGCCATCGGCGATAACTTCGCCGCGCGTCACATGATCGCCCACTTTCACCAAGGGACGCTGGTTTATGCACGATGACGCGTTGGAGCGCTTGAACTTCCGCAGGCGGTAGATATCGACGCCCGGTTCGCCCGCTTCTAGCATTTCGGTCGCGCGCACAACGATACGCTGCGCATCCACCTGATCAATCACACCGGCGCGGCGTGTCAGAATGGCTGCACCGGAATCGCGTGCAACAGTGCCTTCCATGCCCGTGCCGACAAGAGGCGCGTCCGATTGTAGCAAGGGCACAGCCTGCCGCATCATGTTCGACCCCATCAAGGCACGGTTGGCGTCGTCATTTTCAAGGAACGGAATCAACGATGCCGCAACCGAGACAAGCTGCTTGGGCGACACGTCGATCAGGTCGACCGCTTCACGCGGGTTCAGCATGAATTCGCCGGCTTTGCGCGTGGACACCAGTTCGTTGACGAAGGCGCCATTTTCATCAAGCGTCGCGTTCGCCTGCGCCACAGTATGACGCTGTTCTTCTGTGGCTGACAGATAGACCACGTCATCCGTAACCTGCCCGTCCACAACCTTGCGGTATGGCGTTTCAATGAACCCATACTTGTTGACACGGGCAAAGGTCGCCAGAGAGTTGATCAGACCAATGTTCTGACCTTCTGGCGTTTCAATCGGGCACATGCGGCCGTAATGGGTCGGGTGCACGTCGCGCACCTCAAAACCTGCACGTTCGCGTGTCAGACCACCTGGCCCAAGCGCGGACAGGCGGCGTTTATGTGTCACTTCGGACAGCGGGTTCGTCTGGTCCATGAACTGCGACAACTGGCTGGACCCGAAGAATTCGCGCACAGCGGCGGCTGCCGGTTTCGCGTTGATCAGATCCTGCGGCATGACCGTGTCAATCTCGACCGAGGACATGCGTTCGCGGATCGCGCGCTCCATACGCAGCAGGCCGACGCGATACTGGTTTTCCATCAACTCGCCCACGGACCGCACACGGCGGTTGCCAAGGTGGTCAATATCGTCAATCTCGCCCTTGCCATCACGCAACTCAACCAGACCGCGAATACAGGCCACCACATCTTCAGGGCGCAAGGTGCGCAATGTGTCGGGTGCATCCAACTGAAGGCGCATGTTCATTTTCACACGGCCCACGGCAGACAGGTCATAGCGTTCTGCGTCGAAGAACAACTGGTCAAACAGCGCTGACGCTGTATCAACGGTCGGCGGTTCACCAGGGCGCATAACACGGTAAATGTCCATCAGCGCGTTGTCGCGGCTCCAGTTCTTGTCTGCAGCCATGGTGTTGCGGATGTACGGGCCAACATTCACACCGTCGATGTCCAGAACATCGATATTGGTGATGCCATTGTCCAGCAGCACTTTCAGGGTGCCGCCCTTGACTTCGCCGTCCTTGTCCAGTTCCCAGGTCAGTTCGTCACCGGCCTCGGCATAGATTTCGCCGGTTTCCTCGTTGATCAGGTCCTGGGCGACATAGCGGCCAACGATATGCTCAAACGGGACCAGCAGGTCCGTGACGCTGCCATCGTCGATCAGTTTCTTGACCATGCGCGGGGTCATCTTGTCGCCCGCCTTGCAGATCACCTCGCCGGTTGCCGCGTCCACCAGATCGATGGTCGGGCGGGTGCCGCGCACACGTTCGGGGAAGAATTTGGTGACCCAGCCCTTGTTCTTTTGCAGGCTGAAGCTGACGCGATCATAATACGCATCCATGATCTGGTTCTGGTCCATGCCCAACGCATACAGAAGCGTGGTCACAGGCAGCTTGCGGCGACGGTCGATCCGCGCATAAACCATGTCTTTGGCGTCGAATTCAAAATCCAGCCACGACCCGCGATAGGGAATGATCCGGCAGGTAAACAACAGCTTGCCCGAGCTGTGTGTTTTCCCCTGGTCATGGTCAAAAAACACACCGGGGCTGCGGTGCATCTGGCTGACAACAACACGTTCGGTCCCGTTGACAATGAACGTCCCGTTTCCGGTCATAAGCGGCATATCGCCCATGAACACGTCTTGTTCCTTAATGTCCTTCACGGATTTCGCGCCGGTATCTTCGTCGATATCAAACACGATCAGCCGCAGCGTCACCTTCAAAGGCGCTGCATAGGTCATGTCGCGCTGGATGCATTCATCCGTGTCGTATTTCGGCTTTTCCAGCTCGTACTTGACGAACTCCAGCGTAGCTGTTTCGTTGAAATCCTTGATCGGGAACACCGACTGGAACACGCCCATGATGCCTTCGCCGTCAAGCGGGCGGTCCGCATCGCCGGAGCGAAGGAACAAATCATAGGAATTCTTCTGAATCTCGATCAGATTCGGCATTTCCAGAACTTCACGGATCTTGCCGAACATCCTGCGGATACGTTTCTGGCCAACATAGGACTGAGCCATGCGCGTCGTCACCTTTCATGGTCTTCGCTGGCGGGCGCGCTGTCGGGCATCAGGCGCCGCGCCGCTTGCGAAACGGGGGGTGTGGCTCCATTCATGCGGACCCTCCCACAGGTCCACTCCCGAGCCGCACTATCCCTGGACAGGGCTTTCAAGTCACGGGCAAAAGCCCTGTCCAGAAACAGTGATAAACTGGGACCGGATGCGTCCGGTCCCAGTCTGATTTTCAGAAGGTCAAGATGCTGCGCATCCCGCCCTATTACTTCAGCTCGACTTTTGCGCCAGCTTCTTCGAGCTTCTTCTTGATCTCTTCGGCTTCCTCTTTCGGAGCGCCTTCTTTCACGGCCTTGCCACCAGCTTCGACCAGGTCTTTGGCTTCTTTCAGGCCCAGACCGGTGATGCCGCGAACTTCTTTGATGACCGCGATTTTGTTTGCACCGGCTTCGACCAGTACAACGTCGAATTCGGTTTTTTCTTCGGCAGCGGGGCCAGCATCGCCAGCAGGGCCTGCCATCATGACAGCGCCGCCAGCAGCGGGTTCGATGCCATATTCGTCTTTCAGGATTGTTTTCAGTTCCTGAGCTTCGAGCAGCGTGAGGTTCACGATTTGCTCTGCAAGTGCTTTAAGATCAGCCATTGTTCAGTTCCATTCTGTTCAGGTTCAAGGGTCCAACATGGGTGTGCTTCACGCCACACTGGCCAAAGGTTGCTTATGCCGCCTCGCGCTCTTCGAGCGTTGAAAGGATACCGGCAATATTCGAAGCAGGAGCGCCAATTGCACCCGCGATGTTCGAAGCAGGGGCACCGATGCACGACACGACCTGAGCGATAAGCTCTTCGCGCGACGGCATTGCAGCCACTGCCTTGACACCGGCCGGGTCAAGGGCCGATTCACCCATTGCACCACCAAGAACAACCAGCTTCTGGTTTTCCTTGGTGAACTCCTGGACCACTTTTGCAGCTGCAACAGGGTCTTCGGAATAGGCGAGAACGGTCATGCCTGTCAGAAGGTCAGAAATGCTTGCGCAGGGCTTTCCTTCCAGGGCGATCTTGGCGAGCTTGTTCTTGGCGACGCGAACAGCCCCACCCGCATCACGCATGCGTGCGCGCAGGACCTGCATCTCAGCAACCGTGAGGCCAGCGTAATGTGCTACCACAACCACGCCAGAGCTTTCGAAGATCTGGCCGAGTTCCTCGACCACTTTCTCTTTTTGGGCTCTATCCACAGGGTCTCTCCAATTATTAGGGGTTTCCCCCCGGCTCGTTTCGCCAGACTTGTCGTCTGGCATAAGGTCCGAACGGGCCTTTCCCAATTCCGCCCGAGGAAATACCCCGGAAACCGAAAATGTTCCTGTCCCGCCTCAGGCAGGAATTACGATGTTACCATCACCCACCGTCTCGGACGAATCGCCAGGGCATTCAAGTATGCACCTGATACCCCAGCGGGGCGTTCCTTAGACGCTATGCCCGCGAATGCCAAGCGAAAATGTCAGTTCTTTTGCCAAACCGCAGCCAGGTTGTCTGCAACTGCAAGCTGATCAGCCCTGTGACTGCTCCAGTTGGGCGCGATAATACTCTGCTTCGCTGCGTGCTTCGCGCAATCCGTCCATTGCGGCCCTCAATTCTGCCTCGGTCTGGGTCAGTCGCGCTGTCAGATCACGTTCGCGTGTCTCGACATACTCGATGGCCTGATCGCGAATTTCCTCGGCTTCATGAAGCGCCTGTGCCATGCGGTCCAATTCGCCCAGATCCTGCTGGCGAACGCGGGTGAACCTGTGCACCAGCCAGTTTGTGAACCACCCCAACGAGAAGGCGACAAACAGGATCAGGGCCGTAACGACGATAAATTCAAACCGGTTCATTTCTACCTCTGTTCAGGCGGGCCGCAGAAACAGCATTAACTAACATCCGCATATCAGGGGCTTTGCGGGCGGGGTGGCGGACGGGGCGCATCTTCGGCCCCTATCGTGACTTCAATTTCCAGATCATCCTCATCAAGCTGTATTTCAGGCTCCGCCTCCTCGCCCAGTTCCTCGCGGGCGGCAGCGGCAGACTCGCCAATCAGGCTGAACTCTATCCGGCGGTTTGCTTCGCGGCCAGCCGCTGTGCTGTTATCCGCGATCGGAAATTCGGGGCCATAGCCGCGGGCCTCAAACCCTGAAATCGGAATTCCGCGTGCCAACAGCGCCGCCATGACTGCTTCGGCGCGTTGCTGGCTTAGGCGCATATTGGTTTCCAGCCGCCCCTGACTGTCGGTATGACCCGCAATTTCCATTTCAAGGCGGCCACAATCGCGCAATACTTCGGCGATCTGGTCCATGACCCTGACGGCATCAGCAACCAAAGTTGCCGAACCCGGATCGAATGTCAGCTGCTCCTCGGTCAGGATTTCCTTGATCCATGCCTCGCAGCGGGCGGGGGTCGGCTGCATGGCAACAGGATCAAAGCGTTCATCATAGTTGATATTCAGATTAAAGCGCGCCCCCGCCCCCAGCCGGTCGGTCAGAATTTGCGAGATACGATCAGACGCGCCCGCATCCCCTGTCACGCCCCGAATATCGATCTGGGACGGACGCACCCGCACAGTACCATGTTCAAGATAGCTAAGCACATCGACCGCCAGCAGGGTGCGCACCGACCACCCTTCGGGGGTGTCGGGCGTGATATTGGCCTGCATATCCACGGCAGACAGCCCGAATTCCGACCGCGCCATGGACAAAAGCGCACTGCGCAAACGATCATCCGTCAGGCGCCCCCGCATCACAACCGCGCCTTCGGGCGCGCGGGTGATCTGGAATTCCACGGCATTTTCCGGCGCGTCGGTATCCCCTTCCTCGGGCGGCAACCTGACCGCCTGCAAGGAAAAGACATCCGGAATGGCGTTTTCCAGCGTTCCGACAATACGGTCGAATTCTGCAACCTCGACGGCATTCGGCACCACAAACGATATATCAGTATCCGAGAAGGTCACAGTGCCCGCACCCGCATCGGCAAGCGCACGAACCGCCGCGACAGTTGCCACCTGCCACCGTGGCGAGGGGCTGCCAAGGCCAATCGTGCATTCCAGCACCCCGCTTGCACCCGCCTGACGCGCGGCTTGCAAAATGGCCGCACGCGCTTCTTGTGAATCTGCTGAACAGGCATCAAAGCGCGCGCCATCCTCATCTATAACAAAACGCAATGTGAAGGGCGTGATCGCGGGACGGGGCGCGGATATTTCTATGCTGGCAATCAACCCGCGCGGGCGCTCGCGTTGCAGGCGTTGACGGAAATCGTCGCGCTGGCGCTCGGATTCGGCCAGACCAAACACCTCGACCTGATCGGCCGACACGGAAATCTTGCTGACCGGCACAAGCGACACGGCCTTCAGGGCATAATCCACCGACCGCTCCCAGCCGAAGGGCACGGCATGGGCGGCGGTCTCGACCATATTGACGACCGACACCTCTGGCCCGATTCCTTCGATCCGCCGGACAATACCATCCACATCATAGGTTTCCGGAACCAGGCCGATCAGCGACACATCAAGCCCGTTGCGCATCATCTCGACCGAGAAGCGGGGCGAGGCGATGGCCACCGAAGGGGCCACGGTCAGCCGGTCAATCACACGTTCCGCGCCGACCACATTGCTGACAACGCCCAGCGCGCGAAAGCGCTCTGCCTCGGACCCGGCCTGCCCATTCATGGTGACAAGAAGACCGTCCACCTGAATCTCTGGCCAGTCGATCTGCGCCTCGCCCAGCGCGTCTTGTGCTTCACTCGCAAGAAGATGTTCGGTTGCGCGCACACTCAGCGTGGCACCTGCAACAGCCAGAAGGGCCGCAACAACGAAGGCAGCCGCAGTCAGCACATTGGCCTTGTGGCGCTGCCACACCAAGGCAGTTCTGGTTCGCAGCACTGCCGGTATCTGGGAGATCTGGATTCGCATATCCGTCACCTAGCCAGTTGCGCAGACAGGCGCAATCACGCGAAAAGTGTTATGGCGAAAAACAGCGCAACGAAAAGCCCTGCATCGCGGTTGGATCTGAACAGTTTCAGACAGACATCGCCATCATCAATATCCAGCTTGCCCAACTGCCAGTTCATGTGCCACCCCATGGCCCACGCCCCCGCCAGACCAAGCGACATTTTCAACGGATTTGCCAATGGTGCCAAGGCGTAAATGACCGCAAGCGACAGCAGCACAACCGTGGCCACAAGGAACCCGCGCAGCCACTGGTCGGTCTGGTTTCCGAACAGCCGCGCGGTGGATTTCACGCCGATAAGTTCGTCATCCTCGCGGTCCTGATGGGCGTAGATCGTATCATAAAAAAGTGTCCAGCAAATGCCCGCAAGATACAGAAACACCGCAGGCAACCCCAAGGAACCGGTCTGTGCCGTCCATGCCAGAAGTGCGCCCCAGTTGAACGCCAGACCCAGGAATATCTGCGGCCACCATGTGAAACGCTTGGCAAAAGGATAGATGGCAACCAGACCCAGCGACAACACACCCAGCCCGATGGCCGCCCAGTTGAAGGTCAGCAGGATCAGCGCGGCAATACCCGCCTGAACCGCCATCCAGATGCCAGCCTGCTGCACAGTCACCTGCCCCGACGGTATGGGACGTGAACGGGTGCGCGCCACCTTGTCGTCAATGTCGCGGTCGGTGATGTCATTCCATGTGCAGCCCGCGCCCCGCATCAGCAACGCGCCCAGCCCGCAAGCTAGAACCAGCCATGCCGTAAGCCAGCCCGCTGTTTCGGGATAGGCGGCAGCGCCCAGAAACACCCCCCACCAGCACGGCAACAACAAAAGCCATGTTCCGATGGGACGGTCGGCGCGTGACAGGCGCAGGAACGGACGTGACTGCTCTGGCGCAAGCGTGTCTACCCAGTTTTCTTCCGGCGCATCTGCCACTGCACCATTCTTGCCCGGCCCCTCTGGTCTTTGATCGTCGTCGGTCATACTATCAATCCCATGGCAGCGCATAGTGAACAGGCGAAACACAGGCTCTATCTAGAGCATGCATTGGGTCAGGGGCAAGTGATTGACCTGTCGCGGGATCATGCACATTACCTTTTCAACGTATTGCGCCTGTCGGTCGGGCAGCGTGTGGCGGTTTTTGACGGTCAGAACGGCGAATGGCAGGCCGAAATTGTGACAAGCGGCAAGCGGGGCGGAACATTGCGCTGCCTGACGCAATCCGCACCACAGCGCATGCCGCCGGACCTTTGGCTGCTGTTTGCCCCCATCAAGAAGGCGCGCACGGATTTCATCGTTGAAAAGGCAACCGAACTGGGCGCTGCACGCATTCTGCCCGTCCAGACCGATTTCACCAATTCCGAACGCATCAGGCAGGACCGCTTGCAGGCCCATGCTGTGGAGGCCGCGGAACAATGCGGCGGCACCTATGTGCCCCAAGTGGCGGATTTGCAGCCCCTGTCGCGCCTGCTGGACGGGTGGGACACCTCTCGCGCGCTGATATTCGCGGATGAGACCCTGCGCGACACCCCTGCGCCCGCATTACCGCCCGCACCCGCCGCAATCGTCATCGGCCCCGAAGGCGGGTTCTCGGCCAGCGAACGGGACCGGTTGCGCAGCATGGCCGGCGTCACACCGGTTTCGCTTGGCCCGCGCATTCTGCGCGCGGACACGGCCGCAGTGGCGGCCCTGACCCTGTGGCAGGCGGCACAAGGGGATTGGGAATGATCCGGCCCGAATTGCGCACGGAACTGGCGCGCTGGTCCGAAGTGCTGACCGGCCTTGTCATTGCCGCACTGGGTGTGTGGGCCGCCTTGCTGGCGCGCGACAGTTTTTTTCAGCTGATTGCTGCATTGATTGCGGGCACTGGCCTGACGCTGGCCGTAATCGGCTGGCGGCGCATGCGGTTTCACCGCACAACGGACGGCCCGGGCATTGTGCAGGTGCTGGAGGCGCAGATATCCTATTTCGGCCCCGAAACCGGCGGCTTCATAAGCGCACGCGATCTGGTTGAATTGCACCTGACTGACAGTGGCACAAGCTGGCACCTGATCGGGCAGGATGGAACACGACTGGACATTCCTGTCGGTGCCGAAGGCGCTGATGCATTGTTCGACATTTTCGCAAATCTGCCGGATGTGCATATGCAGTCCATTCTTGATGCGCTGGACAGCCCCGCGCAAGTGCCCGCCCGCCCGCTATGGCTGCACCCGTCACGGCGCAGTATCGCCCGCCGCCTTCATTGATGCGGATACCGAAAACCGCCCATGTGGCGCGACGCCCCCCTTGGCTGTGCATTTTTGCACGGCAGTTCGTCTTGACTTGGACTGGCGCAAACGCCAAGTCCGGACTATCAAGCATAGCGATATGACACACACAGGATCGGAGCGCAGATGTCCATTCCCCAAACCGGCGGCGGGCCGATCGAGAACAAGGCGCAACTTGCCGAATATCTGGCATCAGGCTGCAAGCCAAAACAAGACTGGCGCATCGGCACAGAGCACGAGAAATTCGGCTATTGCCACGATACATTGAACCCCCTGCCCTATGACGGACCAAGGTCCATCCGGGCTGTGCTGGAAGGGTTGCGCGACCGCTTCGGCTGGTCCCCTGTGCTGGAGGGGGGCAATATCATCGGGCTGGAAAAGGACGGCGCGAATGTGTCGCTGGAACCGGGCGGACAGCTGGAACTGTCGGGCGCACCGCTGGAAACCATCCACCAGACCTGTGACGAGGTGAACCAGCACCTGCGCGAAGTGCGCAGCGTGGCGGATGAAATCGGCGTGGGCTTCATCGGGCTTGGCGCTGCCCCGATCTGGAGCCATGAACAAATGCCGGTCATGCCCAAAGGGCGCTATGCGCTGATGACCGATTACATGGACCGCGTCGGCACCATGGGCAAATCGATGATGTATCGCACCTGCACGGTGCAGGTGAACCTAGATTTCGGGTCCGAGCAGGACATGGTGCAAAAGCTGCGTGTCGCACTTGCCCTGCAACCTGTGGCAACCGCGCTGTTTGCCAATTCCCCCTTCTTTGACGGGAAACCCAACGGACATAAAAGCTGGCGCGCCCGCGTCTGGCGCGATCTGGACCCCGCACGCACAGGCATGTTGCCCTTCGTGTTCGATGACGGTTTCGGGTTTGAGGCATGGGTCGATTACGCGCTGGATGTGCCGATGTATTTCGTCTATCGCGACGGCAAATACATCAACGCATTGGGCCAGTCCTTCCGCGATTTCATGCAAGGGAAACTGCCCGCCCTGCCCGGCGAAATCCCTACCCTGTCGGACTGGGCCGACCACCTGACAACCATCTTCCCCGAAGCGCGCATCAAGAAATTCATCGAAATGCGCGGCGCGGACGGGGGGCCATGGCGCAGGCTGTGCGCGCTGCCCGCATTCTGGGTCGGGCTGACCTATGATCAGGGGGCGCTGGACGCGGCATGGGACATCGCCAAAAACTGGACACCGGAGTTGCGCGACGAATTGCGCATCGCGGCATCTGTGGACGGGCTGGCCGGTCAGGCACAGGGCCTGAAACTGCACGATCTGGCGCGCGAGGTTGTCGGGATCGCCGAAGCCGGACTGAAGGCCCGCGCGCAACCCGGCGCAGGGGGCATGTTGCCCGATGAAACCCATTTCCTGAACGCGCTGAAAGAAAGCGTCGAGACAGGCCAGACCCCTGCGGATGAATTGCTGCACCACTATCACAGTGACTGGCAAGGCGATTTGTCCCGGATCTACGGCGCATACAGCTACTGACACCTTGGCGCGCGGCAATTGATTTTGCCGCCGCTGTATTCTTGACTTTGACTGCCTGTCGGGTGCAATCAGCGGATATGGTGCAACAGTCGGAAATTTCAGCCGCTGACAAAGTCTCGTCACAGCGACCCAGTTGGCGACATTGGGCACAGGATCGCTTCGCGGCGGTGCTGCTGGCCATGTTGCGCCCGTTGCCCTATGCGTGGCGCATCCCTGCCATAGGCTGGCTGGGGGGGGTGTTGATTGGTCCGCTGGCAGGCATGCGCGCGCGCATTCGCGACAATCTGACACATGTGATGCCGGACATGCCCCCGTCAGAGGTGACGCGCCTGTGCCGCAAAGTGCCCGACAATATGGCCCGCACCATTGCCGAGATCTTCACAGGCGACGAGTTCCTTGAACGCGCCCGCAGCAGCACTGTCGAAGGCACCGGCCTGCCCGCCCTGCAGGATGCGCATGAACAAGGTCGCCCTGTCATGCTGGTCACTGCCCATCTGGGTAATTATGACGCTGCACGCGGCTTCTTGCTGGCGCAGGGGTTCAATGTCGCGGGGTTTTATATGCCCATGACGAACCCCGCCTTCAACACGCGCTATGTCGCGGCCATTTCCCGCATTGGCACGCCGGTTTTTGCGCGCGGGCGCGAAGGGCTGGCGCATATGCTGCGCTTCCTGCGCCGTGGCGGCATGGTGGGCATGGTGGTCGATCACTATATGGACCACGGCGAGATTGTGGACTTCATCGGCAAGCCCGCGCGCACGGCCCTGTCTGCGGCAGAACTTGCGCTGAAATATAACGCGCTGCTGGTGCCCGTCTATGGCATTCGCAATCCCGACGGGATTACCTTTCGGGTGCGCATTGAAGACCCTGTTCCCCACACGGACGCACGCACGATGACAGCACAGCTGAACCAGTCGCTGGAAAAGCTGGTCAAGTCCCATATGGACCAATGGATGTGGTCGCACCGGCGCTGGAAAAACACCTGACCCTTGCTTGCGGGTTGGTTGCTGCCTGTTGGGGACAGTCGTAGTTGGAACTAGCGCCTGTCGCGTTCATTCGTATTCACGCGACATGCTCTAACTTATTGGTTTTGCATGTTCGAGAAGCTCAAAACCGGTTCCCACTTTTGAGCAACATGCTCTAACTGTCGCCGCGCTTCACGGGTTTGGGGGCATCGTCATATTGCGCATTCAATATGCGCTGGCTGTCGCCATCAGGGTCGTCATACATGCCCTTGCGCAATGTCCACAAAAACGCGGCCAGACCCACGAACCCCAGAAACAGGGAAACGGGTATAAGAATGGTCAGAACTTCCATGCCCAGATGGTCCTTTTGTCATTTCAGCCGCAAGGCATTCAGCGTCACCGTGATGGATGAAATCGACATCACAGCCGCAGCCCAAAGCGGGGTTGCGAACCCCAGCAAGGCTATGGGAACGAATATAATATTATACAGGCCAGATTGCACGAAATTCTCGCGGATACGTCGGGTGGACTGGCCTGCGATCCGCATCGCATCGGAAATCGGTCCAATGTCACGCCCCAGAAGCACCATGTCGGACGCCGCGCGCGCCGCATCCAGTGCTGTGGCGGGCGATATGGACACATGCGCGGCGCTTAACGCCACAGTGTCGTTCAACCCGTCGCCCACCATAAGCACCTTGTGACCGGCATCGTGCAAAGCAGCAATCCGCGCGGCCTTGTCCTGCGGCAGCGCTTCGGCGTGCCAGTCGTCAATGCCCAACCGCTGCGCCATATCGCGCACCACATGCGCCACATCCCCCGAAACCAGCAAGACTGCCTTGCCTTGTGCCTGAAGTCCCTTGACGACATCTTCTGCACCGGGGCGCAACGCGTCGGTAAAGGTGAAGGCCCCCGTTTGCGTGCCAATAGACAGATAGGCCGCCGTCATCTCGCTTGCTGGTGCGCCGACCCAGGCCGCGCGGCCCAACCGCACGCGCTGGCCCTGCCAGTTCCCTTCAATGCCATAGCCCGGCACCTCTTGCACATCGTCCAGCCGGGCGAGGGCAACCCCGCGTGCGCGCAATGCCTGCGCAAGGGCCTGCGCCAGCGGGTGGCTTGATGCATCTGCCAGTGCAAGCGCCACGCGGGTTTCAGTTGCACCATGCGCATCCAGATTGGCGGGCACAGGCGCGCCCATTGTCAATGTGCCGGTCTTGTCAAAGACAACAGTGTCAACCTCGGCCAGACGTTCCAGTGCGGTCCCGTCCTTGATCAGCAACCCCTTGCGAAACAGTTTGCCACTGGCCGCCGTCACCACGGCAGGCACAGCCAGACCCAGCGCACAGGGGCAAGTGATGATCAAGGTGGCCGCAGCAATATTCACGGCCAGCCGCAAATCCCCGCCTGAAATATACATCCAGACAATGAACGCCCCGATGGACAGCAGGGGAATTGTCGGCGCATAGGCACGCGCGGCGCGTTCCGCCAATGTTGTATATCTGGTGCGGGCCGATTCCGCATTTGCAACCAGATCGGCCATGCGGTGCAGCGAACTGTCCTTGCCTGCCGCACTCACGCGCACATGCAGCGGGCCTGTCAGGTTCACTTCGCCCGCGCTTACCGCGCAGCCCTCGGCGGCATAGACAGGCAGGGTTTCCCCCGTCAGAAGCGAACGGTCGATTTCCGACTTGCCGGAAGTGACCACGCCGTCCACCGGCACGCGCCCGCCCGGACGCACCAGCACCATATCGCCCACGGCCAGATCCGCCACCGACACCGTGCTTTCGGTGCCATCCACCAAACGAATGGCGCGCGGCACCTCCAGTGCGGCCAGTTCCTGCGCGGCGGACCGCGCCACGGCACGCGCGCGAAAATCCAGATACCGCCCCGCCAGCAGAAAGAAGATCAGCATGACCACCGCTTCAAAATAGGCGTGTTCGCCCGATTGCAGCGTTTCATAAATGGATATGATCAGCGTCAGGATGATGGCAAAGGAAATGGGCGCATCCATATCCATACGCCCCGCGCGTAACCCCTTGAGTGCGGCGCGGAAAAAGGGCTGGCCGGAAAACGCCACTGTGGGAATCGCAATCAGCGCGGAAATCAGGTGGAACATGTCGCGGGTCGGCCCTTCGGCCCCCGACCACACGGCCACCGACAAAAGCATGATGTTCATCATGGCAAAACCGGCCACGCCAAGGCGCATCAGCAATTCGCGCCCCTGCTTGTCGGTTTCGGTCATCGACAGCGTGCCCGCGTCCAGTTCATGCGCGTCATAGCCCAGCTTGTCCAGCCGCGCGATCACGTCCTGCACCCCCACAGCGGCGGCGGCATCCACGCTTAACCGCTTCAGCGTCAGGTTCAGGCGGGCGGAATTCACCCCGTCCATGCGCGCCAGATCACGTTCAATCGTGGAAATGCAGGCTGCACAATGCACTTCGGGCACTGACAGCAGCAGCCGCGCATTGGGCAGGGCGGCATTACCTGCCAGCGCCTCGGCAGCGGGGGCCGCATCACAGGCAGGGCAGGCAGAAGGACGAAAGGTTGCAGTGCTCATCAAGCCACCCTAGAGCATGTCGCGTTCATTCGCATTCACTTTGCATACTCTAACTTATTGTTTTCGCATGTTCGAGAAGCCCAAAACCGGTTCCCACTTTTGAGCAACATGCACTAGCGGACGTGTAGAACCACACGCTGGCGAAATTCGGTCCCGTCTGCGGCGACTGCATGCATCCGGATATTCCAGTTCCCCTGCCCGATATCGACCGGCGCGCGATATGCCCCGTCAACAAAGCGGAAGTCTGGCGTCTTGTCGGCCCGCACATGCGTGGCCGCGCCGACCACAGCGTCCAGATGGGCCACCTGCACCGGCGCGCCCTGCGCATCCGTAATGGCCAGTTTCAGGTTCCCGTCTTCCACGCTTGCCTTCACGTCCCAGCCCAATGACAGCTGCGCCGCCAGTTCTTCGTTAAAATTCTGGCTGGCGACATAAGAATTCTCCACCTCCAGCCCCGGAAAAGTGCTGACGGCGTTGAATGCCAGCGTCAGATTGGCAGCAAGAATAACCCCGAATGCCGACACCGCGATGATCAATACCTTTCTTCCCGTCATCCGGAACCCGTTGCGCGCAGTTTGTGTCATTGGTTTCTCCCGTTAAATGTGGTGTCGGAATGGACACGTTCGGATGTGCCCGACAATGTTGCCCATATCCGCGCTGGCCGGCGTTCCGCCATAGCCGAGTCTGTGTTCGGGCCCGCCGTCAGATAGACGCGCAGCAAGGCCATTTCATCGGGCCCTACGGTCACTGCGGGGCCGTCCTCGCCCTCGATCGAGAGGGTCAGATCGGGGTTTTCGGTGACCGACAGAACAAATTCCCTTGGTTCATGATACATGTTGCGCAGGCGTATGTCATAAACATTGCGCACCGTGCCGTCTGACAAGACGATATGCGTGGGGTTGCGAATGGGCGACACGCTCATGTCCAGATCGGCGCGAATGAACAATGCGACGACCAGCCCAATCCCGATGGCAGCCCAGATTGCCGTATACAGAACCGTGCGCGGGCGGAATACATGTTTCCAGACGGATTTGGCATCCTTGCCCTCGCGCTCGGCAATCTCGTCGGACAGCGCCATATAGGCCACCAGTCCGCGCGGCTTGCCGATCCGGTCCATCACCTCGTCGCAGGCGTCAATGCACAACCCGCAGGTGATGCATTCCATCTGCTGACCGTCGCGAATATCAATGCCCATCGGGCAAACGTTGACGCAGGCCATACAATCGATGCAATCCCCCTGGTTCGGATCAAGCGCGCCTTTCTTCAGTTTGCCGCGCGGCTCTCCGCGCCAGTCACGATAGCCGATTGTGATGGTGTCTTCGTCCATCATCGCGGCCTGAATCCGCGGCCACGGACAGGCGTAAATACAAATCTGTTCACGGAAAAAACCGCCAAACAGAAACGTCGTCATCGTCAGAATCAGAACGGTCAAATAAGCGATTGTGCTGGCCTGTCCGGTAAACAGATCAACGAACAAGGTGGGCGCGTCCGCAAAATAGAACACCCATGCCCCGCCGGTCGCCATGCCGATTGCGAACCACAATGTCCATTTCAGCCCGTATTTGCGGACCTTTTCAAAATCCCAGCCCTTGCGGTGCAGGCGCAACCGCGCGTTGCGGTCGCCCTCGACCCAGCGTTCCACCAGTATGAACAGGTCGGTCCAGACCGTCTGCGGGCAGGCATAGCCGCACCAGACACGCCCCAGCGCCGAAGTGAACAGGAACAACCCGATCCCCGCCATGATCAACAACCCCGCCACGAAATAGAATTCATGGGGCCATATCTCGATCATGAAGAAAAAGAAGCGCCGGTTGGCAAGGTCCAGCAAAACTGCCTGATTGGGCATTTCCGCGCCACGGTCCCAGCGTATCCACGGCACCAGATAGTAGATTCCCAGCATCACGGCCAAAAGCCACCATTTCATCGTGCGGAAATTCCCACTGACGCGACGCGGGAAAATCGGTTCGCGTTTGGCGTATAATGGCGGCGGTGTCTGGTCTGGGGAACTCATCCAGGTACTCCGGCTAATGGGTTGATCCGGTTATGACAGGCGCCGCCGGACCACTCCTTGACTTGAATCAAAAAAACGCTTTCCTGATGCATCTTTTCGCGATTTGCATTGGCGCCACAAATAATCGAAGGGGAATGATGTAGCGTCGGCCCTCAGTAACACGCGCGAACAGGAACGAAGGCCGACGCGGCCCTGCATCGCAAGGCGTGGCCGAGCATTGCCCCCAATTCGCGCGAACAACCTTGATGCAGATCAAATACTTCTGGGCATTGAACAACAGGCGACAGGATGTCGCAACGCCCTGTGATACTGCTAAAATGATCAGGCCCCCGCATTGCGAGGGCCTGACAAACCACTTGATACGGCAGTCCTACTGCCCGCCACCCAACTGGTGGACATAGGCCGCAACAGCGCGGATTTCAGCTTCGCGCAGGCGTGTCTCGAAACCGGGCATCACACCGAAACGCGAGTAGTAGATCGTTTCGCGGATGGCATCGAACGACCCGCCATACAACCACACCTGATTGTTCAGCGCAGGCGCACCAAGGAAGTAATCCCCTTCGCCACCGTCGCCATGGCAGGATGCACAGTTGAATTCGTACAATTCTGCGCCCGCTGCGGCGATCTGTGCGTCATGATCCGACCCTGACAATGACAGAACATGATGTACGATCTGGTCAATCTCGGTATCATCCAGAAGGCCGTCACGGCCGAAGGCAGGCATTTCCGACCAGCGCGCATCAGGATAATCCTCGTTTCGGATACCCCATGTCACAGTCGTCAGAATATCCTCATAGGTGCCACCCCATAGCCAGTCATCATCCAGCAGGTTCGGATAGCCGGCGGCCTGCACACCCGCGCCGCCACTGCCGTGACATTGCGAGCATTGCGCACGAAATACCGAAGCACCGGCATTCACCGCAAAACGGTGCAATTCGTCATTGTCGCGCAGGTCTTCCAGATCCGTATCTACCAACTGGACAAAAAACTGTTCGTTGCGGGCTTCAAAATCGCTGATCTCTGCCGCGACATTGGCGCGCGACGAATAGCCCAGCAAACCCGCCGTTGACGACTTGATCCCCGGCCATGCCGGATAGGCGATCCAGTATCCCACAGACCAGATGATGGTGATGATGAAAATCCAGACCCACCAGCGCGGCATAGGGTTGTCATATTCCTCGATTCCGTCCCAGCTGTGGCCGGTTGTGGCAACATCATCTTTCAGCTTCTTGGCCGGATCAGGATACTGCCGAGAGGCAGGTGTGACCTTGTTGTCGGAATTGTCAGCCATCAGCGGGCCTCTTTTGGTTCGGCGTGACGCCCCGTGCGGGGGGCGCTTTCGTCCCCTGCCGGTTTGTCATCATTACGGAAAATCATGTTCGCGGATTCGTCGTGAACCTTTCGTGAGCCGGGGCGCAGGATGAACACGAACACCCCGATGAAGAAGCAGAACATGAACAGCAAATGCCAGCTATCGGCAAACGCGCGCAGAAAAGTGTATGTTTCCATTCCCCTTCCCCCTTAGCGATTGGCCACAGGAACGAATGTGTCGAAATCGACCAGCGTTCCCAGCATCTGCATATAGGCAATGATGGCATCCATTTCGGTGACCTGATCCTGCCCGTCGAAGCTGCGCTGCTGCGCACCCGGATAGCGGTCCACCACACCCGGGTCACCGAATTCCTGCGCTTGCGCGAAGAAGTCATCGACCGCATTTTCCATCATCTCATCGGTGTAGGGGTGCCCCAGCACACGGTAGACCGCCATGATATCGCGCACATGTTCCGCATCCGAGCGGTCCAGCGTGCGGTTCATCATGAACCCGTAGGATGGCATGATCGATTCCGGCACAACGTCGCGCGGGTTGATCATGTGCTGGACATGCCAGTCATCGCTGTAGCGCCCGCCCAGACGGGCCAGATCCGGCCCCGTCCGCTTGGACCCCCACTGAAACGGGTGATCATACATCGATTCCGCAGCAAGGCTGTAGTGGCCGTAGCGTTCCACCTCGTCGCGCATGGGGCGGATCATCTGGCTGTGGCAGGTATAGCACCCTTCACGCAGATATATCTCGCGGCCCGCGATTTCCAGCGGCGCATAGGGGCGCATGCCTTCGACCTTCTCGATGGTGTTATCAAGATAGAACAACGGCACGATCTGAACGATGCCACCTATGGTGACGACCAGAAACGACAGCACCAGCAAAAGCGTGGCATGTGTTTCGATTTTCTTGTGATGATCAAGAAGTCCCATCACGCCCTCCGTTATTCAGCGGGAACTGCGGCAGCGCGGGCGGGTTGTCTTTCCGCCGTGCTTGTCACAGTTTTCCACAGGTTATAGCACATGATGATCGCGCCCAGCAGGAACAGCGTTCCGCCCAGACCCCGCACCACATACATCGGGAACTTGGCCGCAACCGTGTCCGCGAAGGAGTTGACAAGGAAGCCTTGCGCATCAACTTCACGCCACATCAGACCTTCCATGATGCCGGTCACCCACATCGACGCCGCATACAGAACGATGCCGATTGTCGCCAACCAGAAGTGCCAGCTGACCAGCCGCAGGCTATACAGCCCCTCGCGCTGCCACAGTTTGGGCACCAGATAGTATAGCGCGCCGAAGGTGATCATGCCGTTCCAGCCCAACGCGCCGGAATGCACATGCCCAATGGTCCAGTCGGTGTAATGCGACAGGCTGTTGACGGCCTTGATCGACATCATCGGCCCCTCAAACGTGGCCATACCATAGAAGCCCACGGCGACAACCATCATGCGGATAATGGGGTCTGTGCGCAACTTGTCCCATGCGCCCGAAAGCGTCATAAGACCGTTGATCATGCCCCCCCATGACGGCATCCACAGCATGATCGAGAATGTCATGCCCAATGTCTGTGCCCAGTCAGGCAACGCCGTGTAATGCAGGTGGTGCGGACCGGCCCAGATATACAGGAAGATCAGCGCCCAGAAATGCATGATCGACAGTTTGTAGCTGTAGACCGGACGTTCTGCCTGTTTGGGGATGAAGTAATACATCATGCCCAAGAAGCCGGCCGTCAGGAAGAAGCCGACCGCGTTATGGCCATACCACCACTGGATCATGGCAGATTGCACGCCCGACCAGACAGGAACCGATTTCGACCCGAATGCCGAAACGGGGATTGCGGCGTTGTTGACAAGATGCAGCATCGCAACTGTCACAATGAAGGCAATGTAGAACCAGTTGGCCACATAGATATGCGGTTCGCGCCGGTTGATGACCGTGCCCATATAGACAGCAAGGAACGCCACCCACACGATGGTCAGCCACAGGTCGGTCAACCATTCAGGTTCTGCATATTCATTGCCCTGGGTCGAGCCCAGCACATAGCCTGTTGCGGCCATGACAATGAAAATCTGATAGCCCCAGAACACGAACCATGCCAGACCACCGCCCCAAAGGCGGGACGCTGATGTGCGCTGCACAACGTAGAATGCTGTTGCAATCAGGGCGTTGCCCCCAAACGCGAAAATCACCGCCGAGGTATGCAGCGGACGCAGACGGCCGAAGTTCAAATAGCCCTGTGCCCATTCAAAATTCAATTCGGGCCATGCCAACTGAAATGCGATGACAACGCCCACCAAAAACCCGACAACGCCCCAAAATGCCGTCGCCACCACGCCGAAGCGAACAGGGCCATCCATATATTCATTCGGATTCGCGACAACGGCCGGTTCCCCGACACGGCGAATCTGCCACACGAAGGTGATCGCTGCCGCAAGCATGATCACCAGCATGTGGACCAAATAAGGCAAATCGCGTGCCATGCTGGCAGCGATCGCGGCGACAACCACGACGACCCCCAATACAGCAAGCTTCAAGTAATCCCACATGTTCTGCGTCCCTTTTTATCGTCCTGCCACGTTCATACATCCAGCACAGACAGTTTTGCATGATGCGTTTTGTCACGGTCTGCGTATACCGACTTTGATTCATGTCAATTTTTGTGACCGTTAAGTTTGCGTCAGATCAATGCACGATAGCACAGGTCGGGGCATGTTGGGCGGGTTGCATGTAAAAGACTGTAATATCATGGTGCAAACAGGTGGTGCCCAACAGCGCCGGGATTGTGAAATCAAGCGTGTCGCCGGTGAAGCAAATGATCCTTTCACCACGGCACATTCAATGAAAGGAGTGCACGATGTCCTATAAAACTCTGGTCACATTTGTTGCAACCGAAACAGGCCTGAAGCCGCTGCTGCAATCTGCCAGCGCCCTGGCAAGACGTTTTGACGCCCATCTGGAAGTCTGCTGCATGGGCGTAGACACGACACAAAGCATGGGGTTCTATGCCGGTGCGCCTGCAATCATCTATCAAGACAGCCTGAACGCGGCAAAAGCGACTGCCGAAACGCTACAGGACACGGCAAAAGAATGCCTACGCGGTGCCGATATACGCTGGAGTACGGATAGCGCAGTTCTGTCACTGGGTGGAATCACGTCCTATGTCGGTTTGAAGGCGCGGTTTTCCGACCTTGTGGTCTTGCCATTACCATATGGTGCAGGACGCGGCCCGCAAGACGAGGTTATCATCGAAGCGGCCTTGTTCGAAGGGGATACGCCGGTTCTGGTGTTGCCCCAAACAGGTGGCGCCTTGCCGGAATTCAACAAGCTGGTTCTTGCATGGAACCAAAGCAATGAGGCGCTGCATGCAACCCGCGCCGCCCTTCCACTGATGAAACAGGCCGATCTGGTCAATACCGTCATTATCGACCCGCCCTCTCATGGCGCGGAACGATCCGATCCTGGCGGTTTGCTGGCCCAGATGCTTGCACGGCACGGCATTCAGACGGATGTATCCGTTCTGGCGCGGACATTGCCCCGCACCAGCGATGTGTTGCGCAGACACCTGAAGGATCAGGCCGCGGATCTGCTGGTCATGGGGGCCTATGGCCGGTCGCGGCTGCGCGAGGCAATTCTTGGCGGCGCAACGCGTGACATGCTGGAAGACACGCCATGCGCGGTATTCCTTGCGCATTGACACCGCGCGCGGGAAGGGGCTGACAGCGCTTCCCGCGCGGGAAATTTCTTGGGCGCCTTGCACAAAGGATCAGAGTGGGGCGCGCAAATATGCGCTATGGCAGGGTATTGAATACGGCCAGACCGCGCCTGTCCATTTCCAGTTGCAACAGGGTCAGGACGTCATTCAAGGCATCCACGCCCAAACCGTTGGCGGCATGAACCAGATCCGCTTTGGTCTGGCGGGCATAGGTGACGACATCGGCATCTGAAATCGCCGCGATACCCGCCATGAAGTGACGAAATTCCGGATCGGAATAGGCCCGCAGCCCGACCGGCATTGCAATATGGTCCATTCCATCCGCGCCGGTAAACGGCGATATCACGGCGAAGGCCAAGGCGGAACCGGACGCTGTGCCGGATTTGCTTGGGAACAGCGCGATAAGGGCCGCGCAAATCAATGCCGCAATCAGTGCGACGCGGCCCAGATGTGACGTCACATCATCAGAGCCGGACATTTCCGGATATACGCCTGCCTTGGTGTTGGTCCGGTTCCCATGAACCAGATCATCGTAATCCCTGTCCCAATCGAACATCCGTCCCCCGATGCATGCAGCCATTCAACCCTAAGTATATTCAGGACTACAAGCTGCATTGATGGCGATTCGGCGCACAAACTGTGTTAATTATATGGCACGCCTTCGGAATAAGGCGTTATATATCTGCACGTTAAGAAATTGTTCAGAATGTCAGACCAGAAAGCCGCCATCAGAATCGTCACCGGTTTGTTCCAGAAGCTGGTCGAAATCGGGAATGACAATTCGGCGCTTGCCCTCGGTTATGATCAACCCTTCCTTGCGCAGGCTGGACATCTGGCGGCTTACCGTCTCCAATGTCAGCCCCAGATATTCGGACATCGCCTCTCGTGTCAGGGGCAATTCGAAACTTAATTCGCCCTGCGACTGGCTTAGCTGAAGCGATGCATCGCGCCGCGCAATGATACACAGCAGGCTCGCGATTTTCTCTCGGGCGGTCTTGCGCCCCAGAAGCAGCATCCATTCGCGTGCAGCGTCCAGTTCATCAAGGGTCATCTCCAACAAGCGCTGCCCGATATGCGGCGTGCTTATCATCAATTCCTCGAATGGTTTTCTGCGAAAACAACACATAACAAGATTGGTCGCGGCGGTCACGTCATAAGCGGATGTGCTGCGGCCGGGGCGGCCTGCAAAATCCGAGGGCAGCAATAGGCCCACCATCTGGCGGCGCCCATCCTCCATAGTCTGGCTTAATGTCGCGATCCCCGTGACAACGGATGCGACAAAATCCATCGTATCACCCGCCCAGACAACCGTCTGGCCCGCCTCGAAGCTGCGATAATATTTTATCTGCTCAAGGACTTGTAGTTCATCAGCTTCGCAGCGCGCGCAGACGGCACGATGCCTGATTGGACATGCTTCGCAATCATGGCCAGGCGTCTGGATTTTCGAGGTTACGCGATTCATGCTGGTTGATCTACATCAAAGAGTTTCGGGCTTTCGTGCGTATATTCTACAGGCATGTCACATCTTTCGCAACTTAGTAAGCTGGGCCTGTTTGACGCGCGTGTGCCGCGCTACACAAGCTACCCGACCGCGCCGCAGTTCTCATCCGAGTTGCGCGGCAACACTTTAACAAGCTGGATCCAACAAATCCGGCCGAACAGTGAAGTGTCGCTGTATCTGCATGTGCCCTTCTGTCGCAGGCTTTGCTGGTTTTGCGCGTGTCGCACCCAAGGCACCAGCAGCGATGCGCCGGTGCTGGCCTATATAGACTCGTTGCGCATGGAGCTGGAGCTGCTGCGCGCCATATTGCCGGACGGTGTGCGCCTGTCGCGGCTGCATTGGGGCGGTGGCACGCCAACGCTTATGCCCGCTGCGCAGATGCGGGAACTGGCAGCGCTGGTGTTCGACATCGCGCCAATGGCCGAAGGGGGCGAATTCTCGGTCGAGATTGACCCGAATGAAATTGACGCGGCGCGTCTGGACGCGCTTGCCGATGCGGGAATGAACCGTGCCTCCATCGGGGTGCAGGATTTCGACCCGGAAATCCAGAAAATCATCGGGCGCGACCAAAGTTTCGAAATTACGAAACAGACCGTTGACGGGCTGCGCGCGCGCGGGATCGTCAGCCTGAACGCAGATATCCTGTATGGCCTGCCCCATCAGACCCCCAAACGCATTTCCGATTCGGTGCAAAAACTGCTGTCGCTGAATCCTGATCGCGTCGCATTATACGGCTATGCGCATGTGCCATGGATGGCGCGGCGTCAGCAAATGATCCCGTCGGAAACCCTGCCGCGTCCCGAAGAACGTCTGGAACTGTTTGATACGGCCCGCAGGCTGTTCATGTGGGACGGATATGATGAAATCGGCATCGACCATTTCGCCCGCCCCCATGACAGCATGGCAAGGGCAGCCGCCGCTGGTACGCTGCGCCGGAATTTCCAAGGATATACCGACGACACATCCCCTGTGCTTATCGGATTGGGCGCATCGTCCATTTCGCGTTTCCCGCAAGGCTATGCACAAAATGCACCGGCAACTGCGGACTGGAAAAAATCCGTGCATGCAGGCCAGTTTGCAACGGCACGCGGGCATGTGTTCACCCCGGCCGACCTGTGGCGCGGCCGCGCAATCGAGGCATTGATGTGCGATTTCGCCATCAATCGCGCGGAGCTGGTGGAGAGGCTGGGCGCAGATCCGGTCGAACTTGACCAGTTGTTTGATCGTGTGGCGTTGAAATACGGGGCATTCGTCAAACGGACATCTGCGGGGCTGGAAATTCCCGCCGAAGGGCGGCCCCTGACACGAATGATTGCCACCATGTTTGATGAATATGCGATGGCAAAGGCGGGCC
This sequence comes from Roseinatronobacter sp., assembly GCF_051859525.1. Taxonomy (NCBI): domain Bacteria; kingdom Pseudomonadati; phylum Pseudomonadota; class Alphaproteobacteria; order Rhodobacterales; family Paracoccaceae; genus Roseinatronobacter; species Roseinatronobacter sp. The sequence continues at coordinate 172,110 of NZ_JBHYFM010000004.1, read as the reverse complement.
ATAGTTCTGCTGTATAGCCGGATTACGCAAGGGGGGCGTGGGGTTATCCCCCTTCAACAAACCTGACAAGGCGCGGCAGGCAAATCCGCTTCAGGTCATAATTCTCGATAATCGTGCGGCGTGCATTTTCGCGTATCCGGTCATAGCGGTATGGCGCTTCCAGCGCGTCAACCAGCATCTCTGACCAGCGGTCTATATCGAAGAAATCGACCAGCCGCCCATTCTCGCCATCGGTTATGACTTCTTCCACAGGGCCAGTGCGCGATGCCACGACACAGGCGCCCATGCTCATGGCTTCCAGCAACGACCATGACAGCACGAAGGGCACTGTCAGATAGGCATGCACACGGCTGATACGCATGATGGACATGAAATCGGCATAGGGCACGCGGCCCGTGAAATGGACGCGCGACATATCCAGCCGCCCCTGCACTTCGCGCAGGAACTGGTCTTTCCAGCTGCCATGTCGGGGCGCGGCCCCGTAGCTGGCGCCATCCCCGCCGACAATCACCACATGCACGCCCGGGCGCGCCGCCATAACTTCGGGCAGGCTGCGCAGGAAAATATGTGCCCCGCGATAAGGTTCCAGATTGCGCGCAACGAAGGTCAGAACCTCATCGCCGGAATGCAGCAACGGACCGCCGGGCACCTGATAGCGCGCCAGCGGGTCCGGTGTCAGATAATCGGTATCAATGCCGTCATGATTGATGGTTATCTTGTCACGGAACGCGGCGGGAAAACTGTCGGCCTGCCATTCTGTGGGCGACAATGCCGCATCGGCCTGCACCATGGACAGTGCCAGATGGGCCTGACGCGCCACCACAGAGAACTGCCCCGCAATATCATCACGGCTGAATTCAGGGTCAAACCCCACATCCAGCCCTTTGGTCGCGTAGTAGAATTCCGCGTAATTCAGCAGGCGGGCATCAGGCCAGACTTCGCGCAGGAACAGGGTTTCGCCCCAGCCGGAATGCCCGAATATGACATCCGGACTGAACCCGATATTGTCGCGCAACTGTACCGCTGCGCGCGCGGCACGGTGCGCGCGATCTGTCATCGCGGTATAGGTTGTGCCCATGCGCGAATGTCGCGGGTCGGGCGCGGGGTCGGGCATCGGATAGCGGTAGGTGCGCAACGCGGTTTGTCGGGTGTTGTGTTCCGCAGTCAGCGCAATGACATGATGCCCCCGCTGTGCAAGCGCCGGTGCAAGGTGTTTGAACTGACCGGGGAAGTTCTGATGCACGAACAGTATCTTCATCGCCCCTCCCCCCGCGGCCGGATTTATCAGGCGGCACCAATCGCCGTAATGTCAAAAGCGGCGGCAAGCAACTGTCGGGTATAGTCCTGCCGTGGGGAATCGAAGACCTGATCAATCTGGCCAGCCTCGACAACGTCACCTTGCTTCATCACCATAACCTTATGCGACAGCGCCCGCACAACGCGCAAATCATGGCTGATGAACAGATAGGCCAGCCCGTGTTTGCGTTGCAGGGCACGCAGCAATTCGACAATCTGCACCTGCACGGTCATGTCCAGCGCGGATGTCGGTTCGTCCAGAACCACCAGTTTGGGGCGCAGGATCATGGCGCGCGCAATCGCAATGCGCTGGCGCTGGCCGCCCGAAAACTCGTGCGGGTAGCGTTCCATCGTGGCGGGGTTCAGGCCAACTTCTTCCATGATTTCCGCGACCAGATCGCGCGATGACCGGCCCGAGGGCACGCCATGCACGCCCAGCCCTTCAGAAATGATCTGCTCAATGGTCATACGCGGCGACAGGCTGCCGAAAGGGTCCTGAAACACGATCTGCAAATCCCGCCGCAGCGCGCGCAACTCCTTGAACTTGCGGCCCTGAATATCCGCGCCGTTAAAGACAATCGGCCCTTCACTGGAAATCAGCCGCAATATGGCCAGTGCCAGCGTTGTCTTGCCCGACCCCGATTCCCCCACAACCCCAAGGGTTTCACCCGCGCGCAGGGTCAGGCTGGCATCATTCACGGCCTTTACATGCCCCACAGTGCGCCGCAAAAACCCGCGCTGGATGGGAAACCAGATGCGCAGCCCGTCCGTGCGCAGGATTTCCGGCGCATTTTCCGGCACGGCATCCGGCGAGCCGGTGGATTCCGCCGCCAGAAGCTTGCGCGTATAGGGGTGCTGCGGGTCTGCGAAAATCTGCGCCGTAGCGCCTTGCTCGACAATCTCGCCGCCTTGCATGACGCACACACGGTCGGCAAAGCGGCGCACGATGTTCAGGTCATGGGTGATGAACAGCAGGCTCATGCCCTCGGCGCGTTTCAGGTCAACAAGCAGTTCAAGGATTTGCGCCTGAATTGTGACATCCAGCGCGGTGGTCGGTTCATCGGCAACCAGCAATTCCGGCCCGTTGGCCAGCGCCATGGCAATCATGACCCGCTGGCGCTGCCCGCCCGACAATTGGTGCGGATAGGCCGACATGCGGCTTTCGGCATCACGAATGCCCACCTTGTCCAACAGGTCCAGCACACGCGCCCGCGCCGGCGCACCGGACAGGCCCTGATGCAGCGACAGACTCTCAAGGATCTGCTTCTCGATGGTGTGTAGCGGGTTCAGGGATGTCATCGGTTCCTGAAAGATGAAACTGACATCATTGCCGCGCACCTGCCGCAGCACCTTGTCACTTGCGCCCACCAGTTCGCGCCCCTTGAAGGTAACCGATCCGGACACGTCCGCCGAATCAGGCAACAGCCCCACGGTGGACAATGCAGTCACGGATTTACCGGAACCGGATTCGCCCACGATGGCGACCGTTTCCCCCTTGTCGACATGAAACGACACCCCGCGCACGGCATGCACGGGCTGCCCCGCCTGCATGAATGTCACGGACAGGTTTTCAACAGCCAGACAACGCGTCATGAAAAGGTCTTTCGTGGATCAAAGGCATCGCGCACCCCCTCGAATATGAACACCAGCAGCGACAGCATGATCGCAAAGGTGAAGAAGGCACTGAACCCAAGCCATGGCGCTTGCAGGTTGTTTTTCGCCTGAAGCGTCATTTCCCCAAGGCTGGGTGCCGAGGATGGCAGGCCAAATCCCAGAAAATCCAGCGCGGCCAGCGACCCGATAACCCCCGTCACAATGAATGGCAGGAATGTCAGCGTGGCCACCATCGCATTGGGCAGGACGTGGCGGAACATGATTGTGGTGTTCGACACACCCAGCGCACGCGCGGCGCGCACATATTCGAAATTACGCGCCCGCAGGAATTCCGCACGCACCACGCCCACAAGGCCAGTCCAGCCAAACAGCGTCATCAAAAACACCAATAGCCAGAAATTCATCATGAACATCGAAGATACAATGATGATGATGTAAAGCGACGGCACCGATGTCCATAATTCGATCACGCGCTGGAACAGCAAGTCCAGCAAGCCCCCGAAAAACCCCTGCACCGCCCCCGCGGCAATGCCGATCACCGATGTCAGCGCGGTGACCACCAGCGCGAAGGTAATGGACAGCCGGAACCCGTAGATGATGCGCGCCAGCACATCGCGCGCCGTGCCATCCGTGCCCAGCCAGTGGCGACTTTCGGGCGGGGACGGGGCAGCGCGGCCAATATCATTGACCGTGTTGTAGGAATAGGGGATCAGCGGCCAGACCATCCAGCCCGCGACAATTTCCTGCCCGTCAACAATGCCGGTGGTTTCGGCCTGTTCCATCGCTTCGCGCGGGTCGTCAAGGCACAATTCCGCCCCGCCTGTGCGGATCAGGCATTGCACTTCGGCATCGCGGTAGACGGCTTCGGTCCTGAAATCCCCGCCAAAGGCCGTTTCAGGATAGAAGTTATGGATGGGGAAATAATACCCGCCACGATAATTGATGACGATGGGCCGGTCATTGGCAATAAATTCGGCAAATAGCGACAGGCCATACAGCACCAACAGGATCATCAAGGACCAGAACGCGCGACGGTTGGCCCTGAAATTGCGCCAGCGGCGCTGGTTCAGGGGTGATAGTGTAATCCCGAAGCGGCGCTTGCGCTGCGGCAGGGCTTGGCCCACCCCGTCTTGTTGTGGTGCGGGGGGCGTGTGAACCAGAATATCGGTGCGTTGGTCCATGGCTATGTCTCTCGCGATTCGAAATCGATGCGCGGATCAATCCAGACATACATCAGGTCTGAAATCAGCCCCACAACCAGCCCGATCAGGCTGAACACGAACAGCGTGCCGAACATGACAGGATAATCCCGCGCAACCACAGCCTCAAAGCCCAGCCGCCCCAGACCATCCAGCGAGAAGATGGTTTCAATGATCAGCGACCCGCCAAAGAATACGCCCACAAATACCGCCGGAAACCCCGCAATGACAATCAGCATCGCATTGCGGAACACATGCCCGTACAGCACGCGATTTTCCATCAGCCCCTTGGCGCGCGCGGTTATGACATATTGCTTGCGGATTTCTTCCAGAAAGCTGTTCTTGGTCAGCAGCGTCAGCGTGGCAAAGGCGGATATGGTCGAGGCCAGCACCGGCAGCGTGATATGCCAGAAGTAATCCAGCACCTTGCCCAACGGGCTTAACTGGTCCCACACTTCCTGCGGTGAAGTCAGCCCCCGCGCGGGAAATATCTGCCAGTATGACCCACCTGCAAACAGCACCAACAGCAGAATGGCAAACAGGAAACCCGGTATTGCATAGGCCACGATGATCAACCCCGAAGTGAAGCTGTCATAGCGCGATCCGTCGCGCACAGCCTTGCTGATACCCAGCGGGATAGACACCAGATAGGCAATCAGCGTTGACCATAGCCCAAGGCTGATGGACACAGGCAGCTTTTCGATCACCAGATCCACCACCGAAATGGACCTGAAATAGCTTTGCCCGAAATCGAACCGCATGTAGTTCCACATCATATGCAAGAAACGCTCCAGCGGCGGTTTGTCGAAACCGAATTCGCGTTCAAGCTGGGCAATGAATTCCGGCGGCAGGCCCCGCGCGCCGGTATAGCGCTCATTCTCCATGGCGCCGACATTCACATCCGATGCACCCCCGTCGAACGCACCGAACACATTGCCTTGCCCTTCCATCTGGGCAATGACCTGTTCAATCGGGCCACCGGGTACGAATTGCACCAGAAAGAAATTGATGACCATCACCCCGAACAGTGTCGGAATGATCAGGGCCAGCCGTCGCGCGATATAGGCGCCCATGGTTACCTCAACGCGCCAGCGGCGCGCAGTTCAGCGGCGCGGTCTGCGTTGAACCACCAGAAATCAAGCTCTCCGGTGGAAAATGGCGGCGTCTCCTCGGCCGGGCGGGAAAAGATATCCCAATACGCGACCCATGCCGTATCATTATACCATGCGGGTATCATGAAAAGTTCATGCCGCAAAACCCGGTCCAGTGCCATCAGGGCCGCGTCACGTTCTTCCGGCGTGGGGGCCATAAGGGATGCGTCGATTACTGCATCCACCAGCGGGCTGGCCAGTCCGGCGGGGTTGAACAGGCTGAATTCGGCGGTTTCCGACCCGTAGCGCTGGTGCAACCCTGTCCCTGTGTCCATGAAGGCACCATACTGGTCGAATATGATGTCATAGTCACGGTTGCGCCGCCGGTCGGTGTGTTGTGCCGCGTCAATGCGCTGGAAACGCGCGTCGATGCCCAGTTGTTGCAGGTTCTGGGTATAGGTTTCGATAATCGCATCCATGGTGGCCGATCCGGCACTGGACACGGGAATTTCGATCACCATACGCTCGCCCGCGTCATTGCGCAGCACGCCGCTGGCGTCAATGCTCCAGCCGGCGTCATCCAGCAGGCGGGTGGCGCGGCGAATATTGCCGCGGTCGACCAGCCGTTCCACACTGGATGTATGCGGCATGCGCGCAGGCTGTGTCAGCACGTCCTCGGGCACCAGATCGCCCAGCGATTGCAACAGGTCCAGTTCAAGCCCTTCGGGCGGGCCATCGGCTTGCAGCGGCGTGCCTTGGGTGAAGGACGCGCGGGGCTGGAACAATCCGAATTGTAATGTCTGGTTCGTCCATTCAAAGTTATATGCAAGCGACAGCGCCTCGCGCACGCGCTTGTCCTGCAAGAACTCCCGCCCAAGGTTGAATATGAATCCGGACGCTGAAGGCGGTGTGCCAACGGGCAATTCGCCCCGCACCACATGGCCGCGCGACATGGCAGGGAAATCATAGCCCGTGGCCCATTGGCGGGAATTATTTTCTGCGCGGAAGGTGTATTCGGCAGTCTTGAACCCTTCAAACGCGGCCGCCCCATCGGCGAAATATTCAACGCGGATCACATCAAAATTATGCCGCCCGCGATTTTGCGGCAGATCACGGCCCCAGTAATCGGGGTTGCGCCGATAAGTGATGCGGCGGTTCACCTCATAGCTGTCCAGCATATAGGGGCCGGACCCCGGCGATGTGGTCATGCGCGATTCATCCAGCCGCGCGCCGGTTTCTTCATACCATTTCTGCGAAAAGACCGGCGTGCCCCCCACCTGATCAATCAGCGACCGCCGAGAGATACCCTCGGCAAAGGTGAATTTGACAGTGTGATCGTCCAGCACCTCTGCATCGATGACGCGCGCGCCGACACCCTGGGCATAGGATGGCAGACCCTGTTCCAGAAACAGGTTATGCGAAAACACAACATCATGCGCGGTTACCGGCGTGCCATCGGAAAACCGCGCTTCCGGGCGCATATGGAAGATCACCCAATCTTTGGTTTCAGGGTATTCGACGGTATGCGCCAGCAAACCGTAGCTTTCGCCATACACATCGGCGGGAACACCGCCACCGCCCATCGGTTCGGCCGTTTCCAGCAGGCTTTCATACATGGAATTCGACAAAACGCCCGGACGACCGGCGCGTGTGTAGGGGTTCATCGAATCGAATGTCCCCTGAAACGAGATCGAAATCTCGCCCCCTTTGGGGGCATCGGGGTTCACATAGCTGAAATGCTCGAAATCCGGGGGATAGCTTAGATCGCCATAGAAGGAATAACCGTGTGCAACAATCATTTGCGGTTCGGTGTCATCCGCATCGGGGCGCGCGGGACTGGCCCAAAGCGCTGCAAGCAGCAGCCCTGCGGCAGAAATTTGCACGACATGACGAATGGAACACACACCCGCCTTGATCACCACCGATGCTGAATCGCGTCCCTGATGCATAGAACCCCTCCGTGCTGTGGCGGCCATCTGCTTGTCCGGCCGCGCCTTTTTCGCATTATTCCGGTTTTCCGCGCCCCTGTCGATAACAGCACGCAAAAATAGCCGTAACCACAAGGTAATTTGATTTCAGTTCAAAAAAAGCAAACAGACCGCACTTATTCAGTGCGGTCTGTCTATTATGCGTGGTGCAGGCAAAAGCGATCAGCTTTCGCTTTCGATATAGGCAATCAGGTTCGCGCGATCTGTTACACTGGCAATACCACGAAAGTTCATGGATGTGCCCGGGGCAACCGCACTTGGGTTCGCAATGAAATCCGACAGGATTTCGGGTGTCCAGACATCGCCTGCCTGCGACAGGGCACCGGAATAGTTGAACCCTGCAACATCGCCGATCTCGCGGTTCACGATACCATGCAGATAGGGACCAACGCCGTTGCGCCCTTCTTCCAGTGCGTGGCAGGCGCGGCATTGCGACCACAGGCGCGAACCGGCAGCGGCATCTGCAATGTCATAGGCCTCATCAAATGTCAGCTCTACCGCATCTTCGACAACCACATCATCGTCGCCGGTATCGATGATGTAGGCTTGCGGGGCGTCAGCGTTGCGCGGCACATAAAGTTCCATTGCAGCCCAGTTACCCAGCAGGAAAACAAGTAGAGCGCCGCAAAATGCGGCAACGGCTTTGGTGATGACCATTGTGTCGAACATATCGCAATCCTGTTCCGAGCAAGTTTGAGCCTATCTATCCGCTTCCCCTTGGATGATTCAAGCGGTAGTTACCGCGACTAAATGCCCTTTTGGGCGGAATCTGGGAACTATGGGCGCAAACATGGCACGAAAGATCGCATTTCAGGGTGAACTGGGGGCTTATGGACATCAGGCTTGCGCAGATGCGCGGCCTGAATATGACCCGCTGCCCTGCACGACATTTCACGACACAATGGCCGCAATCCGGGAGGGGCGCGCCGATCTGGGTATGGTCGCGGTGGAAAATTCCATCTACGGGCGCGTTGCCGATGTGCATTCCCTGTTGCCCGAAAGCGGCCTGCATATCGTGGACGAGGCGTTCGTGCGCGTGCATGTCAATCTTCTGGGCGTGCGCGGCGCGTCGCTGGAGCAGGTGCGCGAAGCCCATGGGCATGTGGTCATTCTACCGCAATGCGGGGTGTTCCTGCGCGACCATGGCATTCAGGGCGTCATCAGCAGCGACAATGCCCGCGCGGCCCGCGAAATCGCCGAACGCAACGACCCGACCCATGCCGCCCTTGCCAGCGAGATGGCGGCGCAAATCTATGGGCTGGATGTGCTGGCCCGCCATATCGAGGACCACCCGAACAATACCACCCGCTTTCTGATCATGGCGCGCGATGCCGATTTCAGCCGCCGCGGGGATCATGGCATGATGACCGCATTCCTGTTTCGGGTGCGCAACATTCCTGCGGCGCTGTACAAGGCGATGGGCGGTTTTGCCACGAATGGTGTGAACATGGTCAAACTGGAAAGCTACATGGTGAACGGATCATTCACCGCCACGCAGTTTTTCGCTGAAATCGAGGGGCATCCGGACGACGACAACGTCAAACTGGCGCTGGATGAATTGCGCTATTTCACGTCCTATCTGAACATCCTTGGCACCTATCCGGCAGACCCCGCGCGGCATTGATGCTGTTGGCCGGTGGAAGGAACACGCAGGCAGGGTGTGTCTTGGCCTGAAGCGACCCTTCGCACTTGGATTAAGCCCGCGCCATCGGCGGGCCGGGGTCTGCCGATCCGGCGTCATAGAAGTTCACTTTATGCTGGCGGCATACTCCGTCGTTCAAGGCTGGCCTGCCATCAGCGTAATCGGCAGGCCGCGGGACGGCCCACCGATGGCGCGGCGGGCTGCGCCCTTGATTCCGCGCCTTGGGCATTCCCCCAATCTCCGCTTCAGGCCAATTTCAGCCGGCGCTTCTGTTGGAATTCGCCCAGCCTGCCCCCAACTGTGCTTCAGCCCATCATCGACAGCACTTTTGCCAATGCAGGGCGGGCGGTCATGCGTTCCAGATAATCCGACAAGCGCGCTTCGTGGACAGGGAATTTGGCGACCCGCGCCCAGATCCCGCAATGCGTCAGGATAATATCGGGCACTGTCATCTGCGCCCCCATCAGAAACGGCCCCTCTCCCATCCGGTGCACCAGCGTTTTCTGACTGTTGGCAAATTCCCAGATCAGCGATTCCTTGATCGCGGACTGGCGCATTTCAGCGGGCAGAATGAAACTGTGTCGCGCGGCCATCCACAGCGCGGCGTCAAATTCATCCAGCAAGAACTGGGTCAGGCTGTCCTGTCGCGCGCGGTCCAGTGTTCCGGCACGATAGGTCATGGCGCCATGTTTGTCGGCCAGGTATTGAATGATTGCGGTCGAATCGGTGATTGGCGTGCCGTCTTCAATCAGCACCGGAACCTTGCCCGCAGGGTTGAAACTGACGACCCCTTCGGATTGCGGGGCGGCGGGCACATGATCATAGCTTTGGCCCAATTCCTCCAGCATCCACAAGACGCGGGTGGCGCGGCTGTTGGCTTTCCCGATAACAGTATACATTGCAAACCCCTGATCAGCGCCGCACCAGCATTGCAAGCCGGATAAGCGTGCGTTCCATAACGGCCATGCTGGGCGCGTTTGAGGCCGAACGCAAGGTAAGATCGGCATCGATAATATCGCCAAGGGCGCGCTCCACCCGCGCCAGCCCCCATTTGGCCGCCTGCGACAGAATCCTGTCGCGGCGCGGTCCGAAAACCGGCGGGCGCATCCGTTGAATGCCCGCCGACGGACCGCCGGGATCACTGCACACGACATGCAATGTCCGGAAATGGCGCAATGTCATGATGGCCAGTGTCACAGGGGCCACACCTTGCGCTTGCAATCGCACCAATAGCGGCCCGATGTGATCGGCCTGCCCTTCGGCCGCGGCGTTCAGGACGTCATCCACGGCGGCCTCGGTGCTGGTGGGCGCAACCTCGGCAATATCAGCGGGCGTCAGGGCTGTGCTGTCGCCGAATTTATACAAGGCAATCTTTTCGATGGTCTGCCGGAAATCGCCGGGATCCAACGCACGCGCCAGCGCCTCCAGATCACGCATTGCGTCTGCGCCAACCTGTTGCAGCCCCGCCGATTTCAGCGCCGCCTCGATTTCGTCGCGCGATGGCGGGTCGTCATAGATTGCAGCGGCCCCTGCCGTGCGCGCCCCCTCGAACAACTTGCGCAACTTGGACGACGCCTTCAGGCCCCCCGCAGTGACAATGATCTGCGCATCGCCTGCGCGCCATTCTGACAAGGCCGACGCAATGGCATCTGTCGCAAGGTCAGTTGCATCCTCGACAAAGACAACCCTTGCGCCGGGAAAAAAGCCTTGCGCCTTGACCGCATCCAGCAATTGCGCGCCATCGCGGCGCAGTTCCGCGCCCTGCATGCGTTCCAGCCGCATTTCCGATTCGCCTTGCGGACCAATAATCGCGGCAACCAGTTCCTGACGCTTCATCGCCACGCGCATCGCGTCCTGCCCGAAGATCAGCACCCCCGCCAGCGCCGGATCGGGCTTGGCGATCAGTCGGCCCAGATCACGCGGGTTAAGTTTCATCCAGCCTGCGCAGCAATCAACCGCGTTGCCACCTCATCTGCCAGAATACGCATCAGCCGGCGCTCGGCATCCTCGCGGGCGCGCAGGCTGGCCAGCTGCGTCGATGTCGTCGAATAATTGGTGAAATTGCGCACACTGCCGGAACTGACCGTCGCACCGCTGGCGCGGTCTTTCAATTCATAGGTGACTGTTCCAATCACCGAAATCCGTGTTTCGCCCACGCCTGCAACGCGGGCGGACCCGCGTTGCGATGTGGAAATGCTGTAGCTTAAGTCGAAGCGCGGATTGGTCGGGCGGCCAAGGCGTTCTTCAAGCGCACCGACAAAACCGAATCCCAGCGAATCGGTGGGGTCTGCGGCGCGCACTTGTCCGCGCAGCGCCATCCCTGCACCGCCCGGCGCATAGGCGGGTGTAAACCCGCATGCGGCCAACGGCAGTGCTGCCAATATCCCCAGAACCCGTCTGCGTTCAAACAACGACATTCACAATCCGCCCCGGCACCACAATCAGCTTCTTGGGCGCACTGCCCGCCAAAGCCTTGATCACAGCATCATCTGCCAGCGCAAGTTTTTCAACCTCTTCCTTGCTGGCATCTGCGGAAACCGCAATCTCGCTGCGGCGTTTGCCATTGATCTGGATGGGCAGGATCACCGTGTCGCGCACCAGCATTGTGGGGTCCGCCTGCGGCCATGACGCTTGCGCAACCAGCCCCGCACCGCCCATGCGCGCCCAGATCTCCTCGGCCAGGTGGGGCACCATGGGGGCCATCAGTTGCGCCAGCGTGCGCATGGCCGTTTTCTGCGCGCCCCCGCTGGCCTGCGATTTTGTCAGCGTGTTGGTGAACGCATAGAGTTCGGCAATCGCCTTGTTGAAGGTGAAACTGTCGATGGATTTGGTGATGTCGGCAATGGCGCGGTGCATGGCGCGCATCAGGTCGGTGTCGGCGTCCGTGGGCGTGCCGTCCGGCATGGCGGCGATACGTTCGGACAGCATCCAGACGCGGTTCAGGTGCTTGAACGCGGCTTCCGCGCCCGCGCTTGTCCATTCCACGTCCCGTTCGGGCGGGCTGTCGGACATGACGAACCAACGCGCGGTATCGGCGCCAAACGCGCCGATAATGTTGACAGGGTCCACCACGTTTTTCTTGGATTTCGACATTTTTGCCGAAGGGATGATACGCACGGGCTGGCCTGTTGCCTTCAATTTACCATCTTCGACATCTTCGGGCAGGTGATATACCGCGCGGCCTTTGGCGTCCTGCGTGGTGTAAATCTCATGCGTGACCATCCCTTGTGTGAACAGCGCATTGAACGGCTCGGACGCGGTTTCGGGCAAATGGCCGGTTTTCACCATCGCGCGGGCGAAAAACCGCGAATACAGCAGGTGCAAAATCGCATGTTCGATCCCGCCAATATACTGGTCCACATTCATCCAATAGGCCGCATCTTCGGCATTGGTGGGTGTGTCGGCCTGAGGATTGGTGAAGCGCGCGTAATACCAGCTGGAATCGACAAACGTGTCCATTGTGTCGGTTTCGCGCTTGGCGGGCTTGCCACAATTCGGGCACGCGCAATCGCGCCATGTCGGGTGCCGGTCCAGCGGGTTGCCGGGGATGGAGAAATCAATGGGCGTGCCATCTTCATCATAGGGCAACGCGATAGGCAGGTTTTCCTTACGCTCGGGCACGACACCGCAAGCATCGCAATGCACAACCGGAATCGGGCAGCCCCAATAGCGCTGACGCGACAGGCCCCAGTCGCGCAGGCGGTATTTCGTGACACCATGCCCCACGCCTTGCGATTCGCAGAACGTGATCGCGGATTCAACCGCCTGTTCGCCTGTCTGCACCTCCTCGCCCGCGAACCCGCGGATATAGCGCACCTTGTCAGTCTTGGGCGGAACGAAGGCCACAGTATCAACCGGCGTGTCATCGTCCAGTGCGGCAAACACATCAGGATGCGGAAGCCCGTACTTATTCGCGAAATCAAGGTCGCGCTGGTCATGGGCGGGACAGCCGAAAATTGCGCCGGTGCCGTAATCCATCAAGATGAAATTGGCGATATAGACGGGCAGTTCCCAATCATTATCAAACGGGTGGCGCACGCGAATGCCAGTGTCGAACCCGCGCTTTTCGGCCTTTTCCAGCGCTTCCTCGGTGGTGCCGATCTTGCGGCATTCGGCGTTGAACGCGGCCACATCCGCGTCATGGCGTTCCAGATGTTTCGCCAGCGGGTGATCGGGCGATACGCCCACGAATGACGCACCCATCAGCGTATCTGGGCGGGTGGTATACACCTCGATCCGGTCAAACCCTTCGGGCGCATCAATGGTCGAGAACGCGAATTGCAGCCCGCGCGACTGGCCAATCCAGTTGCGCTGCATCAGGCGCACTTTCTCCGGCCAGTTCTCCAACCCGTCCAGCGCGCTCAGCAATTCCTCGGAATAGTCGGAAATCTTGAAAAACCACTGCGTCAATTCGCGGCGTTCCACTTCCGCGCCCGAACGCCAGCCCTTGCCGTCAATGACCTGTTCATTGGCCAGAACGGTCATGTCAACAGGGTCCCAGTTCACCACCGCATTCTTGCGGTAAACCAGCCCTTCATGCAGCATGTCGATGAACATGGCCTGTTGCTGGCCGTAGTAATCGGGGCGGCAGGTGGCAATTTCGCGCGACCAGTCAATCGACAGGCCCAAGGGCTTCATCTGGCCTTTCATCACCTCGATATTGGCTTCGGTCCAGTCGTTGGGGTGCCCGCCCTGTTCCATCGCGGCATTTTCCGCAGGCATGCCGAACGCGTCCCAGCCCATCGGGTGCAGCACTGAAAACCCTTGCGCGGACTTATAGCGCGCGACCACATCGCCCATGGTGTAATTGCGCACATGGCCCATATGAATGCGCCCTGACGGATAGGGGAACATTTCCAGCACATAATATTTCGGGCGCGCGGGGTCGCGGCGGGCCTTGAACACCTGGGCGTCATGCCATGCGTTCTGCCATTTGGGTTCAAGTGTCTGGGGCTGATACCGCGCATCTGGCTGGCTGGACATATTCGTTCTTTCCTGTGGCATTCGGGCAATGGAAAACGCCGGGCGCGACCGGCCCGGCGTGTTTAGCGCTGTGGTCGCACAAGGTCCAGCGGGTGTTAAAGCCCGCGATCCTGAATGCGAAGCTGGCGCGCGCGGGTCAGAATGGCATCTTCAACCGCGCGAATTGTCTCGCGGCTGGCAGGTCCGCTGCGCGTCATGATGGCCACATTCAGCGAACGTGCGTCAAGGGCGGGGTCATTCACCAGAATCGCAGCGCGATAGGCCTGCCCGCCGCCCGGTGGGGTGCCGAACCCTGTCACAATCACACCAGAGAAGGGGTCAACTGACTGGATCGGCAAGAAATCCAGTATCTCGAGCGAGGCATTCCACAAGTAGCGGTTCACCTCGACCGAGACATTCATGTCCTGACCACCGGAAAACAGGTCCCATACAGTGGATTGCCGTGTCGGCCCGCCGGACAGGCGATTTTCAGCATGGATGTCTGCAGCGACCTGCCGAGAGCGTTCGCCACCCTGAAACATGTTTCCAAGCCCGCCACCGCAGCCAGAAACCGCAAGCGCCAAGGCCAGAACTGCACTGCCGCGCAAAATACCTTTGAATACCATCGCAACTGTTCCCTGTCCGGTTTCGTGTATCTGTAGCCCGTAAGATCGCGTCAAACAAGGCCCCAGAAAGCACTCTTGGCCATGTCGGGCACCGGAACATGCCGGTTTTCCGGATAGAACGGCTTTTTTTATCCGCAGCGCTGCGATACCAAGCGCGTGGTGGACCTTGTTCGTGCGGGTAATCGCCCTAAGACAATGGACATATTCGGAAGGTGGGACATGACGGCGAAAGTGCATCTGATCAAACTTTGCGTCGGTGCAGAGACGGTCGAGGACCTTGTCCAATGGCAGGCCAGCGCACGCGCGAAGGGGGCTGACGGCCTGCCGCGCCATGTGACGCGCATGTGGCCCAAACGGGGCGACGAATTGCTGGCGGGCGGGTCGCTGTATTGGGTGTTCAAAGGGTCCGTTCTGGCCCGCCAGCGTGTTTTGCGACTGGATGAGGTGACGGGCGGGGACGGGATTATACGCTGCGCGATTGTTCTGGACCCCGAAATCATCCGAACAGCCGCCGCCCCGAAACGGCCATTTCAGGGCTGGCGCTACCTGAAACCACAAGATGCCCCGCCAGACCTTCCGAAAGCGCGCAAGGGCGATGACAGCTTGCCCCCCGAACTGGACGCGGCGCTGGCAGAATTGGGGCTGCGCTAACCCAGTCTGGACATGGCGGGGAATGTTTCCAGCAGCCACCATGAAAACGCCGAGAACGCGCCGGTCACCAGCGCAATTCCAACCAGCAGCAACAGCAGCCCCATAACCTTTTCGATCAGGGACATATGCCGCTTCAGCCGTGTCATTATCGCCATGGATCGCTGCACAAACACCGCAGCCAGCAGGAACGGCAGGCCCAGCCCCAACGCATAGACCCCCAGCATGGCGGTACCGCGTGCAACTGTGCTTTCGGTCGCGGCCAAGGACAGGATCGCCCCCAGAACAGGCCCAATACAGGGGGTCCAGCCAAACGCGAAGGCCAGCCCCAGAATATACGCCCCGAACGCGGACCCGCCACGGTCGCCGGCATCAAACCGCAGATCGCGCGACAGAACCGACATTGTCAGGAACGCAGGCGCCGTCATATTCGCACGTTCAAACCCCGAGGCCGCCATTTGGCCAACGGCCCTGTAGACGCCCAGAAAATGCAGGCCGAAGGCAATGACCACCACACCCGCGATCTGGCCAAACATTTCGGCATTTCGCAAAAACAAATGCCCCATGGTTGACGCCGTGAACCCAAGCAGAAGGAACACTGTCGACAGCCCCATGACAAAAAACAATGCGGGCAGAATGGCACGCCTGCGTGCCTGTCCGTCGCCGGTCATGTCCTGCATGGAAATGCCGCCCATATAGGCCAGATAGGGGGGCACAATCGGTAACACACAAGGCGACAGGAACGACAGCACCCCTGCCCCAAGCGCGATAAGCAGCGCGGGCATCATGGCAGCATCGAACAGGTCTATTCCAAACATGTGGCGCTTTGCTTCCAAATCAGTGCAAAACAGTTATTTGCGCTTACACCAAAGGTCAGCGTACTGCACGTCACATTCATGTGGCATGCGTCAACTTGGCACAGATGAACAGACGAAGGGGCACCTTGCGGGTGCCCCTTGCTTGGTCAGATGTCCTATCAGATTTTCAGCGACCACCAGCCCCTGCGTTTGGGCGCGGGTTTTGCCGGGGGTTCCTCCGGCGTAGCCTCTGGTTCGGCGGCCTCTGGTTCGGCGGGCGCTGGTTCGTTGACCGGCGATCCCGCAGCTTCCGCAGGCTGATCCGGCGCGGGCGCTTCGGGCACTGGCACCGGCTGGGTGGTTTCGTCCACGACAGCAGGCGCCACATCCTGAACCTGAGCTGCTTGTTCCGGCACAGCCGCAGTTTCCGCTTCGGGTGACGCTGCACTGACGGGCGTTTCACCTGCCCCGTCAGGCACCACATCCGCAGACACCGCATCCGCAGGCGCATCGGACCCTGCCGCAGGCGTTACATCGGCATCCTTGGGCGCCGGTTTGCGGCGTGTGCGCGGCTTTCTGGCGGGTTTGGCCTTCGGTGCGTCTGCATCCTCGGTTGGTGCAGCGTCCGGTTGCGTCCCGCCCGCTGGATCAGAAACAGGGTGTGTTTCAACCGCTGGCTCTGCCACTTTTTTCGCACGCGGCTTGCGTGTCCGCTTGGGCTTCGCAGGCGCTTCGTCTGCATCGGCGTCGCCAGCTTGTGCGGGCGTATCCGCCTTGTCAGCTGCCAAGGCCGGTTCCGAAACGACTTCGGGGGCAGGCGCATCTGCCGCTTCTGTCTGGTCACCATCATGCGCATCAACACTGTCTGCGCCATTGTCCTTGCCACCCCGCTTGCGCCGCCGCCTGCGGCGTTTCTTGCGGGGTTGGTCTGCCGCGTCATCTGCTTCCTCGGGCTGGACGGCGGCAACCTCTTCGGGCGTCTCGTCCTCCTCGGGGTCGGACATATGGCTGGCATTCAGCGACACGACCGCAGCATTGGGCTGCACCGAAACCCGCGTTGCGGTCTTCAGCTTCTCAAGGCTGAAGTCCGGGCTGACCATCAAGGGATCGGCTTCCAGACGGACGGCCATGCCATAACGCGCTTCGATCTGGGCAATATGTTCGCGCTTGAAGTTGAACAGGAAGTTCACGGCCCCAGCAGGGGCGCGCACCACAACCTCGCGCGATTTACCACGCGTGCCTTCTTCCTCGATCTGGCGCAGGATGGTCAGGCCCATGCTGTCATCGGACCGGATCAATCCGGTGCCGTGGCAATGCGGGCAAGGCTGGGTCGTGGCCTCCAGCATACCGGGGCGCAGGCGCTGGCGCGACATTTCCAACAAGCCAAAGCCGGAAATCCGGCCCACCTGAATGCGGGCGCGGTCCGATTTCAGCTTGTCTTTCAACATCTTCTCAACGGCGGCGTTATTCTTACGCTCTTCCATGTCGATGAAGTCGATGACGATCAGACCGGCAAGGTCACGCAAACGAAGCTGGCGCGCGATTTCGGCAGCGGCTTCAAGGTTCGTCTTGACGGCGGTATCTTCGATCGAGCCTTCGCGCGTTGCCCGACCGGAGTTGATATCGATCGCAACCAGCGCTTCGGTCACACCAATAACAATATACCCGCCCGATGGCAGCTGCACTGTGGGGTTGAACATGCCGCCAAGATAGCTTTCGACCTGATAGCGGGCGAATAGCGGCATTGTGTCATTATAGGGTTTCACGTTCTTGGCATGGGACGGCATGATCATTTTCATGAAGTCCTTGGCCACGCGGTAGCCTGCCTCCCCCTCGACCAGAACCTCGTCAATCTCGCGGTTATACAGGTCGCGGATGGACCGCTTGATCAGGTTGCCTTCCTCATAGATCGGGGTTGGCGCGATGGATTTCAGCGTCAGTTCGCGAATCTGTTCCCACAGGCGGAACAGGTATTCGTAATCGCGCTTGATCTCGGCCTTGGTGCGGTTCGCGCCTGCGGTACGGATAATCAGGCCCGCACCTTCGGGCACTTCGATTTCATTGGCGATTGCCTTCAGCTTCTGGCGGTCGGCGGCATTCGTGATCTTGCGGCTGATACCACCGCCACGCGCCGTGTTGGGCATAAGCACGCAATACCGGCCCGCAAGGGACAGGTATGTGGTCAGCGCCGCGCCCTTGTTGCCGCGTTCTTCCTTGACGACCTGCACCAGCATGATCTGGCGCACACGGATGACTTCCTGAATCTTGTAGCGGCGCGGGCGCGGCTTGCGGCGCACCTGCACTTCTTCGGACGGGTCACCACCTTCGGAAACCGCCTCGATCCGGTCATCGTTTTCGACCGCATGATCCGCTGCGCGATAGGCTTCTTCGGCACTGTCATCAGTGGCGGTGGCATTTGCCGCGCTTTCGCCTGTTGGGGCATCCGCGGGCGGTTCGTCCTGCACGTCTGCGGCCACTACATCAGCAGCGGGCGCTTCAGGTGCCGATGTGTCGGCAGCGTCCGGTGCAGATGCGCCAAACCCTTCGGCGATCAATGTATCCGCATCACGGTCATCGCCATCATCCAGAATGTCCATACCCGACACTTCGCGGGTTTCAACCGTGTCGGAACTGCTGACGCTTTCGGCCTTCGCGGCAGGCTTGCGCCGGTTGGATGAACGGCGCGGTTTCTTGGCCGGTTTGTCCGTTTTCTCGGCGCTGGGGGCGCGATCGTCATCTTCCTGCTCGCGCACGCTTGCGCGTTCTTCGGCCAGCAACGCCGCGCGATCCTCGGCAGGAATCTGGTAGTAATCCGGGTGGATTTCATTGAACGCAAGGAAACCGTGACGGTTGCCCCCGTAATCAACAAAGGCTGCCTGCAAAGAGGGCTCTACGCGCGTGACTTTTGCTAGATAGATATTCCCGGCGAGTTGACGACGACTTGCGGTTTCAAAATCGAATTCCTCGACCTTGTTGCCGTCCACCACCACAACGCGGGTTTCCTCCGCGTGGGTGGCATCGATAAGCATTTTCTGTGCCATATAAATCCATTGCACGCAGCACCTGGCGGGCTGTGCCTGACCTGTCTTCCTGCGGAAGCAGCAGACCCACGCACGCCATCTGGCGCGTGACTTGTCTGAGGGGGGGACAGGCGCGAAACTGTCACCGCCGCTGCGGACAAGGGAATTCCCCTTTCGCGGCAGCATGGTGGTTTGTGTTCGACGCCTGTCATCATGTTTCCTGAACACCGCAAACCTGCGATGCGAGTTAAGTTTGCCTGAACCGCTTTCCGGCAGAACAGACCATTGAAGCCTTGCGGCCTATCCATCTGCGGAGGAAAAAGAGGGGGCCAGTAAGGCGCGCCATTCATCCAACGCAGCGAAATTCGTTCGGACTATCGTTTTTTCGCACAATATCCTTACACGACGAGCATAAGGGCGAATGCGACAAAAAGACAATGGCGTTTTTCACTTTGCGCCGGTGTGCACTGCCCATATGGGCAAAAAATATGTCACAAAACCCGTTTTTAAGGCCAATTTGCCTGCAAACGCCCGACAAAAGCCAAATACAGACGGGGTATGACAGGTTCGTGCAATGCAATCGCACGCCCGTCAGGCAGGCTGCCGCCCCCCGCCTGCGGGCTCAGGACTGCACATAATCCGACCGCACCAGACTGTATTTTGCCATTTTTTCGTTCAATGTCCGGCGTGGCAGGCGCAATTCTTCCATCACGGCAGTGATCGACCCCTTGTGCCGGCGCATGGTGTTGTCGATCAGCATACGTTCAAACGCTTCCACATGTTCCTTCAGGGGCTTGCCTTCGGTTGTCATAACCTCGCTGGAGGCTTCGTTATCGGCCATGATCAACGACATCAGCGCGCCATCCTCGCGCCTGCTTTGCAGCACCGCGCGTTCGGCAATATTGACAAGCTGGCGCACATTGCCGGGCCAGGGCGCCTGCAGCAACTGCGCGGCTTCCGGCATACTGACCACGGGTGCGGCGCAGCCGTATTCATCCGCAAATTGCGCCAGATAGGTCTCGAACAGGGCCAGAATGTCCTCTCCGCGCATGCGCAGGGGCGGCAGCAGCAGTTTATGGGCCGCAAGGCGGAAATACAGATCAGGGCGCAAACCGTCCTCGATGGTCTGTCCGGCGGTGTGGCTGTTGCACACTGCCACGATGCGGGTATCGGGCGGTGTGCCCAGTTCATTCAGGAACCCGACCAGCCGCGCCTGCGTATCGGGCGACATGGCTTCGATATCTTCCAGAACCAGCGTTCCGCCGCGGGCTTCCTCGACGATGGGCTTGACTGCGCCATCCTCCAGCGGGCCGAACAGTCGGGCAACCAGATCGGCCTCGGCGTAGCCTGCGCAGCTGACGGAAACCAGCTTGCGCCCCGCGCGCGATCCCACTGCATGCAGCGCATGCGCCACCAGCGTTTTACCAGTGCCGGTTTCACCGTCGATCAGCACATGCCCGTCAGCCTGACCGACATCAAGAATATCCTCGCGCAAGCGCTGCATCACATCAGACGCGCCGACAAGACGCCGCATAATGGTGGTCCCGTCGGACAATTCATGCCGCAACGCACGACTTTCCAGCGCCATTGTGCGGGCCTTCACGGCCCTTTCGGCCAGCGCCATCATTTTTTCGGGGTCGAAAGGCTTCTCCAGAAAATCGAACGCCCCCAGACGCATCGCCTCAACGGCGATGGGCACGTCACCATGACCGGTGATCATGATGACAGGGATCGTGCTGTCCAGCGCCACCAGTTTTTTCAGCAATGTCATGCCGTCCATGCCGGGCATGCGGATGTCGGTGATAACGACACCGGGGAAATCCGCGCCAATCGCGGCAAACGCTTCCTGACCATCGCAATAGGTTTCGGTTTCAAACCCCGAAAGCGCCATCCACTGGCCGATGGACTGACGCATATCCTGTTCATCATCTACGATAGCAACACGCATGTGGCGGGTCATGATCCTGGTTCCTCTCGGGCGTGTGCCCATTTTATTTTTTCAATCCTGACGGTTGGCATGTGCCAACATGATGTCGGCGATCACCATATGATAGATACAACACAAACTGTTTATTCCGCCGCATCCTTCTGCGCCGCATGATATCTTGGAAACTCGACCTCGAATACGGCGCCGCCTTCGGGTGTGTTCATCGCGGTCAACCTGCCCCCGTGGTCCCCCACAATTCCCGATGAAATGGCAAGTCCCAGCCCGACCCCCTGTCCGGCGACTTTTGTTGTATAAAACGGCTCGAACAGGCTGTCGATATCGGCAATTCCATGGCCATTGTCGCGCACGGTCAGGTTCGTGGCCTCGCCCTGACTTATGATAATGTCGATTTGCGGCGCATTCACCCCGCGCGTTGCGTCCACAGCGTTGCGCACCAGATTCAGGATAACCTGTTCCACGCGCACCGAATCGCCCAGTATCATGACGGGTTCGGGCGGCACGGTGCGCACGACCAGAACACGGCAGTCGCGCAACATGGGTTCCATCATGGTCAGCGCATCGCCAAGGCAGGTGCGCAGGTCGATGGGGGCAAAAGCCTCTCCGCCTTTGCGGGCAAAGGATTTCAGCGTGCGGGCAATCGCGCCCATGCGGTCAATCAACCCGTCAATCCGCTGGAAGGACGCCAGCGCTTCTTCCGTGCGCTTGCGCTTCAGCAGCAGACGCGCGCCCGCAAGATATGTTTTCATGGCCGCCAGAGGTTGGTTCAATTCATGGCTGACGGATGCCGACATTTCCCCAAGGCTGGCCAGCTTGGCAGATTGCGCAAGGGTCTGTTCGGCCACCGCAAGGTCCTTCTGCACGCGCAGACGGGTGGCGATTTCGCGCTGCAAACGCGCGTTCAAGGCCCGCAAATCCTGCGACTCCCGCTGGAACAGGGCCGATTGCGACCATGCGCTGCGACTGACCAGATAGAATGTCAGCGCCAGCAACAACGCAAACCCTGTCAACACCAGTGCCAACGCTGCATTCACACGTTCGCGAACGGAGTCATAGCGGGTGAAACTGACCAGACGCCAGCCACGAAACGGCACGCGCACTTCGGATTGCAGCACCGCTTCGCCGCGCACAAATGTGTCGGGCGGGGTTTGAGCCCAATCCGCCGTGGCCCGAAGCGCGCGCGCAATCGCAGAAGGCGCATCGCGCAGCGCCAGCGCTTCTTCCAGCGAACGCCCCCGCCAACGCGGTTCTGTGGCCAGAATGATGCGCCCGCCGGAATCCAGCAGTGCAACCGCATCGGCAAAGCCCGCCCAGCTGCGTTCAAACTTCGACAGGTCCGCATCCACGACGACAACGCCCAGCACATCGCTGGCCACACGAATGCTGCGCGCAAAGGAGAACCCGAACCCCCCGCTGTCCAGTTCCTTGACCATGAACACAGTGTCCGATGTGCGGCGCGAATCGACGAACGCCTGATCGCCGCTGCGGTTCTTGCCCAGCTGGACGCGATCCGTTGCGCCAACCACCCGCCCGCTATTGTCCAGAAGCTCGATCGAGGCTGCGCCAATCTCGCCCTGCAAATCAATCAGGCGTTGCGATGTGGTCGCAAAATTCCCCTCGCGCAGGGCGACAATCAGTTCGGGGTCGCGCGCCAGAAGCAGCGGCACAACGGAGTTTCGCTGAAGTTCGGACTGTATGTTTCCCGAATAAAGAACCAGCCGCAACTCGGCCCGGTTGCGTGTCGCATCGGTGAACCGTTCCGACAGCCACGAGTTCATGAACCAGATCAGCCCGATGCCCACCACAATCAGGAACAGGATAACCACCCGCCCCCAAAGCGGGATGCCCAGAATACTGGCGCGTCTGTTATCAAGATCAGGTGGCACGGACATGCCGCACAGAATATGTCGAATGCCGCGCGTGCTCAAGCGTCACGCAAAACCGTCCCATTCAGGCTGGCGCGAAAGCGCCTATCAGACCCTGAAACATGGCGCGGCCATCCGTGCCGCCATGCACAGCACTGAACGCGCGTTCAGGATGTGGCATCATGCCCAATACGCGGCGGTTTTCCGACAGAATGCCCGCAATATCCGCCGCTGATCCGTTGGGGTTCTCGACATAGCGGAATGCCACCCGCCCGTCCCCTTGCAACCGCGCAAGGGTTTCGGCATCAGCCGTGTAATTCCCGTCATGATGCGCAATCGGCACCGTGATCTGCGCACCCGCGCCATAGCCTGCGGTAAACGCGCTGTCAGTGGTTTCGACCCGAAGTGCCACGGGCTTGCATATGTATTTCAGATTGGCATTGCGCAGCAGCGCACCGGGCAACAACCCCATTTCGACAAGCACCTGAAACCCGTTGCAAATGCCCAGAACATGCCCGCCGCCCGCCGCGAAACCGGTGATCGCGCGCGCAATGGGGGACCGCGCGGCAATCGCACCGCAACGCAGATAATCCCCGAAGCTGAACCCGCCGGGAATACCCACAATATCCGTTCCCGCAGGCAATTCGGTGTCCTTGTGCCATACGCGCGTCACGTCTGCGCCGACCCCCTCAAAGGCCATGGCAAGGTCACGGTCGCAATTCGATCCGGGGAAAGTGATGACAGCAGCTTTCATCGCGCGCGGCTCCGTCCATATCTGGGTTTGTGCGCGCTTTAGCGCGAATACAGACCATGCGCAAAGGGAAACACCCCTTTCAGGCTGCAAAATCCGAAATCACCGCCACACCGGGGGCCATTGGCCCGTCAAACAGCGCCAGTTCCGCGCCAGCCTGTGACAAGGGCACCTGCCGCGCGATCATCGGCATGAAATCGACCAGTCCCGCGTCAATCATACCCAGAAGCGACGGATATTTATGCGCTGGCATGCCGCGCGTGCCATAGACCGCGAGGTTCTTTTGATAAACCGCGCTCATGTCGATCTCCATGCGGGCCGTATGGCCCACGGGCATGCCCACCTGTACATGCCGCCCCAAGGGCCGCAGGCATTGCAGCGATGCGTTGGTCGTTTGTGCAATACCCAGCGCCTCGACCGAGACATGCGCGCCGCCGCCGGTTATATCGCGGATGGCCTGCGCCACATCTCCGCTGCGCGCATCAATGGCCGCATCCGCGCCCAGCGCGCGGGCGTGGTCCAGCTTGTCAGGCACGATATCCACCGCCACCACGCGCGCGCCCAGCGCATGGCCCAATATCAGCGTGGCCAGCCCGATCCCGCCTGTGCCATGCACGGCCAGCCATTCACCGGGGCGCAACGCGGCACGGTCGGTCAGCGCATGAAAGGCCGTTGTCACGCGGCACCCCAGTCCAGCGGCCAGAACCGGCGACATGTCATCCGGCAGGCGCGCAAGGTTATGGGCATGGGGCACGCCCACATATTCGGCAAAGGCACCGGGTTCGATAAACCCCGGCAAACGCTGGTCGGGGCAGGTATTGGACACACCCGACCGGCAGGCAGGACATGTCCCGCACGCAAGGATAAAGGGCGCGATCACCTTGTCACCAATGGCCCAGCCGCTGCGCGGACCCGCTGCCACCACTTCGCCGCAATATTCATGGCCCGGTATCTGGCCGGGCTTCACGCGGGGGTGTTCGCCCACCCATCCATGCCAGTCCGACCGGCAGATCCCGCAGGCAAGCGTGCGCAGCACGACACCGTCTTCCTCGCAGACGGGGTCTGCGACGGATTCGATACTAAGATCCTTGCGATATTCCCTTAAGACTGCCGCGCGCATAATCCCCTCCCCGTCAATGCAGGATACAATGCTGCCCGCAAAGCGCAGGGGCGTCAATCACCCTTGCGGCCGGAGTCAGGCCTGCTCGATGTGGTAGCTTTCGATCACGGGGTTGGCGAGCAGCTTGTCACACATGGCCTGTGCCTGTGCACGGGCCTTGTCGGCATCGGTTTCGGCCAGATCAAGTTCGATCATCTTGCCCTGACGCACACCATTGACCCCGTCGAAGCCCAGCGCGCCCAGCGCGTGGCGCACGGCTTCGCCTTGAGGGTCCAGAACGCCAGATTTCAGGGTGACGAATACACGCAGTTTCATGGGCGTCCGGGCCTTTCAGTTCATCAGTTTGGGTTTGTTGAAGGGCGTGGGCGATTTGGGCATGACACCCAGCCGCCGCGCAACTTCGGAATACGCATCAGTCAGGCTGCCCAGATCGCGGCGGAACACATCCTTGTCCAGCTTCTGGCCGGTTTTCATGTCCCACAGGCGGCAGCTGTCAGGGCTGATTTCATCAGCAACAATCAGGCGCTGCATTTCACCGTCGAACTGGCGGCCGATCTCGATCTTGAAATCCACCAGCTTGATTCCCACCGCCAGCATGATGCCCGACATGAAATCATTCACCCGCACGGCCAGCGACACCATGTCGTCAAGATCCTGATGGCTGGCCCAGTTGAAGGCCAGTATCTGGTCCTCGGTCACCAGCGGATCGCCCAGCGCATCATCCTTGAAATAGAATTCGATGATGGGGCGCGGCAGCGGCGTGCCCTCTTCTATGCCCAGACGTTTGGAAATCGATCCGGCTGCGACATTGCGCACCACGACTTCCAGCGGAATGATCTCCACAGCGCGGATAAGCTGTTCGCGCATATTGATACGTTTGATAAAATGGGTCGGAACACCAATCTGGTTCAGGCCGGACATGAAGAATTCCGACAACATGTTGTTCAACACGCCCTTGCCTTCGATCACGTCACGCTTTTCGGCGTTGAATGCGGTGGCGTCATCCTTGAAGTATTGAACCAGTGTCCCCGGCTCCGGCCCTTCATACAGAACCTTGGCTTTGCCTTCATAGACTTTGGTGCGGCGGGCCATGGTAATCTCCGATCATGGGGTAAGGATAAGGGCTGCAGCTTTGGCTTGCCTATATCCCAGCGGTGCTGGCGCTGCAAGCGGCGGTGTTTGCGCCCGCAAGCGGTGATTTCACCTTGCAGTGCAGGCCACCAGCCTCCATATAATTTGCGAACGCTTTTGATCACGCAATCCGACATGAGGGCCGCAATGACATCCTTGAACGACCGCGAACGCGCATTTGAAAACAAATTTGCCCATGATCAGGAAATGGTTTTCAAGGCCGTTGCCCGCCGCAACAAGAAACTTGGTCTGTGGGCCGCAGGGCTGCTGGGCAAGACAGGTGCCGATGCAGAAGCCTATGCGATGGACGTCATCCGCGCCGATTTCGAGGAAGCGGGCCATGAAGATGTTGTGCGCAAGGTCACGGCCGATCTTGCCGGCAAGGCGGATGAGGCCACGATTCGCGGCATGATGGCCACAATGCTGACCGAGGCGAAGGCAGAGCTTGCCGAAGGCTAAGACCACACCAACATGAATTTCACGCATGTTTTTCATGCGGAATATGAATTTGCCGCTTGTTTTCGCATGTGGCATATCCCCCAAAGCGGGAGTGCGGAAACGCCTCCCGCTTCTCGCAATCCGGAGATGCGCTTGATGACCGACGCCTTAACCAAAATGCTGTCTGAACGGGACTGGATCCTGACAGATGGCGCGACAGGGACCAACCTGTTCAACATGGGCCTTGCGTCCGGTGATGCGCCGGAATTGTGGAATGCGGATGAACAAGACAAGATACGCACATTATATCGCAATGCGGTCAATGCGGGGTCCGACCTGTTTCTGACCAACACATTCGGCGGCAATGCCAGCCGCCTGAAACTGCATAATGCGCAAAACCGTGTGCGCGAACTGAACCGGCTTGGGGCAGCACTGGGGCGCGATGTCGCCGATGCTGCGGGCCGTGCGGTTGTGGTTGCAGGCTCTGTCGGGCCTACGGGTGACATTATGGAACCCATTGGCGCACTGACCCACGAGTTGGCCGTTGAAATGTTCCATGAACAGGCCGAGGGGCTGAAAGAAGGCGGCGCGGACGTGTTATGGGTGGAAACCATTTCCGCGCCCGAAGAATACAAGGCCGCTGCCGAAGCCGCTGCACTTGCGGGCATGCCATGGTGTGGCACCATGAGTTTTGACACCGCAGGCCGCACCATGATGGGCGTGACATCGGCGGCAATGGTGCAGATGGTCGGCAAGCTGAAATCACCCCCGCTGGCTTTTGGGGCGAATTGCGGTGTTGGCGCGTCCGACCTGCTGCGCACGGTTCTGGGTTTTGCCGATGCCGATGCCCCCCTGCCACTGATCGCGAAGGGCAATGCCGGCATTCCAAAATACCATGACGGGCACATCCATTATGACGGCACGCCTGAATTGATGGCAGATTACGCCGTGCTTGCACGCGCTTGCGGGGCACGAATTATTGGCGGGTGCTGCGGCACCATGCCCGAACACCTGCGCGCCATGCGCCATGCGCTGGAAACCCGCGATCCCGGACCACGCCCCACGCTGGAACAGATCACGGCGGCACTGGGCGGGTTTTCATCGGCGCTGGACGGCACAGAGGCCGTGGGCAGC
Organism: Roseinatronobacter sp.; assembly: GCF_051859525.1. NCBI lineage: Bacteria > Pseudomonadati > Pseudomonadota > Alphaproteobacteria > Rhodobacterales > Paracoccaceae > Roseinatronobacter > Roseinatronobacter sp. Next base: position 144,843 of record NZ_JBHYFM010000004.1, on the reverse strand, counting down.
GCACCAGAGCCGCGCCGCGGGCGTGGGGGCGGGCGCAGACGCCGTGACGGGTCATAGAACTGCCGGAAATCACCAGATTGCGACCACTCGGGTCGCCACCAATCGGGCGTATGTCGCAAATGGAATAGTCGCCTGCGGCATTCTGTCAGAAAGCAAATGCAATAGTGGTCCAACACGCCGGAAGCCGCGTGTCCTAAGGGGTAAAGCCTATGTCTGAAGAAGACGATATCATCCTTGCCGACCTGTCTGACGACGAACTTGTCGAGCAGATGATGGATGACCTTTACGATGGCCTGAAAGAGGAAATCGAGGAAAGCGTCAATATCCTGCTGGAACGCGGCTGGACCCCCTATGACATTCTGACCAAGGCGCTGGTGGCGGGCATGACGATTGTGGGCCATGACTTCCGCGATGGCATCTTGTTCGTGCCTGAAGTGCTGCTGGCCGCAAATGCGATGAAAGCGGGCATGTTCATCCTGAAACCGCTGCTGGTGGAAACAGGTGCACCGCGCATGGGCAAAATGGTCATCGGCACCGTCAAGGGCGACATTCACGACATCGGCAAGAACCTTGTCGCCATGATGATGGAAGGTGCCGGGTTCGAGGTTATCGATCTGGGCATAAACAACGCGGTCGAAAGCTACATGGACGCGCTGGAGAAAGAGCAGCCTGATATTCTGGGCATGTCCGCGCTGCTGACAACGACCATGCCCTATATGAAGGTCGTGATCGACACGCTGGTCGCACAAGGCAAACGTGACGACTATATCGTGCTGGTGGGCGGCGCGCCCCTGAACGAGGAATTCGGTCGCGCCATCGGGGCGGATGCCTATTGCCGCGATGCGGCTGTCGCGGTGGAAACAGCCAAGGATTTCGTGGCGCGCAAACACAACCAGATGGCGGCGCACTGATCACCGAAATTGCGCAGCAATACGCACATAATTGGCCGGACGGGGCAGCCCTGTCCGGCCTTTTTGTGATGCCATGGCACAATCGCCCCCTGATCACCTTGAGTTCGGCCCCCAAGGCGCTAGGCTTCGGATCGCGCATGCCGATCCGGCACGCTGGCAGATTGCGCCAGCGCATCTACATGTTTTGCGGGACGTTCCGACCATGACCTCTGCTTTGATCCTTGAAAACCTGTGCAAAAGTTTTGGCAGCGGCGCGGATGCGGTGCAGGTGCTGGACCATGTGGCGCTGGACCTGCCGCAGGGCCAGTCACTTGCGCTTACGGGCGACTCCGGCAGTGGGAAATCCACCTTGTTGCATATCTGCGCGGGGCTGGAACCGTTTGACCGTGGCAAGGTGGTCCTGGCGGGTCACGACATCACGCAAAACGATGATGCGGCGGGCGCTGCCCTGCGGCGTGACACAATCGGGCTGGTGTTCCAGCAGTTCAACCTGATCCCGTCCCTGACGGTTGCGGCCAATCTTGCGTTTCAGGCACGGCTGGCGGGACGGCATGACCCCGATTTCACGACCGAACTGGCCCGGCGTCTGGGGATTGCGCAGCTGATGTCGCGCTATCCCGAACAACTGTCGGGCGGACAACAGCAACGTGTGGCCATCGGGCGCTGCCTTGCGGCGCGGCCCCGTCTGGTGCTGGCAGATGAACCGACCGGCAATCTGGACGAAGCCACAGGCGATGCCGTGCTGGACCTGATGATGGAACTGGCCGCACAGGCGGGCACGGCGTTGTTGCTGGTCACGCATTCCACCCGTCTGGCACAACGCTGCGATTCGCGCGTGCATTTGCGGGCAGGCAAATTGCAGGTGCCCGCGTGACCCGCACGGCGTTACATGCAATGTTGTCCCATTGGGCGCGTAGCCCGTTTCAACTGGCCATGCTGCTTGTCGGGCTGGCGCTGGCAACCGCGCTTTGGTCAGGGGTTCAGGCCCTGAACACCGAGGCCCGAACCGCCTATGCAACCGCTGAAAACCTGCTTGCGGGGGGCAATGCGGCGCGGCTGGCCGCGCCCGCAGGCCAGATACCCGAAAGCGCGTTTGCACGCCTGCGCCGCGCGGGCTGGGATGTGTCGCCAGTGGTGGAAGGGCGCGTGGCCATGGGCGACACACGCGTCACCGTGCTGGGGATCGAGCCGCTGACCGCGCCCCAAGGTAGCACCAGTGCGGAACTGGCCGCGCCTGACCTGACAGGGTTTCTGGCGGGGCTTGGGTTCGCGCACCCCCAGACGCTGGACGATATCCGCAACCCCGAACTGGACCTGCGCCCCAGCCAAGCCATTCCTGTGGGCACGGTTCTGGTGGATATTGCGCAAGCGCAGGCCCTGCTGAACAACGCGGGCTTCATTACATACCTGACACTGGCCCCTTCGCAGCGCGACGGGCTGACACCGCTGGCCACGCTGGTGCCTGACCTGCGCCTGACACCGGCTGGCGATGGGGCCGATCTTGCGGGGCTGACAGACAGTTTTCACCTGAACCTGACCGCCTTCGGGCTTCTGGCCTTCGCAGTGGGGCTGTTCATCGTGCATTCAGCGGTCGGACTCGCATTCGAGCAACGCCGCACAATGTTTCGCACGCTGCGTGCCCTTGGTGTGCCGCTGCGCCATCTGGCAGTGTTACTGGCCACAGAACTTGCACTTTTCGCGGTGCTGGCGGGGGTTGCGGGGCTGGCGCTGGGGTATGTGATGGCCGCAAGCCTGCTGCCCGATGTCGCGGCCACGTTGCGCGGCCTGTATGGTGCCCCCGTGCCCGGTGCGCTGCAATTCAACCCTGCATGGGCTTTCGCGGGGATGGCCATGACACTGGCGGGCACAGCGCTGGCGGGCGCGCAGGCCCTGTGGCGGCTGTGGCGCTTGCCGGTTCTGGCGCCCGCACAACCGCGCGCATGGGCACATGCCGGAATGCGCAGCCTGCGCGTGCAGGGCGGGGTCGCGATGGGGCTGGCGGTTGTGGCCATCGTGCTGGCACAAACGGGCGGCGGGTTGGTGACAGGGTTTGCCCTGCTGGCGGCGGCATTGCTGGCGGCGGCGCTGGCCATGCCGCTGGTGCTGGCAGGCGCGCTGGCATTGGGCCAAAGGCTTGCGCGCGGGCCGGTGGCGCAATGGTTCTGGGCCGACAGCCGCCAGAACCTGCCGCGCCTGTCACTGGCATTGATGGCGCTGTTGCTGGCACTGGCCACCAATATCGGCGTGGGCACCATGGTGTCGTCATTCCGCGCCACATTCATCGGATGGCTGGACCTGCGCCTTGTCGCCGAAGTGACCGTCACCCCCCGCACCCCGTCCGAGGCCCGCGCCCTGCAGGAGTTCCTGCAAGACCACGCAGACGCCATTCTGCCCACGCAACGCCTTGACGCCCCCCTTGCCGGACAACCGGGGCAGATTTACGCCATGAAGGACCACGCCACATTCCGCGACACCTGGCCGCTTCTGGAGGCGGTGCCACAGGTCTGGGACCGGCTGGCCGCTGGCGAAGGGGTGCTGATCAACGAACAACTGTTCCGCCGCGCGGGTTTGCCCGCTGGCAGCGGCATGCTGGATTTGCCCGAACTGGGCGCTGTGCCTGTTCTTGGCGTCTATCCCGATTACGGCAACCCGCTGGCGCAGGCGATCATCGGGCAGGATCGGTTCAGGGACATCTGGCCGGACACGCCGATCACGCAATTCGCGCTGCGCAGTGAAACCCCGCAGGCATTGATCGCGGTGCTTCAGGACGAATTCGGCCTGCCAAGTGGCCAGATCACGGATCAGGCACAGGCCAAGGCGCTGTCCATGTCCATATTCGAACGCACCTTCATGATAACCGGCGCGTTGAATGTGCTGACATTATCAATCGCCGGCATGGCGCTGTTTGCAGCACTTGTCACGCTGTCAGGAATGCGGGTTGTGCAGCTTGCGCCCCTTTGGGCACTGGGGCTGACCACAGGCAGGCTTGCCGCGCTGGAACTGGCGCGCGCGCTGGTTCTGGCGGGCCTGACGCTTGTTTTCGCGCTGCCGGTGGGGTTGATGCTGGCGCAGGTGCTGCTGGCGGTTATCAATGTGCAGGCTTTTGGCTGGCGCCTGCCGTTGCAGTTTTTCCCTGCCGATTGGGGGCGTCTGGCGCTGTGGGCGGGGTTGGCAGTGCTGGCGGCGGCGCTGCTGCCCGCCTATCGGCTATGGCGCCATGGGCCGAACCGGTTATTGCGGGTATTCGCACATGAGAAGTAGGCATTACAGCAACAAGGGGCTGCATTATCCTGCCCCTATCCTTGGGCCGATTACGGCGCTGCTGCTGATCGTCACAGCGACGCAAGGCGGCGCACAGGGCTTTGCAGGGCTTGGGACAACGGCAGACGGGTTTGCCGTGCCCGAACGCGGGCGCGCGCTGGAGTTTCCGCAAGATCATGGCGCGCATCCGGATTACCGCATTGAATGGTGGTATCTGACCGCGACACTGACGGGCGATGACGGGCAGGATTACGGGGTGCAATGGACGCTGTTCCGGTCCGCCTTGCAACCCGGGGACAAGGTGGGCTTTTCCTCGCCCCAGATATGGATGGGGCATGCGGGCCTGACCACGCCGGACAGCCATTTTGCCGCCGAGACATTCGCGCGCGGCGGCACAGGGCAGGCAGGTGTCACGCCGGACCCGTTCACCGCCTTTATTGACGACTGGCACATGACCAGCCGTGCTGACGCGAATGCCGACCCTTATGACCGGCTGGACGTGCACGCCACAGGGCAGGTTTTCGCGTTCGACCTGACGGCGCAGGCCACGGGGCCATTGGTGTTTCACGGCGATCAGGGCTATTCGGTCAAGTCCTTTGACGGTCAGGCAAGTTATTATTACTCGCAGCCGTTCTATGACATCAGTGGCACGCTGCACCTGCCGGACGGGCCGGTTTCTGTATCCGGTCAGGGCTGGCTGGACCGTGAATGGTCAAGCCAGCCCCTGTCAGACGATCAGGAAGGCTGGGACTGGTTCTCACTCGGCTTCGATGACGGGCACCGGATGATGGGGTTCCAGTTGCGGGGCGCACAGGTTTTCACTGCGGGCACATGGATAACGCCGGACGGGACCGCAACGCCCTTGCCCCCGGATGCGCTGCAATTCACCCCCCTTGGCACCGAACAGGTTGCCGGGCGCGATGTGCCGGTGCGCTGGCAGGTGGACTGGCCCGAAGGTGGCGTATCGGTCACCACCACGCCCCTGAACCCGCAGGCATGGATGGACCTGTCCGTCAGCTACTGGGAAGGGCCGCTGCGCTTCAGTGGCAGCCATGAGGGGCGCGGCTATCTGGAAATGACAGGGTATTGACGCGGCGTTCATGGTGACAGCGCGCGCCCTGCGCGGTTAACGTCCCCCAACCCTGAGGAGGTCCCCATGACGCACTACCCCCATATGTTTGCCCCCCTTGATCTGGGCTTTACCACCCTGAAAAACCGCGTGCTGATGGGGTCTATGCATACGGGGCTTGAAGAACGCGGCGACTGGAACCGCGTTGCGGAATATTACGCCATCCGTGCGCGGGGCGGCGTAGGGCTGATGGTCACCGGCGGCATGGCCCCCAGCCCCGAAGGGGGCGTCTTTCCCGGTGCGGCGGGGCTGTATACCGCGCAGGACATCGCCAATCACCGCATGGTCACAGACCGCGTGCATGATGCAGGTGGCAAGATCGCCATGCAGATTCTGCATGCAGGGCGCTATGCTTACGGGCCTGACTGCGTGGCCCCGTCGGCCATCAAATCCCCGATTTCACCGTTCAAGCCGCAGGAACTGGATGAGGACGGCATCGAAAAGCAGATCGCCGACATGGTGACTGCTGCGGTGCGCGCACGTGAAGCGGGCTATGACGGGGTCGAGGTGATGGGATCGGAAGGGTATTTCATCAACCAGTTTTTATGCGCGGCCACCAACCACCGCACCGACCGCTGGGGCGGCAGCTATGACAACCGTATGCGGCTGGCGGTTGAAATCATGCGCCGTGTGCGCGCGGCAGTGGGGCCGGATTTCATACTGATTTACCGGATATCGCTGATTGATCTGGTGCCGAACGGGCAAACATTTGACCAGGTGACGCGCCTTGCCCAAGCCGTCGAGGCCGCAGGCGCCACGATCCTGAACACCGGCATCGGCTGGCACGAAGCGCGCGTGCCCACAATCGCCACATCCGTGCCGCGTGCGGGCTGGGCGTGGGTCACGCGCAAGCTGATGGGCAAGGTGGGCATTCCGCTGGTCACATCGAACCGGATCAACACCCCCGATGTGGCCGAGCATCTGCTGGCAGGGGGCGCGGCCGATATGGTGTCCATGGCCCGCCCGTTTCTGGCCGACCCCGATTTCGTGGCCAAGGCCGCAGACGGGCGCGCAGACCAGATTGCACCCTGCATCGCGTGCAATCAGGCCTGTCTGGACCACACGTTTCAGGGCAAGGTGTCCAGCTGTCTGGTCAATCCGCGCGCCTGCCATGAAACCGAACTGACCTATGACCAGACCACCACAGCCCGCAACGTGGCGGTTGTGGGCGCGGGACCGGCGGGGTTGATGGCCGCACTCGTGGCCGCAGATCGCGGGCATACCGTGACCTTGTTCGAGGCCGACAAGCAGATCGGCGGGCAGTTGAACATGGCCCGCCAGATCCCCGGTAAGGAGGAATTCCACGGGCTGGTCGACTGGTTCACGACGCGCGTGGCGCAATCACACATCAAGCTGCGTCTGGACACACACGCCACCCCTGAATTGCTGGACGGGTTCGACGATGTGGTGATTGCAACAGGTGTCATCCCGCGCGATCCACAGATTGACGGGCAGGATGCGCCGCATGTGCTGCGCTATACCGATGTGCTGCGCGACAAGGCGCAGGTGGGCGCGCGCGCGGTCGTGGTGGGCGCGGGCGGTGTCGGGTTCGATGTCGCCGAATACCTGAGCCATGAAGGCGAAAGTGCGACCGGAAACCTTGCGTTGTGGCAGCGCGAATGGGGCGTGGGCGACCCGTCCGATACCCCCGGCGGACTGGCACCGGATGGCCCGCAACCCCTGCCGCCCACACGGTCGGTCACATTGGTGCAGCGCAAGGCAGCCAGACCCGGCAAGGGGCTGGGCAAAACCACGGGCTGGATACACCGCGCCAGTCTGGCGGCCAAAGGGGTGCGCATGCTGGGTGGCATGGAATACCGCCGGATCACAGCGGACGGGCTGGTGGTCCTGCGCGACGGGGTCGAAGAAACGCTGACCGCAGATACCGTAATCCTGTGCACAGGTCAGGAACCCCTGCGCATACTTGCCGATACGCTGATTGCAAAAGGACAGACCGTGCATGTGATCGGCGGCGCGGATGTCGCGGCCGAACTGGACGCGAAACGCGCCATCGATCAAGGCGCGCGACTGGCCGCAACGCTGTAAGACCGCGCGCCTATAGGGCCCAACCGCCGGACCCGCGCCCATATGGCGCGTTTGTGCCATTCCGGCAGTTTCGGCCTGTCGGCAAGGTGAATGGACAAACCCGCCGCGTCTGATACTCTGGCCCAAACGGATCAGGAGGCTCGTCTTGGCATTACCCCTTGCCCCCATCGCGGCTGTTGCCGTCAAATATGGCGCATTGGCCCTTGCCGGCTATGCCCTTGCGCGGCAGGTGCGTCCCGGCCATATCGCACAACCGCTTGAGGATGCGCTGGACGACGTGCCAGAAGGCATATGCTTGACCCGACCGCGCGACGCCGACCAGATTAACGGCACCGCACGGCTGCGCAGGACCATAAGGCTTGGCCATGGCGGACGCGGCGTTGAACTGGATGCAGCGTTTCTGGCGCGCGTAAAGCTGCGGTGGGTCTGATGGCCTTGACCCTGTATTACAGCCCCACATCCCCCTATGCCCGCAAGGTCATGGTGGTTGCCCATGAAGCAGGCATCGCGTCCACGCTGGATATCGTCACCGGATCCGGCACACCGCTGGACAACGGACAAGCGCCCGTAGCCCATAACCCGCTGGGCAAGGTGCCGACGCTGGCGCGCGACGACGGACCGGCGATTTATGACAGCCGCGTCATTTGCGCCTATCTGGACAGCATCGCGGACTCCGGGCTGTATCCGGACGGGGCGCGGCGCTGGGATGCCCTGACGCTGGAAGCTACGGCAGACGGCATTCTGGATGCGGCACTGGCCATGGTCTACGAATCCCGCCTGCGTCCGGAAGAAATACGCTTCGCCCCTTTTGTCGAGGGGCAATGGCTGAAAATCGCGCGCAGCCTTGATATGCTAGAAGGGCGCTGGATCAGCTATCTTGCCGGACCCATCTGTATCGGGCAAATCGCCACGGCTTGCGCCCTGTCCTATCTGGACCTGCGCCATAGTGCGCGCAACTGGCGCGATCAGCATGCGGAACTTGCGGCATGGCACCATAGTTTCGCACAACGTGACAGTATGGGTGCGACAGCGCCGCCCGCGTAAATTCCGCCACATCTGCGCTGAAGAATTGCGGCGCAGACCCGTCGCCTCTTGGGCGTTGCATTTACGGTTGCGCTCACAGTGTGGCTTCTGGACACGAATCCCTTGAAAAACCACCCACCTGCGACACCATTGCCCGCTTTCGCGGCTGGACGGGCTATGGATTCCCCGCTAAATAGCCAATTCATAGGGTTACGGTTTTGCCGTGGCCTGATGATTATTTGCAGCCCTCGTACCCATTGAAAAGGGAGAATGCTTGTGTCCCATGCTGATGACAACGAAAGCACCCGTAGGGATTTCATCTATTACGCCACTGCAGGTGCGGGCGTTGTAACAGTTGGCGCCGCTGTATGGCCACTGGTAAACCAGATGAACCCATCGGCTGACGTTCAGGCGCTATCATCGATTTTCGTCGATGTGGGCGGACTTGAACCCGGCGGCCAGATCACCGTCAACTTTCTGGGCAAGCCGGTCTTTATTCGCCGCCGCACCGAAACCGAGATCGAGGAAGGGCGCGCCGTCACACTGGACCAGCTGTCCATCGACCGCGCATCGCAAAACCCCAACAAGCCCGGAACCGACGCGCTGGACGAAAACCGCACCATGGACGAAGCCGGTGAATGGCTGGTCATGACAGGTGTGTGCACCCATCTGGGCTGTGTGCCGCTGGGCAATGGCGCAGGTGATTTCAACGGCTGGTTCTGCCCCTGCCACGGGTCGCATTATGACACGGCGGGCCGTATCCGCCGCGGTCCAGCCCCAGAAAACCTGCATATTCCGCCAGCGTCGTTCGTTGACGACACGACAATCCAGCTCGGCTAAGGGAGGAAACACCTATGTCCGGTATCCCACACGATCATTACGAGCCGACGACGAACGCTGAAAAATGGGTTCATCGCAGGCTGCCTATCGTCGGTCTGATCTATGATACAATCATGATCCCGACGCCCAAGAACCTGAACTGGATGTGGATCTGGGGCATCGTGCTGATGTTCTGTCTGATCCTGCAAATCGTCACAGGCATTGTTCTGGTGATGCATTACACGCCGCATGCAGACATGGCCTTCGCCAGTGTCGAGCATATCATGCGCAACGTGAATGGCGGCTATATGCTGCGCTATCTGCACCAGAACGGCGCGATGCTGTTCTTTGCGGCCGTATATATCCACATTTTCCGTGGCCTGTATTACGGCAGCTACAAGTCGCCCCGCGAAATCACATGGATTATCGGCATGTTGATTTACCTGCTGATGATGGCAACGGCGTTCATGGGTTATGTGCTGCCATGGGGTCAGATGTCGTTCTGGGGTGCAACCGTGATCACCGGCCTGTTCGGCGCCATTCCCGGCATTGGTGAAGCGCTGCAAACATGGCTGCTGGGCGGACCGGCGGTTGGCAATGCAACGCTGACGCGCTTCTTCTCGCTGCATTATCTGCTGCCTTTCGTTATTCTGGGGCTGTCGATCCTGCATATCTGGGCATTCCACACCACCGGCAATAACAACCCGACAGGTGTTGATGTGCGCCGCACATCCAAGGAAGAAGCCGCGAAAGACACCCTGCCCTTCTGGCCTTATTTCGTTATCAAGGACCTGTTCGCGCTAGTGCTGATTCTGGCCGGTTTCTGGGCCTTGGTCGGCTTCATGCCGGGCTATCTGGGCCACGCCGACAACTATATCGAGGCGAACCCGCTGGTCACGCCGTCGCATATTGTGCCGGAATGGTACTTCCTGCCCTTCTACGCAATCCTGCGCGCCTTCACATCTGATGTCTGGGTCGTTATGGCTGCGAACTGGTTGTCCTTTGGCATTATTGACGCGTCCTTCTTCGGGGTTCTGGCCATGTTTGCCGCAATCTTCGTGATGGCGCTGGTGCCTTGGCTGGACACATCGTCAGTGCGTTCCGGCCGTTACCGCCCCATGTTCAAATGGTGGTTCTGGCTGCTGGTGGTGGACTTCTTTGTCCTTATGTGGGCAGGGGCCATGCCAGCCGAGGGGATCTACACGACCATCGCGCTGATCGGCACCGCATACTGGTTCGCCTACTTCCTGGTCATCCTGCCCATCCTTGGCGTGATCGAGAAGCCCTTGCCGCAGCCTGAAACCATCGAGGCTGACTTCAAGGCCAGCCTGAAAAAGAAATCCGGCGGTTCCGGCCCCTCGCCCGAACAAATCCCGGCCGAGTGAGATCAGGAAACAGGAGAGATATGATGTTTAAGAAACTCGCTGCTTCCGCCCTCATGGCAGCTACTTTGGCAGCAACCCCAGCCTATTCGGCCGGGGGGCTGGGCGAAATCACGGATTACAGCTTTTCGTTTGAAGGGCCGTTTGGTGTCTATGACCGCAACCAGCTTCAGCGCGGGCTTCAGGTCTACACCGAAGTTTGCGCAAGCTGCCACGGTCTGGAATATGTTGCATTCCGCACCCTAAGTGACCGCAACGGGCCTGAACTGCCCCCCGAACAGATGCGCGCCTATGCCGAGATGTTCGAAGTCTGGGACCCCGAACTGCGGGACTGGCGCACAGCCGGCGGTCCGGACCATTTCCCCGAATCGCAGTTTGAAGGGGCGCCGGACCTTAGCCTGATGGCCAAGGCGCGTATCGGCTTTGAAGGGCCATATGGTCTGGGTCTGAACCAGCTGTTCCGCGGCTTGGGCGGGGCGGAATATATCGCGTCCTTCCTGATGGGCTACACCGGAGAGGAAGACTTTCAGGCGGGCGCATTGTTCTACTACAACAAGGCCTATGATGGCTGGGTGTCCATGAGTCCCGTATTGTTCGATGACATGATCGAATACGCGGACGGAACGCCCGCCACAGAAGAGCAGATGGCCAAGGATGTCGCCGCATTCCTGATGTGGACCGCTGAACCGAAACTGGTCGAACGCAAGCACGCCGGTTTCGTGGGTGTCATCTTCCTGTCGGTTCTGGCTGCGTTGCTGTATCTGACCAACAAACAACTTTGGGCACCCGTCAAGCGCGCCGCAAAGGAAGATTAAGTCTGAGCCAGACCTGTTCAAGACTGCAAAGCGCGCCAATACTGGCGCGCTTTTTCTTTTGCGCTTCCAAAATCACTGCGCGGGTTGTAGCCATAGCGCAAGTTCACATGTGAAAGACCCCCAATGACCGACAATCTGCGCGGCGCTGTTCTGATGTCCCTTGCCATGGCGGGTTTCGCGCTGGAAGACATGTTTATCAAACTGCTGGCCGACGCGCTGCCCGTTGGCCAGATTCTTGTCCTGCTGGGGTTTGGCGGTGCAGTGGCCTTTGGCGTCGTTGCCCATCGCAAGGGGCAACAAGTGCTCTCGCCCGCGCTGCTTACACCTGCGCTGTTGCTGCGCAATGCGGCCGAGCTGGTCGGCACAGTCGGTTTCGTTCTGTCATTCGTGCTGGCCAGTCTGGCCACAGCCTCGGCAATCCTGCAGGCAGCGCCCCTGTTTGTGACCCTTGGCGCGGTGCTGTTTCTGGGCGAAAAAGTGGGCTGGCGGCGCTGGACAGCCATTTCAATAGGGTTTGCAGGTGTCCTGCTGATTGTACGCCCGGGCATGGCAGGGTTTGAACCCGCATCCTTGTTCGCTGTCATCGGCGTAATCGGGCTGGCGGGGCGCGATCTGGCAACGCGGGTCATCCCGAATGCGGTCTCCAGCTATCAGATTTCATCCTGGGCATTTGCCATGCTGGTCCCCGCCGGAATATTCCTGATGCTTGCCATGGACCATGCCGTTATCATCCCCTCTCTGGCGCAAATCCTGACACTGGCGGCGGCACTGGGGGTAGGTGTGCTGGCCTATTATTCGCTTGTCGCGTCCATGCGCGTGGGCGAATTGTCCTTTGTCACGCCTTTTCGATACACGCGCATGCTGTTTGCGCTGATCGTGGCCATTCTGGTATTCGGCGAACGCCCCGACGGGCTGACATTGATTGGCGCTGCGGTGATCGTGGCTGCAGGGCTGTTCACACTGTGGCGGGAAACGAAAGTGACCTAGAACTTGTCATACTCTGCCGCTATACGGAAACAGAAGCGTTACTCAGCGAATAGGGGCAGAACATGAGCACGATTATCGACATCATTGGCCGCGAGATACTGGACAGCCGTGGCAACCCCACGGTCGAGGTGGACGTGATTCTGGAAGATGGCACCATGGGCCGCGCCGCGGTGCCGTCGGGCGCATCAACAGGCGCGCATGAAGCCGTGGAACGGCGTGACGGCGACAAATCGCGCTATCTGGGCAAGGGCGTTCTGGACGCCGTGGCCGCCGTGAATGGCGAGCTGGCCGAGGCGCTGGTGGGCTTTGACGCGACCGAACAAGTGGCCATCGACGCCGCCATGCTGGAATTGGACGGCACCCCCAACAAGGCACGACTGGGCGCGAATGCCATTCTGGGCGTGTCACTTGCTGTGGCCAAGGCGGCTGCGGACTATACCGGCCAGCCGCTGTTTCGCTATGTTGGCGGGACATCCGCGCGCACATTGCCGGTGCCCATGATGAATATCATCAACGGAGGTGAACATGCAGACAACCCGATTGATATTCAGGAATTCATGATCATGCCCGTTTCCGCGACGAATATTCGCGAAGCCGTGCGCATGGGGGCCGAGGTGTTCCACACCCTGAAGAAGGAACTCTCGGCTGCGGGCCTGTCAACTGGCATCGGCGATGAGGGCGGTTTTGCACCGAACCTGTCCAGCACCCGCGACGCGCTGGATTTCATCCTGAAATCGATCGAGAAGGCAGGCTACAAGCCCGGAGAAGATATCTGCCTTGCGCTGGATTGCGCCGCGACAGAATATTTCAAGGGCGGCAAATATGAAATGGCAGGCGAAGGCAAATCCCTGACACCGGCGGAAAATGTCGACTATCTGGCGGCACTGGTGGCCGACTACCCGATCATCAGCATCGAAGACGGCTGTTCCGAGGATGACTGGGACGGATGGAAACTGCTGACCGACAAGCTGGGCGGGACAGTGCAACTGGTGGGGGACGATCTGTTTGTCACCAACCCCGTGCGTCTGGCCGAAGGCATTGAAAAAGGTTGCGGAAATTCCTTGCTGGTCAAGGTCAACCAGATCGGCACCCTGACTGAAACACTGGCAGCCGTCGACATGGCACACCGCGCACGCATGACATGCGTGATGTCGCACCGTTCGGGCGAAACAGAAGACGCGACCATCGCTGATCTGGCGGTCGCCACGAATTGCGGGCAAATCAAGACCGGCTCGCTGGCGCGCTCCGACCGGCTGGCAAAGTATAACCAGTTGATCCGGATCGAGGAAATGCTGGGCGAAACCGCCATTTATGCAGGCCGCAGCATTCTGCGCCGGGCTTGAAAAACCATACAGATCAGGCCCGTTATACGCGCGGGCCTGATCTGCAATAAGCCGGAAGAATACCGGATAAGAGCGGTCCGGGTTAACCATATTTCAATGTTTTTCGTTTTTTAACAATACATTAGGAATCTTGCTCTATGATAGAAATCCTGAAGTCTGTTCGGGAACTTGATATCTGGAGTGTGTCATGCCAGTTCTGCCAACCATGCCCGCAAATGGTCCGATCGCACCGGGGCACCGCGAGCCATTGGGCCAGTTAATGCAGCCACACCCGTCTCGTGGTGTTGCAGCCACCGGAACAAACATAACGACCACAGCCGTCCAGCAAGGGCAGGCTGCAATGAAAGCCGACATGTCTGCGCTGCGCCCTGTTCTGCACGCGCAGGACAAACGCCACCGCCTTGTCGGACCGCCCCCATCATTCGAGGTGAACGTCATACAGCACCTTCGCGAAAGTCTGGCCGAACCACCTGCGCAAGACACCATTTCGCGTGACGGCGCCCCCGTGCCAACGCAGGGCATGCAGGATGCCTATGGTGTCCTTTCTGCGCAAACGCCGCCCACCGGACAGGATACGGAAACACACATCGACATCAGCGTCTAAAGTAACCGCTTTGATAGGGCGGGATACCCTAAAACCGTGATGGGTGTGCAGGTGATTTCAGCAACAGCAAGCAGGTTTTCCGGATCGAGAATGCGCCCAACAATCGGTGAACGCGTTTCGGTCCTTCGACCGAATACAGTAGCGGCTTAGAGCATGTTGCTCAAAAGTGGGAACCGGTTTTGAGCTTCTCGGACATGCGAAACCAATAAATTAGAGCATGTCGCGTGAATACGAATGAAACTGACATGCTCTAATCCCGCAGCACGGGTCGCGCACGCACGCGCCGCACTTTTCACAAAAAGCAATAGATTCCGCCAGCTTCGCGCAAAACCGAACAAACGCAGTATCTGGGTAGACAGGATACCTGCCAGTGCCTTGCAGTGAACAAGGGGAAGGCAGCTTTGCAACTTGCAAAGTTTTGCCGCTGAACGTAGTGTTTCGCGAACAGATCAGCGCGGATTATTGTATGCTTTCATTCGGTTGCTTGGCACACCCCTTGGGGCAGTGGATTGCCCCATGATGGCGTGTGCCGCATCCGCAGTAATTGATACATCTATTGTTATCATTATTGTGATCTTTCTTGGCACATTGGTCATGACCTATCAGGTTGCCAGGCAATCGCATTTTTCCGGGCAACGGTTTTGCATTTTCGCGCATCTGGCAATGCTGGGCTGGCTGGCATCAGCTATTCTGGAAATGTCTGCGACCACCAAAGACTGCAAGGTCATGTTTGCGCTTATGGCGTGGCCCTTCATTGCCGCGCTGCCGACTGTCTGGGCGTTCTTCCTGCACGCCTATGCGTTCGGGCGCGATAGGAAACTGACGGGGCGGGACTGGGCCGCCTTGATCGGCGGGCCGCTGGTGATAACCCTGATCGCGTTCACCAATCCATGGCATGGGCTGCTATATGGACCACAGACCACCATGCTGCAGATTGATGGCCGTTTGTCGGTGCAATATGAACATGGTCCGTTCTTTTACCTTGCAGCGGGATATTTGTATCTGTTTTTGGGCGCGGCAATCGGGGTTGGTATTTCGGGAATGTGGTTTGCCAACCCTGCATATCGCGGCCATTTCGGTGTATTGATTGCGATAACCGCCTTTCCGATTGCCGGAAACCTTGCCTATGTCTTTGGCCGTGTCACGATACTCGGGTTTGACCCTACGCCATTCATGTTTGCGCTGGTGCTGTTTCTGTTCACCTGGATGATGACCATCACACGACCGTTCGAGTTGTCGACAATCGGCAGGGACCTGTTGTTTTTCACAACGCGTGATCCAGCGATCATGATCGACACAAGCGGGCGCGTCATGACAACGAACACAGCCGCCCGCAGAATATTCGCGCAGGCGAACATAGCGTTGCAGCACGGCCAGCCCCTGCCCGCGCAAACGCCGATTACCCCTTTGCTGCGCAGCGTTGTCGCAGACGCCCCGCCGCCACAGCCAACGCGACTGGCACTTATGGGGCGCACCTATGCGGCACAGATTCTGGCCGTAAACCGCCCGCTTGCCCGAAAGGCGCCGCCTATGGGGTGGCTGCTTTCGCTGACGGATATCAGCGATGTCCTGACATTGAAGGATGAATTGCGCAGTGAACGGCACTTTCTGGCGAGAGTGCTGGAAACCGACCTGTCCGGAATGCTGGCCTTCGGTCATGACGGGCGTATCGTATTCGCAAATGCAGAAGCAGAACGCCTGCTGGGTGTTGGTCCGGGGCAATGCATCAACCGGCGGTATGACGACGAAAGCTGGGGCATAAGGGCACTCGACGGCAGCAACATACCCGAGGATGAATTGCCCATCGCACAGATTCTGCGCATGAACACATCATTGCGGGATGTGCGTCTGTCAATTCGCCGCCCCGACGGCGAAAGGCGCGCGATATCGCTGAACGCCACCCCCTTGCATATTGCCGGAAATGCAGCGCGTGTCGTTTGCTCGATCGTGGACATTACCGACCAACTGGCAACTGAATCTGCGTTGCGCGATGCGGTCACGCGTGCGCAGGCAGCGAATGCGGCAAAATCCGCCTTTCTGGCGAATATGAGTCATGAAATACGCACGCCCCTGACCGGTGTTCTGGGCATGGCGGACCTGTTGGCCGAAACGGAACTGACCGCAGGCCAGAAACCGATGATCGACACTATTCGCCTCTCGGGGTGGAGTTTGCTGTCCCTTATCAATGACATACTTGATCTTGCGCGCGTTGAGGCAGGCAAGTTGACACTGGATCAACGCCCCTTTTCGTTGAATACATTCATGCAGCAACTGAATGCCCTGCATATTGCGTCAGCGCGCGCGAAGGATCTTGAATTTAGCGTATCATTTCAGGACGGCGATGGACTGCCGCGCATGGGCGATATCACCCGCGTTATGCAAATCATGCAAAACCTGATCGGCAATGCCATAAAATTCACCGAACGCGGCAGCGTCAAAGTCCATGTTGATGCGACCGATCCGGAATTCGTGGAATTCAGCGTAAGCGATACCGGCATTGGCATGACACAAGAACAATCCATCCGCGTCTTTCAGGAGTTTGAACAAGCGGAGTCCGGCACCTCGCGCCGGTTTGGGGGAACAGGACTTGGGCTTGCGATTGTCCAGCGGCTGGTGGACATGATGGATGGCGCCATCTCGGTAAAATCGGTCATAGATGAAGGCACGGAAATCACCTTTCGGCTGCACTTGCCCGTTTTTCGCGAAACCATTGCCCCGCGCGCGCAGGTGGCCCTGCCGGATCAGGAAACGGAAACCACGAATGTCAGTCTGGCGGGACGCAGGGTTCTGGTCGCCGATGATACCGCGACCAACCGGATGGTCATGCAGATCATGCTGCAACAGCTTGGCATAGAGGCTGCGTTCGCGGAAAACGGGCTACAAGCATGCGAGCTGTGGCGCGCGCAACAGTTTGACCTGATTATACTGGATATTTCCATGCCCGTAATGGATGGTATGGACGCCCTGAAAACCATTCTGCAGGAAGCCAGCAAGACCGGCCGCACGCCACCGCGTATTATCGCGGCAACCGCAAATGTCATGAAGGAACAAACCGACACCTACCTTGACGCCGGCTTCACCCAGGTTCTGCCCAAACCCATAAACAAACAAAAACTGGCCAAGGCGTTGCGCGCGGCGCTAGGTTAAGACGGGTTTATGCAGCCGCCCCTAGACCAGCCGCGACACGTCAACCGCCGCGCGCACGAAATCGGCAAAGAGCGGATGCGGCTCGAATGGTTTTGATTTCAACTCCGGATGGAACTGAACCCCAATAAACCAAGGATGGCCTTCGTGCTCCACAATTTCCGGCAACTTTCCATCAGGTGACAGGCCCGAGAATGTCAGGCCAACCCCCTCCAGCGCCGCGCGGAATTGCGTATCCACCTCATAGCGGTGGCGGTGGCGTTCCTCAATGCGGGTTGCGCCATAGATTCGGGCCACATTCGACCCCTCTTTCAGATGTGCGGTATAGGCCCCCAACCGCATGGTGCCACCCTTGTCATCGCCCAGCTTGCGTTCAACCTTGTGGTTGCCCTGAACCCATTCCTTCAGGTGATAGACAACCGGGGTAAACCGCTTCTTGCCAGCCTCGAAGTCGAATTCTTCAGACCCTGCATCAGGAATATCTGCCAGATTACGCGCGGCCTCGATACAGGCCATCTGCATACCCAGACAAATGCCGAAATAGGGAATCTTCTTTTCGCGCGCATAGGTCGCGGCGCGAATCTTCCCCTCGGTCCCGCGTTCACCGAACCCGCCGGGCACCAGAATAGCATGGAAGCGTTCCAGCGCGGGGCCTGGGTCCTTGCTGTCGAACACCTCGGCGTCGATCCATTCGACCTGAACCTTCACGCGGTTGGCAATGCCACCATGAATCAACGCTTCCTTGATGGATTTATACGCATCTTCCAACTGCACATATTTTCCGACAATGGCGATTCGGACTTCGCCCTCGGGGTTTTGCAGGCGGTCCATCACATCTTCCCAACGGTCCAGATTGGGGCGTGGTGCGGGCGTTATGCCGAACGCATCCAGAACCGCCTGATCCAGGCCCGCACGGTGATAGGCCAGCGGCGCTTCATAAATGGATGTCAGATCATAGGCAGGGATAACCGATTCAGGCCGCACATTGCAAAACAGGGCAATCTTCTGACGCTCTTTTTCGGGGATGGGCTGCTCGGAACGGCAGACAAGCACATCAGGCGCAATCCCGATGGATTGCAATTCCTTGACGGAATGCTGTGTCGGTTTGGTTTTCAACTCCCCGCTGGCTGTCAGATACGGCAACAAGGTCAGATGCATGAAAATGCACTGCCCGCGCGGGCGCTCATGGCTGAATTGTCGAATAGCCTCGAAAAATGGCAGCCCTTCGATGTCGCCTACCGTGCCACCAATCTCGCACAGCATGAAATCAACCTCATCCTCGCCCACGGCAAGGAAGTCCTTAATCTCATTGGTGACGTGGGGAATAACCTGAATCGTCTTGCCAAGATAATCGCCACGGCGTTCCTTTTCCAGCACATTGGAATAGATCCGCCCGGATGACACCGAATCAGTGCGGCGCGCAGCCACCCCCGTGAAGCGTTCATAATGGCCAAGGTCCAGATCGGTTTCCGCACCGTCATCGGTCACGAACACCTCGCCATGTTCAAACGGGGACATCGTGCCAGGATCGACATTCAGATAGGGGTCCAGTTTGCGCAACCGCACGGTAAACCCGCGCGCCTGCAACAAAGCGCCCAGCGCAGCCGATGCCAGCCCTTTTCCAAGGCTGGAAACAACACCGCCTGTTACGAAAATATAACGTGCCATGGTCGAAACGACCCCCCGTGATCATGTATTTCGGTGGATGCGGGGCGCGTTCAAAAACCCCTGTATCACGGGGTTCAAGCAATAGCTTAAATTGCCCGCCACCACAAGCCAGCCGCTAGATAAGGGCACAGAAAAAATGCGCCCCGCAATAAATTGTGGTTTTGCGTCAGTCTGCGGCCGGCGGTGCCAGCGTGTCATCTGCAGCGGGTGGCGGCAGCAAGCTGTCGGTTGCGGGCAATGTTGGCGCGCTGGAACTGGCCGGTGTCGGAACGCCCAGACGGTCCAGCACAGACACGCTTGCGGATTGTTGCGCCGCGATCACAGTCAGTGTCAGCGATGTTGCGATGAATGCAATCGCCAGACCCCATGTCAGCTTTGCCATTGCTGTCAGCGGCGGACGGCCTGCCTGCGGGCTGCCATCACCACCACCAATTCCCAAACCGCCCCCTTCGGAGCGCTGCACCAGCACGACACCGATCAGCGTCAGCGCCAGTAAAAGATGGACAATCAGCACGACATTTTGCATCAGGAACAACCCGCTTTTTCTGTTCCCGCCTACTTAGGCGCTTGGGGCATTGCCCGCAACCCCTGTTTCCCGCACGACACAGCGCGCAGGCATGTTATTTCGGGTTTTACAGCGCGCGGCGAAGCGTTAAGACAGGCGGCGGTTTGCAAGTCAAAGGGGACCATTCATGGCCAATGTCGTGGTAGTCGGCGCCCAATGGGGTGACGAAGGTAAAGGCAAGATCGTCGACTGGCTGTCGGAACGTGCCGATGTGGTGGCGCGGTTTCAGGGCGGCCATAATGCCGGACACACGCTGGTTGTTGATGGCAAGGTCTACAAATTGCATGCGCTGCCTTCGGGCGTGGTGCGCGGCGGCAAATTGTCGGTCATTGGCAATGGTGTCGTTCTGGACCCCTGGCACCTGCTTCAGGAAATTGAAACGATCCGCGCGCAAGGCGTGGACATCAGCCCCGATACGCTGATGATTGCCGAAAACACCCCGCTGATTTTGCCGTTCCATGGGGAATTGGACCGCGCACGCGAAGCGGCCGTAGGTGTTGCCAAGATTGGCACAACAGGGCGCGGCATTGGCCCGGCCTATGAAGACAAGGTTGGCCGCCGCGCCATTCGTGTCGCCGATCTGGCCGATGCGGAAACACTCGAACGTCGCGTGGACCGCGCGCTGGCCCATCACGATGCATTGCGCCGCGGGCTGGGAATTGACCCCATTGACCGCGATGCGCTGATCGCGCAGCTTCAGGCCATCGCGCCCGCAATTCTGGAATTCGCAGCACCCGTCTGGAAGGTGCTGAACGACAAGCGCAAGGCCGGCAAGCGTATCTTGTTCGAAGGGGCGCAAGGCGCGCTGCTGGATATCGATTTCGGCACTTACCCGTTTGTGACATCCTCCAATGTTATTGCGGGGCAAGCTGCGACTGGCGTGGGCATCGGGCCGGGCGCGATTGATTTCGTGCTGGGCATTGTCAAAGCATATACCACCCGCGTCGGCGAAGGCCCCTTCCCGACCGAGTTAGAGGATGCCGACGGCCAGCGTCTGGGCGAGCGGGGCCGTGAATTCGGCACGACAACGGGCCGCAAACGGCGCTGCGGCTGGTTCGATGCCTGCCTGCTGCGCCAGACCTGTGCAACCAGTGGTGTCAACGGTATCGCACTGACCAAACTGGATGTGCTGGACGGGTTCGAGGTGCTGAAAATCTGTGTCGGCTATGAACTGGACGGCAAGCGTCTGGATTACCTGCCCACCGCCGCCGAGGCACAGGCGCGCTGCGTGCCCGTCTATGAAGAAATGCCCGGCTGGAGTGAGTCCACCGAAGGTGCGCGCCGCTGGGCGGACCTGCCTGCCAATGCCATCAAATACGTTCGTCGCGTAGAGGAGTTGATTGATTGCCCGGTCGCGCTACTTTCAACCTCACCTGAACGCGATGACACAATCCTAGTAACAGACCCGTTTGCAGACTGATGGCCTTATCCTGGAAAGCAAGACGACGCTGGGCGCTTTTTGCGCTGGTGGTGGCGCTGCCGCTGTATATCGTCGTGACCGTCAATGTGATTGAATTGTTCGACCGCCCGCCCTTCCTGCTGGAACTGGCGATATATGTCGCGCTGGGTATTGTCTGGGCATTCCCGTTGAAACGCATATTCAAAGGGGTGGGTCAGGCCGATCCGGATGCCCCCCCCGATACCCCCAAGGAGTAGCGCAGCAGATTGTGCGTCATCCCGATTGCGTTACCTGTCTGCGCCTGCGCCAAATACCAAAGGCCCCGAATATCAATTCGGGGCCTTTGGTATTTTTGCAAGGTGCGAATTCAGCTTGTCGCGTATTTGCGGGCCGGTTCGTCATATTCGGAACTGGGCGACAGGCGGAACATGCCTGTTTCCGCGCGCTCCAACCGCTCTTCGCGCAGGATGGTTCCGAAACCGCGCAACATATCTTCGCGGGTAACGGTTTTGCCGTCATTATAGGCCAGCACATATTTGATAAGGTCTGTGCGCGAAAATTCTGCCTGCCCTTGTATATGCGTGATATAGGCTGCTGCGGCCTCGATCTGCTCATCCAGCAGCCATGCGTCCACATCATCCGCAAATTTCTTGAATGTCGCGATTGTTTCCGGCGTTGCCGTTTTCAATGGTGCCGAAGGGGCCTGCGCATCCAGTGACACACCGACACGCCGCGGGCGAACACGTTGCGCAGGAACTTCAGGCTCAACGCGTTGCTCTGATACCAGAACCAGCGGCGCACGCTCTGTCGTGCCACGTTCTGCACGGCGGTTCCCGATTGCGGCAGGGCGGCGGGGGCGTGGGCGTGCATCAGCTTTCGGCATGTCGGCTGCGGGTTCGGCCGCAGGTTGTGTGTTGTCGGTCTGGGCCGCTGGGGTCAAATCACGCGCTTGCTGCGTCTCTTGGGGCTTGGGCGCGGACACAATCGCAGGTTCTGGTGCTGCAACCTCCGCCGGTGCGGTTTGCGCAGCGCTGTCAGCCGCATCCGCACCCTGCGCGCCTGTTGCGGCAGCGCGCTTGCCTGCCGTCCGCGACAGCGCCAGATCATGCGGGTCGGGCATGCCGATATCCTCGCGGTACCTGTCGATTTCGCGCGCCTCGGCAATATCGCGACGGCGCGGGCCTGTCGCTTCTTCTTCTGCGCGTGTTGCCGTGACAGCAAGGCTCAGATGCTCGAACGCTTCGCGACGGCGGCGGGAATCAACTTCGTTCAACTGGCTTTGCGCCTTCTCCATCAAACGATCGGCAGTATTTTCGGTGTTTTCCGCCAGCGCGTTCTGACGGGTTTTCATGAAATTGGGATGCTTGAGAACGACATCTTGTTCAATCTCGGCCAGTTCTTGCACCAGCCCTTGTTCCTCCGCGCTGGCAAGCCCGGTATCGCCCAGAACATTGCGGATTTGCGCGCGCAACTGGTCTATCGACACACGTTCCTGTTCTGCTTGGGCGTGCTGGTTCAGCGCCTGCTGCAACTCGGTGTCGAAATCATCATCGGCGTATTCGGCAAAACTGTCATGTGCAGGCGCAGGTTCTGCGGGATCATCCGAACCGTCCGCATCAGAGAATACATTTTCACTTGCTGCGGATGATGTGCCGGCGTCGTCGAAATCATCTTCGTCAAGTTCATCAAATGTATCTTCTTCATCTTCCGCGCCAGATGCGTCCTCGTCCTCGTCCAGAAACTCGTCAAATGCGTCTTCTTCGGGTTTCGCGGCAGGCGCAGGTTCCTGTGGGAAATCATCTTCGTCGAACATGCCCGTATCTTCGGCAAATTCGGGTGATTCCATATGATCGCGTTGCGAGGTTTGCGGACGCATATCGTCAAAAGCATCCAGATCCGAATCGTCGAAATCGAATTCCGAGGACATCAGCCGTGCGGCGTCGTTAAGGTCCTTCTCGGCGGCGCTTTCGGCAGGTTCTTCCAGCGGTTGCACAGGGCTGTCCACTGGCATTTCCTGTGTCGGCAACTGCGCGGGTTCATCGGTATCTTCGTCGTCATTCTGCTGGGCCAGAAACGCGCGGATATTATCGGCACCGGCGTCCTGCGTCAGGGGCTGCTGGGCATCAACGGGGTCAGCGACCTGCGCAGTATCTTGCGACCGGGATTGCCCTTCGGCCAGCGCGACGGCCGCGCGAATTCGCGCCAGCTTCGCGCTGATATCCGATGTATCGGCATTGGGTTCCGATACAGATGTGTTCGTTGTAACGGGTGCAGGCGCGGCGGCCGGGGCGGCGGGCGCAGCGGGTGTCGGGGTCGCAGCGGGCGTCGGTGTCGGGGCCGCTTTCGGCGACACATCCGCCGTCAGCGAACTTAAGGCAACATTGGCTGGCATAGCCGTGGCGGCAGCGGCAAATCCCATACCCAAAGGGGCAGCAGGGGTCTGCTGTGCCTCGGGGCGCAGGACGATCCCGTTATCCTGCACGCGCGACTCAACGCGGCGCTGGATTTCACGCTCCGCGATCCGGTGCAGCATTTCCGCGTCCGGGGTTGGTGGTTCAGCCCCGAAATAACGATCATCCGCAGCCAGATCGCGAAAATACTCCGCAATCGCCTTCATCGTCCCGAAAGGTTCGTCAAAACCTTCCAGTGTGCACGAGAAGGTGCCATAGGAAACTGTTAAAATTCTGTTCGGGCCTACCATAACGACGCTCGCTTTTTACCTTACACACTGGCAAACTCGCGTATCACATGAGCGATTACATGGTCGGACTAGGGTAATTTGGTGATCGGAATATGGCCAATTCCCGCAAGTCCGCCATAATTAAGGTAGGTTAACAAAGTGGCTGCCCTTGTCCATTCCCAACATGGTGTAACGCTGGTCGGGGGGGCCGGTTTTGCACCCGATGATCTGGAACTTGCCTTATCCCTGGCGCCCTGTCTGGTGGCCGCAGACGGCGGGGCCAACGGGTTGGCAGATGCGGGCCATTTTCCGCAGGCCATCATCGGTGATATTGATTCGCTGCGCGATGACCTGCACCACCGGATGCAGGCGCGAATTCACCGGATCGAGGAGCAGGACAGCACCGATTTCGACAAATGCCTGACCAGTATTGATGCGCCATTCATTCTGGCACTTGGCTTCGCAGGGGCGCGGCTGGATCATACGCTTGCGTCAATGTCGTCGCTGGTGCGGTTCGGGTCTTCGCGGGTGATGCTGGTGGCGGAATATGACATATGTTTTGTCGCGCCGCCCTGTTTGGAACTGGACACAGACGAAGGGCAGCGCGTTTCCCTGTTTCCAATGGGGTATTGCGCAGGCCGGTCAACCGGTTTGCACTGGCCCATCGACGGGCTGGACTTCGCGCCATACGGGGTTATCGGCACATCGAACATGGCGGTGTCAACGCGGATCACGCTGGAATTTGATGCCCCCCGCATGCTGGTTATGCTGCCGCAAACCCAGTTGCGCGCGACACTTGCGGCGCTGACCACCAGCCCTGACTGGTCCCACTGACTGGCCGGATTGGCGGGGCTACAGCAACGCCCCCAATGCCACACCGACCCCGACCAGCCCCGCGCCCAAGGCGGTCCATATAAACGGGTTTGGCCCGCGCGCCGGTTGTGGGGGCTTGTCGCCATTGGCCTGCGCGATCAACGCATCCTCGACCAGACGCGGCAGGCGCGGGCCGAAACGCGACAGAATTTTTGCCGTCAGGATCAGGTCACGCGCAACTGCCTGCGGCCCGATATGGCCGCGGATATATTCCTCGACCACAGGTTTTGCGACATGCCACATGTTGATTTCAGGGTTCAGCGACCGCGCGACCCCTTCCACAACAACCATGGTGCGTTGCAGCAAAATCAGTTCAGTGCGGGTTTCCATGCCAAACCGTTCGGTCACGTCGAACAGATAGGCCAGCAGACGCGCCATGGAAATATGCTGCGCATCCATTCCGAAAATCGGTTCGCCCACCGACCGTAGCGCCCGCGCGAATTCATCAATATCGCGATCGGCAGGGACATAGCCCGCCTCGAAATGCACTTCGGCGACGCGGCGGTAATCCTTGCGGATGAACCCGAACAGGATTTCCGCATAGGCGCGGCGGGTATAGGGATCAATGCGCCCCATGATACCGAAATCCAGCGCGATAATCTCGCCCGTGGCGGTCACCTTCAGGTTGCCCTGATGCATGTCCCCGTGGAAAAAACCGTCCCGCAAGGCATGGCGCAAGAACAGGCTAAGGATACGCACACCCAGTTCACGCCGGTCCAGCCCCAGCGCGTCCAGCGCGGCATTATCGCCCAGCGGCACACCTTCGGCCCAGTCCAGTGTCATCACCCTGCGCGATGAATAGGCCCAGACGGGCTTGGGGACGCTGAAGCCCGCATCATCTGCGGTATTGGCCCCGAATTCCGCCGCCGAGGCCGCTTCCAGCCTAAGGTCCAGTTCGCCCTCGACCACAGTTTCAAAATGCGCAATCACATCCAGCGGACGCAAACGCCGCGTGGATGGCAGCAGCCGTTCAATCATGCCCGCGGCAAAGTAGAACGCATCAATATCGGTGCGGAACGCGCGTTCGACCCCCGGACGCAACACCTTGACGGCGACCTTTGCGCCGGTGCCGACCAGACGCGCGGAATGCACCTGCGCAATGGACGCGGCAGCCACAGGTTCGGACAGATCGGTAAAGATCGACTCGACCGGCGCTTCCAGATCCTCTGCAATGACCTGCATGGCCTGCGCGCGCGGGAAGGGGGGCAGCTTGTCTTGCAAGTAGCGCAGCTGCTCGGCCAGATCGGGGCCGACAACATCGGGGCGCGTGGCCAGCGTCTGGCCAAACTTGATATAGGCAGGGCCAAGTGCCGTCAGGGCACGCACAAGGGGCGGCAGGTCCGGATCGCCCTTCAGGCCCAGAAACCGGAACGGCCAGCCCATAATGCGTGCGGCAAGGCGCAAACGCGGGGGCGCGTTCATCGCCTCCAGCACCACATGCATGGCCCCGGTCCGTTCAAACGTGGCCCCCGTGCGCACAAGGCGCCAGAAATTATGTGGCCCGCGCATGACTAAATTTTCCAGCCGGAATGCAGGGCAGCAATGCCCATGGACAGATTGCGATATTTCACCTGCTCAAACCCCGCATCACGGATCATGGCGGCAAACCGGTCCTGATCGGGGAATTTGCGGATTGATTCGACCAGATACTGATAACTGTCGCGATCATTCGCCACGATCTGGCCCATAACGGGGATCACATTGAACGAATACAGATCATACAGCTTTTGCAACCCGTCGACCGGAAGCTGGCTGAATTCCAGCACCATCAACCGCCCGCCGGGGCGCAGGACGCGGTAAGCCTCGCGCAGCGCATCCTCAATGCGGGTGACATTGCGAATACCGAAGCTGATTGTGTAGGTGTCAAAACTGTTGTCGGGAAAGGGCAAGGCCATCGCATCGCCCACGGTCCAGTCCAGCGCATGCGACAGGTTTTCGGCCTCGGCGCGTTTTTGCCCCTCCAACAACATGGATTCGGTCAGGTCCAGCACGGTCGCACGCGCACTGTCGCCTGCACGCCCCACAAAACGAAAGGCAACGTCGCCGGTGCCACCCGCCACATCCAGAAGGCGCTGGCCGGGACGCGGGGCCAGCCAGTCCATCATCGCGTCCTTCCAGACACGGTGAATGCCCATCGACATAAGGTCGTTCATCACGTCATATTTCGACGCCACGCGCGTAAATACACCATGCACCATGCCGGCTTTCTGGTCCTCGTCCACGGTCTGGAACCCGAAATGCGTGGTCTTGTCGTCCTGCGTCATCCGATCTGCCCTTTGACTGCCCCTTGTGGGGGAACTGCTACACTCCTTATAGGGGATTGCAGGGGCGTGACAATGCGACCCTGCGACCAGCTCAGGGGGGACCAATGCCCGAATTGCCCGAAGTGGAAACCGTGCGCCGCGGCCTGTTGCCCGCCATGGAAGGCGTGCGCCTTGCCCGCGCGGAGTTGCGCCGCGATGGCCTGCGCTGGCCTTTCCCGCCGGATATGGGCGCAAGGCTGGACGGCGCGCGAATTGTCGCACTGCGGCGGCGGTCAAAATACCTGCTGCTGGACACGGACCGCGACGACACATTGATCATTCATCTGGGCATGTCGGGGCGCATGGTCGTGTCAGGGCTGCGCGGCCCCCATGCACCGGGGCAATTCCATTTCGACCACCCTGCCGTCGAGAAGCATGACCATGTCATATTTCATATGGAAAACGGCGCGCGCATCACATTCAATGATCCGCGCCGCTTCGGGGCAATGGACATTTGCACCACCAGCACATTGGCGCAGCACAAACTGATCGCTGGCCTTGGCCCTGAACCATTGGGCAATGATTTCAGCGCGCCCTATCTGGCAAGCCGCCTGAAGGGGCGCAAAATGCCGGTCAAAGCCGCGCTGCTGGACCAGCGCATCATTGCGGGGCTGGGCAATATCTATGTGTGCGAAGCGCTGTTCCGCGCGGGCATCAGCCCGACACGCGCGGCGGGGCGTATCGGCCCCGTGCGCATCGAATCACTGACCGACGCGATTCGGCAGACCCTGCATGATGCGATTGATGCGGGCGGTTCATCGCTGCGCGACTACCGGCAGGCTGATGGCGAACTGGGGTATTTCCAGCATGCGTTTCGTGTCTATGGCCGCGAAGATGCGCCCTGTATGACACCGGACTGCAAGGGAAATATCCGCCGGATCGTGCAGTCGGGGCGGTCCAGCTTCTATTGCGCGCAGTGTCAAAGATGACTTGAACCCCTATGCCAAGCTGTTATGCCAAGATGCTGATTGCAACAAACAAGGTGCCGCCTCATGGCCTATGAAACGCTGATCGTCGATATTTCTGACCATATCGCACTGATCCGCCTGAACCGCCCCGAAGCCCTGAACGCGCTGAACTCGACGCTGCTGGGCGAACTGGCGCAAGCCCTGACCGAAGCCGACCGCAACGACAAGGTGCGCTGCATTGTCCTGACAGGCTCGGAGAAGGCATTTGCGGCAGGGGCCGACATCAAGGAAATGGCCGACAAGGGCTTCGTGGATATGTTCCAGGAAGATTTCTTTGCGCCCGAAACCGAAGCATTGCTGCGCGTGCGCAAACCCATTATCGCAGCCGTTTCGGGCTATGCGCTGGGGGGCGGGTGCGAATTGGCGATGATGTGCGACTTCATCATCGCCTCCGATACCGCCAAATTCGGCCAGCCTGAAATCAACCTTGGCGTGGTCGCAGGCATTGGCGGCACACAGCGCCTGACACGCTTTGTGGGCAAATCCAAGGCCATGGACATGCATCTGACCGGCCGCTTCATGGATGCCGAAGAAGCAGAGCGTTCGGGCCTTGTCAGCCGTGTCGTGCCCGTCAAGAAGCTGATGGAAGAAACCATGGCCGCGGCTGCCAAGATTGCCGAGAAAAGCCAGATCACGGTCAAGGTCGTCAAGGAAGCGGTCAACCGCAGCTACGAGACGACCCTGCGCGAAGGGTTGCTGTTTGAACGCCGCGTGTTTCACATGCTGTTCAACACCGAAGACCAGAAGGAAGGCATGTCCGCCTTTCAGGAAAAGCGCACCGCGCAATTCCGCGACCGCTGAAGTTTCAGCTTTCCTTTTGGCGCGCGCTGGATTATAGGGCGCGTCACATGCGCGTGGGCCCGCTTAAGGCAAGATATGTCACCTGTCGAAGTCACAGGTCGGGTCCATGATGCAAACGTATTGAAACAGACCCGAAAGTAGACCCGCTATGGCAAACACACCCCAGTCCAAAAAACGCGCCCGCCAGATCGAGCGCCGCACCGAAGTGAACAAGGCGCGCCGCTCGCGCATCCGCTCCTATCTGCGCAAAGTCGAAGAAGCGATTGCATCGGGCGATCAGGCCGTCGCCGCTGCCGCATTGCTGGCCGCACAACCCGAATTGATGCGCGGTGTCACAAAAGGCGTTCTGCATAAGAACACCGCATCGCGGAAAATGTCGCGCCTGTCATCACGCGTCAAGGCGCTTGGCGCCTGAAGCCTGAAAGCTGACGGTTAGGTATTTTGAAGAAAGGCGCAGACTATGCGCCTTTTTTGCA
Organism: Roseinatronobacter sp.; assembly: GCF_051859525.1. Taxonomy (NCBI): domain Bacteria; kingdom Pseudomonadati; phylum Pseudomonadota; class Alphaproteobacteria; order Rhodobacterales; family Paracoccaceae; genus Roseinatronobacter; species Roseinatronobacter sp. Next base: position 115,646 of record NZ_JBHYFM010000004.1, on the reverse strand, counting down.
TTCTGGGCCTGCATTCGGCACAACGACCGGCCACCGCACAAGGCCACATTGCAAATCAGCCTTGGTGAAACGCCGATGTGACCGGAAGTATACAGGCTTCGATTCTTTGCCCGTCGAAATGCTGTCAAGCGCGATGTTGTGTTGCGCGCGGCAGGATCGGATTGCTATGCAGGTGCCACGGTAAAGAATCTGTCCTGGGGGGGACATATCAACACACGAACCGACGAATGTCGGACCTTCTTGTGTTGGTGATCAAACGAACCAAGCGCCGATATGCGCCCTTTGGTTCATGCCCCTCCTGACCATGTAAAGAGCTTGCGGTACGTTCATCTGGCCGAACGACTGCAGTGTGTTTGGATGAAACTGGCGGTCGCGCTTCGACCCGCTTGGTCAGTATTGTGTATGTGCGCTGATGGATGGGATGAACACGAATGCGGGCTGGGGCATAATGATATCAGAACAATGGGCAAGGGTTTCGGCAGAGCTGCGGTCAGAGATTGGCGAGAACAACCACAAAAGCTGGATAGAGCCTTTGGAATGCATCAGCCTGCAAGCAGGTGTTGTGGAATTTCGGGCGCCGTCACGATTCGTGGGTGACTGGGTCAAGCGCAACTATCAGGACCAGATTTTCCAGCGCCTGCGGTCCGACAATCCGGCAGTATCGCGCATTGAATTCAACGTCGGCACACAGCCCCGCAGCAAACCCGCCGCCCCCGCCATTTCCCGCAGTGCCGAGGGCAGCACCGCGCCGCAGCGCGACACCAACCTTCAGGGCGCGCCACTGGACGGCAAGTTCAATTTTGACAATTTTGTCGTCGGCAAACCGAACGAGCTTGCCCATGCCGCCGCACGGCGCGTGGCAGATGGCGGCGATGTGACATTCAACCCGCTGTTTCTGTATGGTGGCGTGGGCTTGGGCAAAACCCACCTGATGCATGCGATCGCGTGGGAACTTCAGGAAAAACGCCCCGACCTGCAAGTGCTGTATTTGTCTGCCGAACAGTTCATGTACCGGTTTGTTCAGGCCCTGCGGGACCGCCAGATCATGGATTTCAAGAATCTGTTCCGGTCCGTTGATGTGCTGATGGTGGATGACGTGCAGTTCATTGCAGGCAAGGACAGCACGCAGGAAGAATTTTTCCATACGTTCAACGCGTTGGTGGACCAGAACAAACAGATCGTCATTTCCGCAGACCGCGCCCCCGGCGAGATCAAGGAACTTGAAGATCGCATTTCATCGCGCATGCAATGGGGGCTGGTCGTGGACCTGCATCCCACAGATTATGAATTGCGCCTTGGCATCCTGCAGCAGAAGGCCGCGCTGTTTGCGCAGACCTATGGGCCGGTGCGTATTGGTGACGGGGTTATCGAATTTCTGGCCCATCGCATCACCACCAATGTGCGCGTCCTTGAAGGCGCGCTTCAGCGGCTATTTGCATTTTCCAGCCTGATCGGGCAGGAAATCACCATGGATATGGTGCAAGATTGCCTGTCCGACGTGTTGCGCACATCCGACCGTCGTGTAACGGTTGAAGAAATCCAGCGCAAAGTGGCCGAGCATTTCAACATCCGCCTGTCAGACATGCTTGGCCCCAAACGCACCCGCACGATTGCCCGCCCCCGCCAGATTGCCATGTATCTGGCCAAGGAATTGACATCGCGCAGCCTGCCGGAAATCGGGCGCAGATTCGGCGGGCGGGATCACACCACAATTTTGCACGGTGTGCGCAAGGTCGAGGAAATGCGCAGTTCCGACAACCAGATGGCCGAAGATATAGACCTTCTGCGCCGCCTGCTGCAAAGCTGACTTGCAAAGACCATAAAAACCCTTGTCCCGCCTTGTTTTTTGGCTAGGCTACGCCTCCCCAAGGCGATAAGTCAGGGGCCAGTGATACGCGAAGGGACAGGGGTATGAAGATCAGCATCGAACGGGCCATTTTGCTCAAGGCCGTCTCTCAGGCGCAATCAGTCGTGGAGCGGCGCAACACCATTCCGATTCTGGCCAATGTCCTGATCGAGGCCGAGGACGCGCAGGTCAGCTTCCGCGCCACTGATCTTGATGTGGAAGTGATGGACCGCGCACCCGCCATGGTCGAACGCGCCGGTGCCACCACTGTTTCAGCCGTCATGTTGCACGAAATCATCCGCAAGCTGCCTGACGGCGCACTGGTCGAACTGGTGGACGACCCGCGCACGGGGCGGCTGCAAATTTCCGCGGGCCGGTCGAATTTCTCATTGGCGACATTGCCGAAAGAGGATTTTCCCGTCATGGCCTCCAGCGAATATTCGGCCAATTTCTCGGCGCTGGCGAAGGATTTGCGCCGCCTGTTTGACAAGTCGAAATTCGCCATCTCAACCGAGGAGACGCGCTATTACCTGAATGGCGTGTATATGCATGTCGCCGAAAGCGATGGCGGGCGCGTGCTGCGCTGTGTGGCCACGGACGGCCACCGCCTTGCGCGCATTGACGCGCCGCTGCCCGAAGGCGCGGACGCCATGCCCGGTGTCATTGTCCCGCGCAAAACTGTGGGCGAGTTGAAGAAACTTCTGGAAGATGACGACATGCAGATTGCCGTGTCGGTGTCGGAAACCAAGGTGCGCTTTGCAACGCCCGATATTTCACTGACCTCCAAGGTGATCGACGGCACCTTCCCCGATTACACACGCGTTATTCCCACCCAGAACACCAAACGGCTGGAAGTGGACGCCAATGAATTCGCGCGTGCCGTGGACCGCGTGGCGACCGTATCATCGGAACGGTCGCGCGCGGTGAAACTGTCCCTGGAGGAAGACAAGCTGACATTGTCAGTCAACGCCCCCGATTCGGGTGCCGCCGAGGAAGAGTTGATCGTCGCATACGGGGATGAGCGGCTGGAAATCGGGTTCAACGCGAAATACCTGCTGGAAATCGCCAGTCAGGTGGATCGTGAAAATGCCGTGTTCCTGTTCAACGCCTCCGGCGATCCGACCCTGATGCGCGAAGGCAATGACACCAGCGCGGTATATGTCGTGATGCCGATGCGGGTTTGACCCGCCACGCCCTTCCCCCGAAGCCCCGCCCTTGCGGGGCTTTTTCTTGCTGGCATTCTCCGGCATTTCTTTCTACCGCTGGGCCATGTCTGTTTACATCCAATCGCTGACACTGTCGCATTTCCGGTCGCACAGGCGCACGCAGATCGCCTTTGATGGCAGGCCGGTGGCGTTGTCCGGTCCCAATGGTGCAGGCAAGACAAATGTGCTGGAAGCTGTCTCGCTGCTGTCGCCCGGTCGCGGGTTGCGGCGGGCGGCATCGGACGAATTGTCGCGCAAGCCGGAATTGCTGGGCTGGAAGGTGATTGCAGACCTGTTCACACCCAACGGGGCACGCACTATCCAGACATGGGCCGAAACCGGCCAGTCGCGGCAGGTTCGCATTGATGACAAGACGGCCCCGCAACTGGCGCTGGCCGGTCTTGTGGGCATGGTCTGGCTGACACCGGCCATGGACAGGCTTTGGCTGGAAGGGGCCGAAGGGCGGCGGCGGTTTCTGGACCGGATGGTGCTTAGTTTTCGACCCGATCATGCCGCGCAGGTGCTGGCCTATGAAAAGTCCATGCGCGAACGCAACAAGCTGCTGCGCGACGGGGCGGGCGACGGGGCCTGGTATGGCGCGCTGGAGGCGCAGATGGCACAGGCCGGCGCGCTGATCAGCGCCAACCGGCGCGCGGTCATCGCTATCCTTGCCACCCATGCCGATCATGACAGCCCCTTCCCCGTGGCGGACCTGACGCTTGATTGCAGCGCCCCGCAGGATGAGGCGGAACTGGCCCGTGCCCTGTCTGACGGGCGCCGTCAGGACATGGCCGCAGGGCGTAGCCTGACTGGCCCACACCGCGCCGACCTGCGCGCTATCTGGGCCGCCAAGAGCATGGCGGCCGCACAATGTTCCACGGGAGAGCAGAAGGCCATGCTGATTTCCCTGATCCTGTCCAATGCCCGCGCGCTTGCGGCCACCGGCACAGCGCCGCTGTTATTGCTGGACGAAGTGGCCGCCCATCTTGACGCGGACCGCCGCGCCGCGCTTTATGATGCGATATGCAGCTTGCGGGTTCAGGCCTTCATGACCGGTACCGGACCAGAGTTGTTTTCCGATCTGGGCGCACGCGCACAGCATTTTTCCGTGGCGGACGCAGACGGGCGTTCGCATTTATCCGAAAGTACATCATGACCCTGCCTGTTCAGCGCGTTACCCTGATTACCCTTGGCGTAGACGACCTGCCGCGCGCCCGTGCGTTTTATCAGGCGCTGGGCTGGAAACCGGCCGAAGCACAGGACGGGGTTGCGTTTTACCAGATGAACGGGCTGGCATTGGGGTTGTTCGGGCGCAAGGGACTGGCCGCAGATCAGGGCCGCGCGGGTGCCACACTGGGCACAGGGGCCATGACACTGGCGCAGAATTTCAACAGCCCGTCAGATGTTGACGCGGCATTCGCCGAGGCACTGGCCGCAGGTGCGCGCGCGCTGAAACACCCCGAACCCGTGTTCTGGGGCGGCTATTCGGGCTATTATGCCGATCCTGACGGCCATGTCTGGGAAGTGGCGCATAACCCGTTCTGGCCCTTGTCCGAGGATGGCACATTGACCCTGCCAGACGCCCCATGACAATCACCCCGCTGGAATTGCTGTTCTACGCTGGCGCGATTGTCATCCTGTTCCTGACCCCCGGTCCTGTCTGGCTGGCCCTGACCGCGCGCGCCATGTCCGGCGGGGCCGCATCGGCCGCGCCGCTGGCGGTGGGGGTGGCGCTGGGGGATCTGCTGTGGCCGCTGGCTGCCATCTTCGGGCTGACATGGATTCTGACGCTTTACGGCGATCTGCTGGAATTGATGAAATGGGTGGCCGTGGCCATGTTTGTGGTGATGGGGGTCCAGCTTATCCGGCATGCGCATGGCCGTATTGCCGCCGACAGCCGCCTGACCCGTCCCGGCCATATGGCGGGGTTTCTGGCGGGCGTGACCGTCATTCTGGCCAACCCCAAGGCGATATTGTTCTATATGGGTGTGCTGCCGGGCTTTTTTGACCTGACGCGCATTACCGCGGCAGACGTCGCGGCCATTCTGGCCGTATCGGCGCTGATCCCGATGATGGGCAATCTGGGCATGGCGCTGGCCATTGGAAAACTGCGCAACCTGCTGAAATCAGGCAGAGCGCTGGCGCTGGCCAACACCATAGCGGGCGCATTGATGATTTGTGTGGCCATCGGGATTGCACTGACCTGACCGCCTACTGCCCGCGAATAAGTGCTTCCATGTTTATAGGGCGCGGCTCGCCCGCCAGAACGCTGCGATAGACCACCAGCGATTCCGCCACCCGCATGATATAGTTGCGCGTCTCTGCGAAAGGCACGCTTTCCACCCATGTCACAAAATCAACCGAAGGGGTGCGCGGGTCGCCCAAGCGCTCGATCCACTGGCGCGGGCGGCCCGGCCCTGCGTTATAGCCCGCCGCCACCAAGGCCAGCGACGGGCCGAATTCCGCGCGCAACTCGTCCAGATAGGCCGCACCAAGGCGGGCATTCAGTTCAGGGTCGCGCGTCAGGTCGGCGGGCTGGAACGGCACGCCCAGCTTGCGCGCCATCATCTGGCCGGTGCCGGGCAAAACCTGCATCAGACCGCGCGCATCGGCGGGGCTGACCACAGCGGCATCAAATTCGCTTTCGCGCCGCGCAATCGCCTTGATCAGGTCCATCGGCACATCAAACTGCGCCTGCGCAAGCTCGGTCACCGGAAAATAGGCACGCGGCAGAACAATTTCGGACTGAACTGCAACCTTGGCAATGTTCAGCGCAAAATTCGGCTCTCCCAGCGCCAGCATCAAATCTGCAAGCGCACCAAGCTGCGCCTCGCTGTCCAACTGTCGCGCCAGAAACAGCAAAAAACGTCGCGCTTCATGCCATTGGCCCGCATCCCGCAGCAAAAGCGCGGCTTCCAGCAAGTCGGACTGCGCCAGATCCGTCTGCTGCCAATGCGGGTAATCAGGGGTTGCGACAAGGGCAGGGTCCAGCGTCAGGCCCAGACGGTCCGCAGCAAGCTGCCCGTAATAGCTGCTTTGATGCTCTGCCGCGAATTCATAGGCTGCTTGTGCCGAAATCGGGTCATTCAGCGCCTCATGCGCGCGCCCTTCCCAATATCCGGCGCGCCCAAGGCTGATGGGGCTGTTCACTCGCACACGCAGGGCGCGAAAATGTCCCAGCGCTGTTTCCGGCCGGTCCAGATGCACCAGCGCAATAAACCCTGCCAGAAACTCCAGATCAACAAAATGCAGGCCGTCTTCCAACCCATGCGGCGTGGCCAGATCATAGGCGCGCTGGTAATCGCCATCGGACATGGTTGTGCGCACCAGAAACACCCGCCGCGCGCCCCATGCATCTGCCTGCCCCAGCCCCGCAGGGTGGCGCGATTGCGCCAGCAACAAATCCCCCGCCCCGTCCGTATTGCCCGCCCGCATACGGAATTCGAACCTGTCACGCATCAGGCCGGGATCATGCGACAGATCATCCGGCACTGCCGCGACCAGCGCGTCCACGCCCTGGGCACGCTCCTGAAGCGCGATACGCGCACGGGTCAGGCGCTGCTGTCCAGCATTCAGCCGGTCCATATGACGCTGCGCGCCCTGCCTGTCACCAGCCCAAAGCAGCATGTCCACGCGCGCGGCATCCAATGCCCGCAAGGCGTCCCCGAACGCGCTGTTCAACTGTGCCTCGGCCGTGGCGGAAAGCGGTGTTGTGGCCCAGATATCGCGCGCCATGTCGCGGGCCTCATCCGTGCGGTTCAGGTTGCGCAGCGCAAGGGTCAGGGCGATATGCCCGTCTTCGGTCAGGGGCGCGCGGTCCTGAAAGAACGACACAACCTCGGTCGGGCTGCGTTCGTGCAACAGCCCTTCGGCGTGACGCTGAACGACATTGATCAATGGCCAATGCCCGCGCTGGTCCAGAAAGGCCAGAAGCTGTGCGTAATCCCCCTGCCCGTCACGCAGCGCCTGCCACGTGATCAGGGCCTGCGCAACCTCGCCGCTGGTGGCTGCCATGGATTTCGCGGCCTCCCAGTTTCCGGATGCGGCCTGCGTTAAGGCAAGGGCAAGGATGCCCGCCTCTCTGGCGGGGGGGGGCGTGGTCTGCGCTGACGCGGTCGTGCAGGCCAACCCCATCAAACCGGCCAGAATCCAAGCCGAAACAACGGAATTCCGGCCATTTCCACCCGATTGCACCATATCACCAACCTCTTTTCACCTTGAAAATATCTGTCGTTAGTTCTAACCGCCTGTGACACAGTCACAACACACATTTGCGAAAGGCTCGGGTCTGTGGTTGACCCGACACCACCAAGAGAGGGAGGCGCGCATGCAGATCAGAGGCTCCATTCCGGCACTGGTCACACCGCTGAAGGACGGCGCGCTTGATCTTGACGCGCTGCATGCGCTGATTGACTGGCAAATTGCCGAAGGGTCGCACGGGCTGGTTCCCGTAGGGACCACCGGCGAAAGCCCCACCCTTAGCCATGACGAACACAAGCTTGTCATTGAAGAAGTGGTCAAGGCCACAGCCGGGCGCGTGCCCGTCATCGCGGGCGCAGGGTCCAACAACACGCTGGAGGCCATGGGCTTCATGCGGCACGCGCAATCTGTTGGCGCCGATGCCGCGCTGGTTGTGACCCCCTATTACAACAAGCCAACGCAAGAGGGGCTGATTGCGCATTTCAAGGCGTTGCATGATTGCTGCGACTTGCCGATCATCATCTACAACATTCCCGGCCGGTCGGTCGTGGACATGACCCCAGACACCATGGGCCGCCTTGCGGAATTGCCGCGCATCATCGGGGTCAAGGATGCAACCGGAAAACTGGAACGCGTCAGCCTGCAACGCATGACATGCGGGCGCGACTTCATCCAGCTTTCGGGCGAAGATGCCACTGCACCGGGCTTCAACGCGCAAGGTGGGGTTGGCTGCATTTCCGTGACAGCCAATGTTGCCCCGCGCCTGTGTGCGCAGTTTCAGGAAGCCAGCCTGTCGGGCGACCATGCACGCGCGCTGGAAATTCATGACCTGCTGATGCCGCTGCATGTCGCCATCTTTGCCGAACCGGGGCTGGTCGGGGCAAAATACGGGCTGTCGCGTCTGGGGCATTGCCGCGAGGATGTGCGCCTGCCGCTTCTGGGCCTGACGGATGCAACCAAGATCATGATGGACGCCGCCATGCGCCATGCGGGCCTTGTGAACTGACCGCAGCCTGACACGGCATTTCCTGTCATACGATGCCCTTGATGCTATGTCGTGCATCAAGGGCATTTTGCTTGGTGCCCTTCTGCTGGCTGGCAGATCAATGCTTGCGCCGAATACAGCGGGGCATGTATACATAGGGTCAGACAACAGCTGTATGGATATGTATACGCAATAGGGATACACGCAATGGACGCACCGACCGGCACAGCAACACATGCCCAGCGCGCCCTGATTACCCTGCGCCAGCGCATCCTTAGCGGGCAGCTTCCCGGTGGCACCCGCCTGTTCGAGGTGGCACTGGCCGAAGAACTGGCAATTTCCCGCACCCCTATTCGGGCGGCCCTGTCACAACTGGCCGAAGAAACCCTGCTGGAACGCGCCAAGGGCGGAGGGTTTGTTGTGCGCAGCTTCAAGCTTGCCGATGTGGTGGACACAATCGATTTGCGCGGAGTGCTGGAAGGGACTGCCGCACGCTATGCTGCGGAACGCGGGGCCTGCGCCACACTGCTGGAACGTGCGCACAAGGTCTTGCGCGGGATTGATGCCGTCGTATCCGATCAAAGCATTGATATGGATGCATATTCTGCACTAAACAGCGAATTTCACCTGCTTCTGGCCCGAATGAGCGGCAGTGACATTCTGCAACGCGAAATCGCGCGCGTGACGGCACTGCCCTTCGCGTCCCCTTCGGCGTTTCTGGATGATCACACGCGGATCGACACATTGCAAAAGACGCTTGGATCAGCCCAGGACCAGCACCGCGCCATCATCGACGCGATCGAGAACCGCGAAAGCGGGCGCGCCGAATCACTGGCGCGCGAACATGCCCGCGCGGCACGCCGGAACGTGGAATACCTGCTTTCGCATGAAGCCGCGCTGCGCGAAGGCGTGCCCAGCCTGGCGCTTTTGTCCAACTAGAACCACCTGCTGTATACATTACAACATAAAAACCACCGTAAACCGGCGGTTTCTACTTGCATATCCGGTCATTTCTTTTAGGTTTATGTATACATCATGTTCCTGGGAGGATTTCAGATGACACAAAGCCTTGCCACAAAAATGGCAGCCACCGGCAACCCGGTGCAAATGCTGCGCAACTCCAAAATCGGGATGTATGTCTACCCGGTTGTTGCGCCCGAATTTTCAAACTGGCGCGTAGAACAGGAAGCGTGGCGCAAGTCAGCCGTGCTGTTCGACCAAAGCCACCACATGGACGAACTGATCGTTGAGGGGCCACAGGCAACCGAATTCCTGTCCCATCACGGCATCAACAGCTTCGCCAATTTCGACCTGAACCGCGCGAAGCACTACGTCCCTGTTACGCCCAATGGCCATGTCATTGGCGATCACATCATCTTCCGCGAGCGTGAGGACAAGTACATCCTTGTCGGCCGCGCACCGACATCGAACTGGCTGATGTTCTGCGCCGCCTATGGCAATTGGAATGTGCGCCTGCGCTATGACCCGCGCAGCCCGTCCCGCCCCGAAGGCGAACGCGTTCTGCGCGAACATTACCGCTTCCAGATTCAGGGGCCGGATGCGCCGAAAATCTTTGAGAAGATGAATGGCGGGCCGGTTCAGGACATCAAGTTCTTTCATGTTGACTGGATCAATGTCGGATCGAAAAAGGTGCAGGCGCTGCGTCACGGCATGTCGGGCGCGCCGGGTCTGGAAATCTGGGGTCCATACAAGGACAAGGACTATATCCATTCCACCATCCTGCAAGCGGCCCGCGATGCAGGCGTCGATCTGGTGCAATGCGGCAGCCGCGCCTATTCCACGAACACGCTGGAATCAGGCTGGATTCCGTCGCCCCTGCCGGGCATCTACACAGGTGACGGCATGCTGGCCGATTACCGCGACTGGCTGGGCGCTGACAGCTATGAAGCCTCCGGCGCGATTGGCGGCAGCTTTGTTTCCGACAATATCGAAGACTACTATGTCAACCCGTTCGAGTTGGGCTATGACTTCTATATCGGTTGGAAGAAACCCGATTTCATCGGCAAATCCGCGCTCGAAGCGATGAAGGGGTCGGCATCGAACCGCAAGAAGGTTACCTTTGAATGGAACCGCGAGGACGTGCTGAAAGTCATTGCATCCGCGTTCGAGCAAGGCACGCCTTACAAGTGGATCGACTTCCCGCAGCCGAACTACGCCTCCTCCAGCGCTGATATGGTCATGCATGGCGACAAGATGGTCGGTATGTCCATGTTCAACGGCTACAGCTTCAATGAACGCTGTGTTCTTAGCCTTGGTGTTGTGGATCAATCCGTTCAGGTCGGCGATGTGCTGACCATGAAATGGGGCGAGCCGGAAACAACCGGCAAAACCTCGACCGAGGCACATAAGCAAACGGAAATCCGTGTGCGCGTCTCGCCCACGCCTTATGCAAGCGAAGCGCGCGAAAACTACGCCGACAGCTGGCGCTCTAAGGGCAGCTGATCTGCTAGACCGGCGCCCTAGGGCGCCGGTCACTTCCTACTCCGAATATGACAGGACACCCCATGACCCGCATTCTGCTGATACCGGGCCTTGTTTGTGATGCCCATGTATGGGACGCGGCGCTGACCGCGCTGGATGACCTGCCCGTGTCGGTGGCCGATGTGACCACGCAGACCAGCATTCCCGACATGGCGCGCGACCTGCTGGCCCGACATGACGGCCCCTTGGTGGTTGCCGGTCATTCGATGGGCGGGCGCGTGGCCATGGAAATGGCCCATATCGCCCCGGACCGCATTCGCGCCATGGCATTGCTGAACACCGGCATGCACCCCCGCAAGGACGGCGAGGACGCGAAGCGCCAGAGCATGATCAATCTGGCCTATGATCACGGCATGCACGGGCTGGCCGATGCATGGTTGCCGGGCATGATGGCCGAAGGGCTGACGCCCGACCCGTTGGTCATGGACGGGCTGACGCGCATGGTCTGCCGCATGACACCTGAAATTCACGAACGCCAGATGCGTGCCCTGCTGGGCCGCCCTGATGCCAGCGCGACCATCGCCGCCTATACAGGGCCGTTGCTGTTGATGGTCGGGCGACAGGACCAATGGTCCCCCATCGCGCAGCACGAAGCGATTGCGCAGCTTTGCCCGCAAGCGCGGCTGGAAATCATCGAGGATGCCGGCCATTTCGCCCCTGTCGAACAACCCGCCGCGGTGGCCGGATTGCTGGCCGGCTGGGTGCGCAGCCTGAACCTTGAACGTCAAAAGGCGACCCAATGACCGATACAGACCGTATTCCAGACACCCCGCTATTCGACCGCCCCCGCGCGAATGGGGGCTATGCGCTGAACAAGATGGCCATGGGCCTTAGCACACCTGACGGGCGTGCCGCGTTTGTTGCGGATGAAGATGCCTATCTCGACCGCTTCGCCCTGACGCCGGAACAACGCGCGGCCGTGAAAGCCCGCGACTGGGCGGAAATGGTGCGGCTGGGCGGCAACCTGTTCTATATCCTGAAAATATCCGCTGTGGACCCGACGCCAATACGCGCAATCGGGGCCGCACAGGCGGGTATGGATTTGCAGGAATTTCTGGATACACGACTGGGGAAAGTCACCAATGGCTAAACTGCTGGCAGGGCTGGGAACCAGCCATGTTCCGTCCATCGCGGCGGCACTGGACAAGGGATTGCGCGACAGCGACGAATGGAAGCCGTTTTTTGACGGCTATATTCCTGCACAGGAATGGGTTGCCGCGCATAAGCCCGACATCGCGGTGGTGATCTATAATGACCACGGCAATTCCTTCTTTCTGGACCGTGTGCCAACACTGGCGCTTGGCGTGGCCGACACATACCGCCCGGCGGATGAAGGCTGGGGCCCGCGCGCGGTGCCCGATTTTCAGGGTGCGGATGATTTTGCCTGGCATCTGGCCGATCAAATGGTCGAGGGGCATTTCGACCCCCTGATATGCCGTGAACTGGACGTGGATCACGGTCTGCAAGTCCCGATGGAGCTGACATTCGGCAGGCCGGATGCATGGCCGGTCAAGGTTGTGCCGATACTGGTCAACACCATCCAGTATCCGATTCCGACGCCGCAGCGCATGTGGGATCTGGGGCGTCTGCTGCGCCGCGCCATCGAAAACTACCCGACAGATGAAAAGGTGCTGGTTATGGGCACGGGCGGGCTGTCGCATCAGTTGCAGGGCGCGCGCGCGGGCTTCATCAACCCGACTGCGGACCGCGAATGGATCGCGCGCATCGGGTCCGATCCCGAACGCTACCGCACCATGTCCCGCGAGGATTATGTCGAGGAATTCGGGTCCGAAGGGGCAGAGCTTATCATGTGGCTGGTGATGCGCGGCTGCATGGATGACACCGTGACCACCCTGTTCGACCATTATTTCGCGCCCGCATCCATGACCGGCGCAGGCATGGTTTTGCTGGAGAATGCACGCTGATGTTTTTTCTGATGATCTGCACACATAACGACGGGGCGGAAGTCGGCGCATTGCGCGACGAATTGCGCCCGCAACATCGTGACTGGGTTGCCTCGGGCGGGAATGGTCTGGCGGTGGTTCTGACAGGCAGCGCCATGTGGAATGACGCGGGCCAGGGCATTGGAAATTTCGGCATACTACAGGCCGATACCGAAGAAGACGCCCGCGCCTTCGCCCACGGTGACCCGTTTGCCAAGGGCGGTGTGGTGCGGGACATCACCCTGACACGGCTGGCCGACACATTCCGCGCCGACCGCATCACTCCGCTGTCGGGCGGGTAACGCCCGCGCATTCAAACAGCCGGATGACGCCAGATTTCCAGCGGGCCGAAATGGGGGTGCGCATGTGTTCCGTCCGGCACGCACCCCAACCGCTGTGCCAGCGCGCGTGATCGCTGGTTATCAGGTGCAATCAGGCTGACGGCAGTTGTCCAGCCCAGATCATCATAGACATGCGCACGCGCGGCGCGCGCCCCTTCCTGTGCGAAGCCGTGCCCTTCGGCAGTGCCGTCCCATAATTGCCACGCAATTTCTGGTTCCGGCCAGCCTTCGGGGTAAAACGGCCCTGCCGCCCCGATCACTGCGCCACTGTCGCGCCGGACCATAACAAACACCCCGTAGCCGCGCATATGCCAATGCCCAAGCGTTACGCAAAAGCGGTTCCATGCCAGTATCCGGTCGGGCTGCCCGCCCGTGAAGCGTGCACGCTCGGACATGAAATAGGCCGCGAATGCGGGGAAATCCTGTGCGCAGGGTGCGCGCAGGATCAGGCGTTCGGTTTGCAGTGGCGCAACATCGCTCAGCATTGGCGCTAGCCTGCCATATGCACGGTTTTGACTTCCAGATAGTTTTCCAGCCCTTCAGGCCCGCCTTCGCGGCCCATGCCGGATTCGCGGTAACCGCCGAACGGATGCTTGGGGTCCACGATCAACCCGTTCACCGTCAGCCCGCCTGTGCGCATGCGCCGCGCAAACGCAAAGGCACGTTCCGGATCGGCCGAATAGACCGCCCCATTCAAACCATAGGGCGTGGCATTGGCCTTGCGCGCGGCGTCATCTTCATCGGTGTAGCCGATCACGGACACCACAGGCCCGAAAATCTCTTCCTGCGCGATTGCCATGTCGGGGGTCACATCGGTGAAAACAGTGGGTTCCACATAGAACCCCTTGTCAAACCCGCGCGGGCGCCCGCCCCCACAGGCCAGCCGTGCCCCGCCTGCGCGGCCTGCGGCAATATACCCCTCGACCCGTTCGCGTTGGCGGCCCATGGCCAGCGGCCCCATCTGGGTGGCGGGGTCGGCAGGATCGCCCAGTTTCAGCGCCTGAACCGCAGGCAGGAACATGTCCAAAAATTCGCGCTTGCGGGCTTCGGGCACCAAAAGGCGCGTCAACGAGAAGCACACCTGCCCCGTTATGGGCATGGAATAGACCATCAGGCTGGGCATAGCCTGCGCAAAATCGGCATCGGGCAATAGCACGGCGGCGGATTTGCCCCCAAGTTCCAGCGACACCCGCGCCAGACGGTCGGAACACACCCGCATGATGTGTTTGCCCACTGCCGTTGATCCGGTGAAGGCCACCTTTTCGACATCGCGGTGCCGGATCAGGTGGTCGCCCGCCTCTCGTCCCGCTGGCACAAGGTTGAACACCCCGCGCGGCAGGCCCGCCTGTTCGATACATTCAGCCAGAATATAGGGTTCCAGCGGGGTTTCAGGGGACGGTTTGGCCACCATGGTGCAGCCCGCCGCAAGCCCTGCCGCGATTTTATATGACAACAACACCATGGGCGCATTCCACGGCGAAATTGCCGCGCAAACGCCCACTGGTTCGCGCAAGACGCGCACCTCGCCCCCGTCATCGCGGCGGCGGATATCCGTGAAGGCATACCCCTCGATCAATTCGGCATAATGATTGAACAGCGTTGCGTTCTGCGGAACCAGTTTGCGCGTCAGGCTGATGGGGGCACCGACCTGCGTGGTCCATGCCCATGCAATTTCATCCAGCCGCGCCGTAATCAGGCTACCCACACGGCGCAAGTAACTTGCGCGTTCCTGTGCCGACATGCGCGGCCATGGCCCGTCATCGAAGGCACGGCGCGCGGCGGCAACCGCACGGTCCATATCGGCGGCGTTGGCTTCGGGGTAGCTGAACAGCAATTCCTCAGTGACAGGCGAGATGACATCCAGCCTGCGGTCACCTTGCGGGGCCGCCCATTCGCCATCAATGAAAAAGCTGTCGGGCGCTTTTACGATGCGCCCCTTGTCCAGTTTCACCATTGGCTCCCCCCTTTGGTGTGTGATGCTGTTTGCAGAATGCCTGACCGCCTAGCCAACGACGCGGCGCAACCGTCCGGCGTTTTGCTGCTGCGCCCATTCCGCGCAGGTCTTGATCCCGCCCAACGGGAAGAAATGCACCTGATCGGGCGCATTCGCAGGTTGCGTTGCCTGCGCATCGCGCAATTCCTGCAACATCTGGTCGGGTGTATAAGGCACCAACAGCTTGCTTAGGTCGCGGGCACGTTTCTTTAGCACATTCAGCGACGGGCCAACACCGCAGGCAATGGCGAATTTGATCAGCGTCTGCAACTTGGCAGGTCCGGCAAGCCCCACATGGACAGGCAGGGTGATGCCTTGTGCGCGCAGACGTGCAATCCAGTCAAAGACAGGCTGCCCTTCGAACACGAATTGCGTGATGATGGCCATATCGACGCCGGTATCGCGGGCATAGACTTCCTTCCAGCGCAGCGCGGCATCGGTTTGTTCATGCCCGCCATCCGCGTCAATGTCGCGGTTGCCTTCGGGGTGGCCCGCGACATGCAGGCGTGTATAGCCCGCTTCCTGAAATGCACCGGTTTGCAGCAAATCCATGGAGGATGCGAACGCACCCGCCGGTTTGGGAATGCCACCTGCCAGCACCAGCGCCTGATCAACCCCCGCTTCCGAACGGTACCGGTCGATCCAGTCCTTCAATGTGGCCAGATCGGGGATGGAACGCGCGGGAAAATGCGGCATGACCGTGAAGCCTTCGCTGTGCAGGCGGCGGGCTGTGTCAACCATTTCCTGAATCGGGGTGCCGTCGATATGCGCGATATAGACGCGCGTGCCAGCAGGCAAAAGCGCGCGGAAGTCGGGCACCTTGGCGGCGGTGCGCGGCATCACCTCGATCGACCAGCCGTCAAGCATGTCGCCAGATGCCCCTGTTGCATGATTGGTATTCACTATCATCCCCTCCGCTCTATACGCTCACCATGAATACATAGACGCGATCAAATAGCAATAAAAATCAAATTTTCGCCAGAAATATAAGTTTCATGTATACACATACATTCCTAGCTGATGACCAGCCCCAACGCGGCCAGTTGCGGCCCCTGCGCGGGTCGGGCTGCGAAAATCTGCTGCACATTGGCACGCGCCGCCCCTGTATGTTCGCGGGCAAGTGCCTCGGCGCGGGCACCCTGACGCGCTGCAATCGCCTCTATCATCGCGTGGTGCTGGACATGCGCGGGCGCAAGTGTAGACATCAGCGCTTCTATCTGTGTCTTGTAGGGCAGAAAGGCCGATGGCGCGGCAAAAGGCAGACGCACCACGCGCGCGATTTCTTCTTCCAGAACCTTGCTGCCCGCCAGTCTGGCAAGTGCCTGATGGAAGCTGTCGTTCAACTGCGAATAGCGTTCAAGGTCCGTCTGTTCGGGCACGTCCCCGAAACAGGAATCGAGTTGCGACAAAAGGCACCGGACATGTGCCATCTGTTCGGCACAAACGCCGCGCTCGGCCGCCAACCGCGCCGCAGTGCCTTCCAGCACGCCGCGCAATTCGATCATGTCCAGCACATCGGCCACGGCGAAGCTGCGCACGACAAACCCGCCGGACCGCGTGCGCACCAGCAACCCTTCTTCTGCCAGTCGCGACAGCGCTTCGCGGACGGGGGTGCGGGACACGGCAAGTTCTTCGGCCAGCGACACTTCATACAAACGCGTGCCGCCGGGATAGTCCCCGTTCAGGATGCGCTGGCGCAGGGCGATCTGCGCGCGCAAGGCATGGGTGCGCGCGCCCTCGCGGTTGGTGCCTGCTCCGTCCATTGCGTCCCCCCCCTGTTTTGCCTGCCGGTTCCTAGTCGTCCCTGTCGCGCCGCCTGCGTGTGTCATCATAGCGGATGTCATCATGCACACGTTCCAGCAGGCGGTTCAGGCCCGGTGCGTGGACAGTCTGTTCCAGAACCGACTCCAGCGCCTGCAACACGGCCCCGCGCGACCCTTCGACACTGCCCACTTGTGTGACATTGATATTGCCGATCTTCTCGGCGGGTTTGACCATTTCAGCCACGATTTTGGGCATCGCTTCCAGACGGGCCATTTCTGCCTCATGGGCCAGCAACTCTGGCGCGCGGGCATTCTCGGCCTTGATACGGGCTTCCAGTGCGGTGGTTTCGGCCTGACGCTGTTTCAGATGGGCCTGCGCATCCAGATCGGCAGTTTCCAACCTGTCAGCAGCGGTCTTGCGGCTGGTGGCGGCGGCAATTTCGCTGCGGCGCGCGGCGGCCTCTGCCTCGGCCTCGGCGGCGATAAGGGCCAGCGCGCGGCGGCGCTGCGCCTCGGCCTCGGCGCGGGCTGTCTCAACAGCTTCTTGCGCGCGCACGGCTTCGGCGCGGGCCAGATCCGCCTCGGCCATGGCGCGGCTTTCTTCCTGACTTTTGTTGGCCACCATCACCGCGCGATCCTGCTCGGCAATCTCCAGCGCGCGGGCGCGGGTGATTTCAGCCTCGCGGATGGCCTGTTCGCGGGCAATGTCAGCGGCGCGAATGCCCTGCTCCATGCCAATGCGTGCTTCGGCGGCGGCGCGTTCGGCATCGGCTTTCGCGCGGGCGACCTCGGCGATCTGCGCGGACATCAGCGCCTCGACCTGTTGGGCCTGCGCGATTTCAGCGCGGCGTTCTTCCAGATCAATATCCAGCTGGCGGCGCGCGGCTTCCATGGCGGCGCGGCGCACGCTGACCTGTGTTTCGCCCTCAATCTCGGCGCGGTCGCGTTTGGACTGGGCGATTACCTGCGTCAATTTGCGCAGCCCCTCGGCGTTGAAGGCGTTGTTTTCGTCCAGCGCCGCGAACGGCGTCTGGTCCAGCGCGGTCAACGCAACCGCGTCCAGTTGCAGACCATAGCGGGTCAGATGCGGCGCAATGGCATCACGAATGGCACTTGCGAATTCCGCACGCGCCTCGTGCAGGTCATCCATGCTGGAGCGCGCGGCAACAGCGCGCATAGCGTCAATGAACATACCTTCGACAAGGGCGCGCAGTTCTTCGGGCTGGAAACTGCGGCGGCCAAGGGCCTGCGCCGCGCGTGCCACAGCCGCATCTTCGGGCGGAACCGACAAGTAGAATTCCGCACCCACATCAATGCGCAACCTGTCGCGCGTGATCAGGGAATGTTCGCCTGCGCGCTGCACATCCAGCCGGATGGACTGCATATTGACGCGCGCCACTTCGTGAAACCATGGCAGCGACAGAACGCCCCCTTCGATTACGACGCGCCGTCCGCCAATGCCGGTGCGCACCAGACTGACCGCGTTGCTGGCGCGTTCATAGAAGGCAGCGGCCAGCGCAACCAGCGCGACCCCCACCACGATCAGTACGATGATCCAGAAAATAGTTGTCATCCTCTTGGTCCTCTCTCGCCAGCGTCGCTTCTGTCAAAGCCCGTCCAGGCTGGTGATTATTCGGGCACTAAGCCCCCCGTCTGCGGCCAGATTGGCCCCTGTCAGACCCTGTGACAGGTCCGACAGCAAAAACAGTGCCGCGCGTGCGGCCGTATCCGTGCCCGATGCGGCGTCCTTAGCGCTGGCCGCCACGATGTCGGGCGGCAAACGCCCGTCATGGCTGGCAGGGGTCAGTGCGTTCAGGCGAATGGCGCGGTCTGCCCAGCGGTTATGCTGCGCCATGACCCACGCTTGCATAGCCCAGCCTGCCGTGCGCGCCGCGCGGTCGGGTTCGGCCAGAAGGCCCCAACGCGCGACAAACCCGCCCAGATCATCCCGGCGTAGCGCCATTGCAGCGCGGGTTTCCCCAAGTCGCGCCTGCCATGTGGCATGCGGGGGGGCTGCGCGCACCAGAACTGCCGCACCATGGGCCAGTTTCGGCGCAAGGGCTTGCGCCAGATGGCGCGGGGCAAGAAGCGCGCGGGTCAGCGTCTGTTCCGGCCCGCCAGTTCCGGGGTCGGGCAGCAGTGCCAAACCGTCAATCCCGTCCGGCAGGGCATGCGCGGCGGCATCAAGCGCGGCAGGGTCGTTCAGGTCCGCATGATACAGCGCATCCAACCCGTCAAACGCCTTGTGGTCATCCACGCCCAGCACTTCGGCGCCAGCGGCCTGCGCATGCAGCGCCACGGCCCGCCCCAATCCGCTGCCGGAGCCGAGCACCACAACCCGCTTGCCCGCAAGCAGCAGGGGCGGCACCATGGCAAGGCTGGATGACAGGTCTGCCATATCAGAACACCGGCGGGAACGGGCGGCCGCCACGGTCCAGCGTGATCCAGCGCGTCTCGGTAAATGTTTCCACCGACCAGCGCCCGCCATGCCGCCCCAGCCCCGACGCCTTGGACCCGCCAAAGGGCACATGCGGTTCATCATTCACCGATGAACAATTCACATGGCACATGCCGGTTTCCAGACGCCGCGCAATGGACAGGGCGCGGGCCTCGTCGCGGGTCATGACACCGGCGGACAGGCCGTATTCGGTGTCGTTGTTGATGGCAATGGCTTCTTCGTCGGTGCGGAACGGGATGACCGGCACAACCGGCCCGAAGGTTTCATCCTGATAGATCAGCATATCAGGGGTAACACCCGTCAGGATGGTGGGTTCCACGAAGCGGCCCTTGACGCCGCCGCCGACGACAACCTGCGCGCCCTTGGCAATCGCGTCATCCAGCTGTTCCTTGACGCGGGCCACTTGCCTGTCATTGATCAACGGGCCGATGACATTGGACTTGTCTGCCGTATCGCCCACTTTCAGCTTTGCGGCACGGGCGGCGAATTTTTCCAGAAACTCGTCAAAAATGCTTTCATGCACCAGCACTTTTTCCACGCTCATGCAAATCTGGCCCTGATGCATGAAGCTGCCGAAATTCGCGGCCTGCGTGGCGCGCTCCATATCCGCATCTTCCAGAATGATCAGGCTGTCCTTGCCGCCCAGTTCCACACAGCATTTTTTCAGATGCGCGCCGGATTTCGCGGCAATCGCGCGACCCACTGGCGTGGAGCCGGTGAAGGACACGCCCTTGACCAGCGGGTTTTCAATCATCTCGTCCCCCATATCCGCGACCGTCTCGCGCGAACAGGTGATGACGTTGAACACACCTGCGGGGATGCCTGCTTCTTCCAGCACCTCGGCAAAGAAGATACCGCCCAGATAAGGCGTATCCTCGGACGGTTTCAGGACAATCGTATTTCCGGACGCAAGTGCGAAGGCAAAGCCGCGCGCGGTCAGAATGCCGGGGAAATTCCACGGGCTTATCACGGAAATCACCCCCATGGGGACGCGCTGCGCAGTGGACAGCTTGCCGTATTCGCTGGGCATAATCTCGCCCGAGGCGGCATACAGGATTGCCCCTGCCGAACGGAACACTTCGGGGATATAATGCGCCTCAAACGCGCCCTTGCCATACCACCCGCCCCCTTCGGCCTGAATGGCGGCGATGAAATCAGGCGCGCGGCGTTCAAACACATCGGCAATGTGGTGCATCATCTTGGCGCGTTCGGTGTATTTGGTGGCCGCCCAGTCAGGGAACGCCTTGTGCGCGGCCTCAATCGCGGCGCGGGCATCGGCGCGGGTGCCGTCGGGCGCTTCGGCCCACAGGCTGCCATCATTTGGGTTCAGGTCGGCAAAATTGCGCGCCGCCTTGACCCATTGGCCACCGATATACATTCCGCGCAGGGTTTTGGGGTGTTTTGCATCAAGCATGTTATCTCTCCGTGCGGTCGAATTGTGATGATCCGGGGCGACGTCGGTAGATTTCTACCTTGCCCCCCGATGCGGGGCTGATCTGTGCAGGCTGTGGTGATCGTGCAGGCGCGGGATCGCCCGTTATGCTGGCGCGGGCAGCCCCCGCCGCGAAGCGCGATGAGGGGCGCAGCGGCGGCAAGGCTGATGGCGCGTTAGTGTCTGCGCCGCGCACGGCACGGGCCGCTGCCTCAAGTTCGGTCAGGATGCCGCGCAGCCTGTCGGTATCGGCCTTGGCAGTGCTTGCCCGCGGTTTCCTGTCCGTGGCCGGAATGCTGGCAGGGATCACCGCGGCGCTGCGCGGGGGCTGCGATTGCTGTGCCGCGCGTGACACCAGTGCATTGATGTCCAGCCCCGACACTTGCGCGGCCGATCTGGTGCTTGGCACTTTGTGCCGGATTGCTATGGCGGGCGGCGTCACGGACTGTGTTGCAGGCGCAGGCGTCACGGCCTTCGCGGGTGCGACCTTGGATGCGCCACCACCCAGATAGGCGGCCTGCACTGCGGGGTCATTGCGCAGCACATCGGCGCGATCCTCGCGCAGGATTTCGCCGTTTTCCAGCAAATACCCGCGATCCGCAATCCCCAGACTAAGGCGGGCATTCTGTTCCACCAGCAAAATGCCAAGCCCCGCTTCGCGCACGGCCTTCAGGTTCTGGAACAATTCCTTGGACAACAGCGGCGACAACCCCAGCGACGGTTCATCCAGCATCAGGATTGTCGGGTTCGACATCATCGCGCGGCCAATGGCGACCATCTGCTGTTCGCCGCCGGACATGGTGCGCACAGTCTGCCCCGCGCGTTCCGCCAGCTTCGGGAACAACTCGATCAGGCGGTCGTAATTGGCCTGCGCATCTTCGCGGGCGCGGTCGGGGTTCGCACCCAACATCAGGTTTTCACGCACGCTCAGGTCACCGAACACGCCGCGCCCTTCGGGCACCAGCGCCACGCCGCGTTCCACCACCTTATGCGGTGGCAGGCCCAGCAGCGCCTCTCCGTTCATGGACATGGTGCCGGTGACACGCCCTTCGCAAATGCCCGCAATGGATTTCAGAACGGTGGATTTCCCCGCCCCGTTCGCGCCCAGAATAACGACAATTTCGCCGGGTTTGGTGGTCAGGCTAACCCCGTCCAACGCGCGGTGTTTGCCGTAATTCACACTTAGGCCATGCAACTCAAGCATCTTCATCAGCCCCCAGATAGGCGCGGATCACATCAGGATCCGACAAGACATCGGCGGGCGTGCCTTCGGCAATCTTGGTGCCCGATGACATGACCACACAACTGTCACACAGGCTGCGAATGGCATCCATCACATGTTCCACCAGAATGACGGTGCGCCCTTCCTCGCGCAGCGACCGGATCAATTCGATTCCGGTTTGCAATTCCGTGGGGTTCAGGCCCGCCAGCCATTCATCCAGCAAAAGGACTTCCGGTTCGCAGGCCAGCGCACGCGCCAGTTCCACCCGTTTGGTGTTGATATAGGTCAGCGAAGATACCGGCACATTCATGGCGCCCCCAAGTCCCACACGCTCCAGAAGGGTGCGGGCGTAGCGTTCGGCCTCACCCTTCCAGCGGCGGCGGTGGCCGAAGGCTGCCCCTGCCACGACATTTTCAATAACACTCAGTTCCGGCAACAGGCGCACCAGCTGGAATGTGCGCGCAACCCCCATCTGCGCGATCCGGTGCGCAGGTTTGCCCGCCACATCCTGACCGGTCAGGCGGATCACGCCCGCACTGGGCGGGAATGTCCCCGAAATCATGTTGATCATCGTGGACTTGCCCGACCCGTTGGGACCGATGATACCCAGAACCTGATGCTCGGTCACATCGAAGCTCATGTCATTCACGGCAACCAGCCCGCCGAAGCGTTTGGTCACATTGCGCACTTCCAGAACAACGCGTGCCATTCAATGCCCCCCTTGCCCGAAGCGGCGTTTCAACCGCGCCTGAAGCCCGACCATGCCGCCCGGCAGAACATAGACAATCAGCAGGAATGCCAGCCCCAACAATAACAGCGTCTGGTTGGGCGCATGGCGGGATATGAATTCCCACAACAGGGTGAAGGGAATAACCCCCGCCAGCGGGCCCCATAACCGCCCCGTCCCGCCCAGAAGCGCCATGATCACCACCTGAAAGGACAGGATCGACGCGAAGGCCGTAGAGGGTTCGATATAAATGTAGCGTGGCGCAAGCATGGCCCCGACCGCAGCCGCCGCCGCGCCCGACACCATGAACAACAGCACCTTGGCCAGTGCCGTGTTGATGCCCGAATGCTTGGCCACAGTTTCATCATTGCCAATGATACGCAGCGCAAACCCCAGCCGCGACCGCCCGATCAGCCACCCCGTCAGGAACACCAGCGCGGCCAGCCCCAGCAACTGCCAGTAGATATGGCTTTCAGTGATCGAGGTCAGGACATACATGCCGCGTTGGCCAGTGCGGTTTTGCACCCATGTCACCAACTGGCGGACCAGTTCCGCAAGACCCAGTGTGAAGATGACGAAATACACCCCTGACAGGCGCAGCGTCACCATGCCCACCAGCCCTGCCAGTCCCGCGCCCAGCACAGCGGCGATCAGCGGCAGCGACCAATATGGCATGGTCTGGAACCCGTAGCCGGTGACGAATGTGCCAAGCCCGAAAAACGCCGCCGTCGCAAGCGAGATGTAGTGCGTAGGTCCCGAAAACAGCGCCCAACTGGTTGCCAGCACTGTGAACATGGCCATGGTTGTGGCGATCGACAGAATATAGCCGGTGTCATAAAGCGGCAGCAAGGCCACGACCCCGAAGGCCAGCGCGGACAAGATCAGGTTTCGGATTTCGCGCGTGCTCATGTTGGTTTCTTTCCGAACAGCCCTTGGGGACGGAACAGCAGCACGCCCAGAAACAGCACATAGGCCGCCGCCAGCGTCAGGCCGGGGTCGATGACCCGCGCCACGAAGGTTTCCGCGATCCCCAGAATAAGTGCGGCCACGATTGTGCCGCGAATATCACCCACGCCGCCCATGATGACGATAATCAGCGCCTTCATGGTGAACAGCACCCCCACGGATGCATCCAGCGTGAAGAACATTGAAATCAGCGCCCCGCCCGTCGCGGTCACCGCCCCCCCCAACCCGAAGGCCAGTGCCGAAACTGCAGGCACGTCAATACCCACCAGCCGCGCCGATTCAGGACTGACAGCAACCGCACGCATACGCAGACCGGCGCGCGTGTAGCTTAGCCACAACCACAACCCCGCCGCGATCAGCGACGCAATGGCAAAAGCCACAACGCGGTTCTGCCCGTAGGATGACCCGAAAATATCAACCCGCTGCGCAAGATAGGAATAGTTGAAATACCCGCCCCCGAATAGCCAGCTCATGATGCCGACCATCGCAAAGGACAACCCGAACGTGGCCAGAATACTGTCCACTTCCAGCGCACCACGGGATTTCGCGCGCTTGACCAGCGGGCGCAGCATGATCCGGTAAATCAGCCAGTTCACCACAAACGCCACAGGTGCAACCACCAGCAGCGCCGCAATCGGACTGACCTGACCAGCCGTATAGACCCAGAAAGCCGCAAAGCCGCCAGCGACCAGCATTTCGCCATTCGCAAGGTTCATGATGCGGGAAACGCCATATTGCAGGTTCAGGCCCATCGCGATCAACGCATAGGTTCCGCCCAGCAGCAGGCCGGTTATCAGGATGAAAAACATGCTTCTTCCATTCGCGCCGTTTCAGGCAATTCGCGGCAGGGCAGTCGCGCCCTGCCGCAAGCGTTTTGTCAGTCCCAGCCATCCTTCAGGATGACATCGGCAACACCGTCGCGTCCGCGCGCGGCCACGCCGCGGAACACGCCGTCCTGCCACTGACCGACAGTCCAGTAGCGTTCATTGTCGTTCATGTCATTGAACTGCACCGGCCCAAGCACCGTTTCATAGGTGTTGGAATTGTCCTGCAGATATTCCATGACGACCGCGCGGTCGCGTGATCCTGTCGCCTCGATGGCCTGACCCAGGATTTCCAGCGTGGCATATGTCGATGCAGATGCCCAGAAATCCGGCCCCTGTCCGCTAAGTTCTTCATGCGCGGTGGCAAATGCCTGAAATGCGGGGTCGTCAGGATTTACCCCGCCCATGCCCAGCACACCTTCGGCCTGTTGCCCGAAGCGCCCATAATAGGACGGGAACGCGGTTGCCACGGCGGTAAAGAAGACGGACGGCGCAAAATCCTGCACGATGGCCTGATCGGTCAGCGCGAATGTATCGCCCGGATAGGACCATGCGATAAACGCATCAGGGTTCGCCGCCTTGGCCCCGTCGATGATGGGCGCAATGTCCTGCGTGCCCAGCGGATAGGAGGTCTGGTAGACAATCTCGAACCCGTTTTCTTCCAGAACGTCGCGTGAAATGCCTGCCATCTCAATCCCGAAGGCATCGGCGACATTGACCAAGGCAACACGGTTGCCAATATCACCGGCTTCGCGCAGGTCTACCAGAACCTGTGCGGTATCCTCGGCCATGATGCTGGTGCGGCCCAGCACGAAGAACATACCCGGAAACTGTGCCGACAGTTCGGGTTGCTGGTTGGTCACGTTCGACCCCGTGATCTGCGGATAGCCAAGCTGGCTGAAGATCGGGGCCGCCGCAAGGTTCAGGCCCGTCGAATAGGGCGCGACCATGAAATCCACACGGTCTTGTGTGGCCATGCGCTGTGCCGCCTGAATGGCCTGTTGCGGGTTGGTCTGGTCGTCATATTCGATCAGTTCAATCAGCGCAGGCCCGTCAGCAAGCTGCAAGCCGCCCGCGGCGTTCGTCTGCTCGACCCACAGGCGCACAGCGGGCCAGTGCGTCACATCCGCACCGCCCGCAAGCGGGCCGGTTTTGGGTGCTGCCGCGCCGAATTTCAGCACATCCTGCGCCGATGCGGCACCCAGACTGCCCATCACCACCGCCAAAGCGGCAACTGTCGTCATCAGTGATCTGCGTTTCATGTTTTCTCCTCCCTGAAACACGGAAATTTAGATTTTATGTCGTCATTGGCCTGTTTTGCCTCTGCCCGTTTCTTCCCCCTCGCAAGCCACATAAGTGGGTGGATCAGCCGCGTCCCATCATCGTATTGGGCAAATACAGCGCAATGTCAGGGAACAGGATCAGCAGGAACACACAGACCGCCATCGCAATCCAGAACGGTACGATCCCGCGATAGATCTTGCCCAAGGGGACATGCTGCGCCACGCCCTTGACGACAAACACATTCATCCCAACCGGCGGACTGATTAGCCCCATTTCCACAACCACCACCATGATGATGCCGAACCAGATCGGGTCATAGCCCAGCGTTGTAATAATCGGCAAAACGATAGGAACGGTCAGCACCAGCATGGCAAACCCTTCCATGAACGTGCCCAATACGATGTAGACCGCAATGATGATCAGCAAAATCGCCAGCGCGGGCACCGCCAGTTCCCCGATGGAAGTGGCAAGGTTCATGGGAATGCGGGTCAGCGCCAGAAAGGGGGCAAAGAAATGCGCCCCGATCAGGATGAAAAACACCATGGCCGTGGTGCGGATCGTGTCCAGCAACGCCGAAAAAAACCGCCGGATCGTCAGATTGCCCGACCATAGCGCATGCAGGAAGGTCAAAAACGCGCCAACAGATGCCGCTTCGGCCACAGTGAAGACGCCTGTGTAGATGCCGCCGATCACGATGACCACAATGAACAGCAACGCGCCGGAATTCACCAGCACAGTCAGGCGTTCGCGCATCGGGGTTCTGGGGCCGGTGGGTCCGGCATCGGGGTTCAGGCGTGTGACGACAAATACAGTCGCCACAAACAGCAATGTCAGCAGCAGGCCCGGCAGGAACCCTGCCAGAAACAGCCTGCCTACGGATTGTTCCGTCAGCAGCGCATAGACGATCAACACTGTGGAGGGCGGAATCAGGATGCCCAATGTGCCGCCTGCCGCAATCGACCCTGTGGCAAGACCCGAATCGTACTTGTAACGCTCCATTTCAGGCAGGGACACTTTGCCCATTGTCGCCGCAGCCGCGATGGACGACCCCGACAATGCGGCAAACCCCGCGCAGGACAGGATTGTCGCGGATGCCAGCCCGCCCCGCCTGTGTCCGACCCATGAATACGCGGTCTTGTACAACCCCGTGCCCATGCCCGACACAGTCGCGAACGCGCCCATCAGCACGAATAACGGCACCACACTCAGGCTGAATACCGCAGAATAGGAATAGGGAAACGCGCCAAGGACATTCATGGCCGCGCTGGGTGAATTCAGAACAGCAATGCCGCCCGCGCCCACAAGCATCATTGCAAGCCCGATGGGCATGCGCAGGGCAAGCAACGCGAACAGCGCTGCGAAGCCGATCAACCCGGCCATCAAGGGTGTCATTTGGTATCCTGTCTGTCTTTGTTCGGTCCGGCCAGTGCCTTTGCCGCTTCCAGCAACAGCACCATGGAAAACAGTCCGGCAGATATTGCGACTGCGAACTGGAACGGGTGTTTGGGGATGCGCATCATATTGGTGATATCACCCCAACGCAGGCTGCCCGCCGCATAAAGATAGGCCCGCCACGCCACAAACCCCAGCACCACAGCGCCCGTCAGGTGCACCAGCACCGTCAACCAGCGCATTGACGGGTGGTCCAGCCAGCGCGCGAAAATATCAACCGAAACATGCCCCCGCACAATCGCTGTGTAGGGCAGGCCAAAGGCCACGATCAGCGACATGGCAAGTTCGGTCAGTTCATAGCCGCCCCGAAAGGGGCGACCAAAGAAGTAGCGCATGGTAATCTCGTAGATTACCAGAAACATAAGCCCGACCAGCACCAGACCGCCCGCATAGGCGATAAGCCGCAATAGCCGTTCGAACCAGCGTTCGATCTGTGCCAGCATGACCTTGCCTTAGTCTACTTCGACGCCGGCAACCGCCAGCAATGCGCGCCCGTCAATGCCCTGCGCGTCCATTTCCGCAACCCATTCCGCATAGATCGGCGACAGGGTT
The DNA here is from genome assembly GCF_051859525.1 of Roseinatronobacter sp. NCBI lineage: Bacteria > Pseudomonadati > Pseudomonadota > Alphaproteobacteria > Rhodobacterales > Paracoccaceae > Roseinatronobacter > Roseinatronobacter sp. Next base: position 87,951 of record NZ_JBHYFM010000004.1, on the reverse strand, counting down.
TCAAGGATGCGCGCCTGTTCTTCCTCGGACAGTTCGATCACTTCCTTGTTCGGATCGTTGCGCACGAATTCCACGCTTTCGTCAGCGCGGTCCAGATAGGCTTGCGTTGCTTTCTGGCTAAGCTCGATCCCGGTCAGACGGTCCAGCAGGGCCTGATGTTCTTCGCTCAGGTTGTTATAGCTGCCTTCATTCATCACAACGGTAAACTGGGACCGGCCAAAAATCGGGCCGGGAATGGTGTAGTAATTCGCAACTTCATGCATGCGGAAATCAAGAATCGTGGTGAACGGCACCATCGCGCCATCAATCACGCCGCGTTCCAGCTGCGGATACAACTCGGTGATCGGCATGGCGACAGGGGTGCCGCCCATTTTCTCGATCTGGCCGGCCTGCGCCGCCGAAGGGGACCGCAGAATCATGCCCGAAATATCATCCAGCGAACGGATGGGTCTGTCGCGGGTATAGATGCCCGCGTCATCTGCCGCCCAAAGTGCCAGCACCTTCAAACCGTCAAATTCGGGGTCCAGATAGCCGTTCTCCAGCAGGTTCCACATCAGTTCTGTTGTTTCGATACCATCACTGGAAAGGCCGGGCAGTTCGATCATCTGGGTGCGCGGAAACTGCGGCGATGTGTAGCCGGGCAGGCTGAACACCATGTCGACTGTGCCTTCTTGCGCCTGCCGGATAAGTTCAGGCGCACCACCACCCAACTGCATGGACGGATACAGCGTCAGCGTCAGTTCCCCGTTCGATTCCGCCTCGATCTCGGCGGCAAGGGGTTCCAGAATATTGGTGTAGATAATGTGGCTTGGGCCGACAAATGTATGCAAACGCAATTCTGTTTGCGCCATGGCCGGAAGCGCGGCAAACAGGCCAACACCAAGGGCCAGACCCGCAGTCGTGGCGCGCAATGCGCCCTTAAGGCGATAAGTATTGTTCATGATTTCCTCCCTCTGTAGCGATTATGCCCGATAAGTTATCGGAACGATGGCGCTGTGTTGATGTATGCATAAGTTTCACAAGATTTCAAATATAGCGATGCATTCGGGTCATTGATTTCACTATAAAGTCATAACCACCCCGCATTTCCCTGTGCCATATGCGATGTCACCCTAGCAGAGGACTCTTCAAGAAAACCAAGGAAATTCCGCTGCAGGCGATTGGGCAGTGCCGACCGCAGGGACGTTATTCCGATAACCCTGTGCGCGTCCTCCAACGGGAAGTCCAGCGGCACCAGCAAACCTTGTGTGTATTCATATTCTATCTGGCTAAGGGAAATCAGCGTCAATGCGTCGGACGCCATAAGCAAGCCGCGCACCACCACAAGCGAGCCGGTTTCGACATGACCGCGCGCGGGGTCTTCCAATCCGTGCTGCGCCGAAAGCCGTTCAAACACATGACGCGCAGGCGCATCACGGCGCGGCAATATCCACGGGAAACGGGCAAGGTCGCTGCCCCTGACCTTGCCGTTGCCCGCAGCCAGCGGATGCCCCGCGCGGGCCACGATACACAGCGAATCCTTGAACAGCGCGCGTTCCTCCAGCCCCTTTGCCAGATCCGCCCCGCGCAATGCCCCGATGATGAAATCGCACGCCCCCAGCCGCATTTGCTGAACCAGCGCATCATAGGCACCGTCAATAATTTCGATTCGCGCCGCAGGATGGCGGGCCAGAAGCTTGACCACCGCACGCGGCACAAGCTGTGTGCGCGCCAATGGCAGTGCCCCGATCACCAGATGGCTGTCAAATACGCCCGCGCGTTCACGCAATTCCGCTTGCGCCAGCGTAATCTCGTTCAGCGCCAGACTGGCCTGTTCCGCCAGACGCTGCCCTGCCACGGTCAGGGTGCGCTTGCGCTGCCCCCCTTCAAACAAGGGTTGGCCAACGATACGTTCAATATCGCGGCATGCACGCTGCACGGAGGATTCTGCCTGCCCCAGCTTGCGCGCCGCCGCGGCAAAGCTGCCCGATGTCGCGAATGCGGATATGGCCCGCAACTGTGCCGTGCTGGCATAGCGCACCAGCATATCCCCTGCCAGCGCGCGGTCTGATGGTTTGCGCCCCTTTTGCCCCGGCCCTGTCGCGCGCAAATGCTCCAATGCGCGGCGGGCACGCTTGACGACGATGTCACCTTCCTGTGTCGGGGTTACGTTATTGCCCGACCGTTCAATCAGGCGGGCGCCAAAAACCTCTGACAGCTTGGCAACGGCCTGTGATGCGGCGGGCTGCGAAATATGAACCTTGTTCGCCGCCGCCGTCAAAGAACTTTCGCTGATCGCCACATCCAACAGCCGTAAATGCCGCAGGTTTGGCAACATGATCGCTGGCGCATCCTCCGGCGCAGTCTCACCCGGCTTCATCCAGACCTCCCCGTTATTCATGCTGCCTGACCGCCCACCCCAGAATTCAAACCTGCACCACACTATAAGGAAAATGCAATGATAACTTGTTATGTATTTTCCAAAAAATCACTAAGTCAATGTATATATTGTAGATAATATTAACACGATCATAGACTGAAGGCGGGTTTTGATATTGATATGCAGGGTTGCATTCGTCGGGCTGGCATATGATCTTGGGTTTGTTTCACGGCATCCGGGGGGATTTGTGTTAGGCATTGTGCTGGCGATCATGGCTGTTGCCTTGGGGGGCGTCATGAAAGGCGCCATTGGTGCAGGCGTTCCCGTAATCGCGGCACCCGCGCTGACAATGGTGTTCGACGTGCAAACAGCCGTGGCCATTCTGGTTGTCCCCAACCTGCTAAGCAATGTCTGGCAGGCATGGACATACCGCGACAAGGCCCTGTCACGGCGGTTTTTGCTGCTGTTTGCGGGGGGCGGTGTGCTGGGGGTCGTCCTTGGAACATATCTGCTGGCATCGCTTCCACAGGAAACCCTGTCATTGCTGGTTGCCTTTGCGGTGCTGGGCTATATTGGGCTGCGACTGGCCAAACCGGGCTGGATGCTTCAGCACAAGCAGGCAGAACGGTATAGCGGTGTTGCGGGCACTGTGGGCGGGGTCTTGCAAGGGGCCACGGGTATTTCCGCGCCTGCCTCCATCACCTACCTGAATGCCATGCGCCTGCCGAGAGAGGCGTTCATCGGCACCGTTTCCATCTTCTTCGTAACAATGTCGGCGGCACAATTCCCCGTCTTATGGGGGCTGGGGATCATGAACGGCGAACGGCTGGTCATGGGCTTCATCGCGTTGGGGATTGTGTTTCTGTTCATGCCCGTCGGCACATGGCTGGGGCGAAAAGCATCACCCAAGGTGTTCGACTTTGCCATGCTGGCCGTTCTGGGTGTGATTGCCGCCAAAATACTTGTGGAAACCCTGCTTTGACCCGTGCATCCGGAAATCCGCCATGACCTTGATCGAGATTTTCGTGCCAGTATTCGCTGTCATCGGGCTGGGGTTCGTGGCGATCCGCAGCCGCTATCTTGACCCTGCCACCGTGCAACCGCTTGGCACTGTGGTCATACGCATCGCCTTGCCCGCGCTGATCCTTCTGGCCCTTGCCGGAACCCCGTCACAAGGCGCATTGAACAAGGGCTTTTTGCTGGCCTATGCGGCAGGGTCACTGGCAACAATGCTGATCTGTATGGCCATCGCGCGGTATGGTCTGGGGCTGTCGCGGTCCATGTCGGCTGTGGTGGGGCTGGCCGTGTCCATGGCCAATAGCGGTTTCATGGGCTTGCCCATCGGGCAGGCGCTGGTGGGGCCGGAACTGGCAACGCTTATTCTGGCGCATTGCATGATTGTGGAAAACGTCCTGATCCTGCCTTTGGCGCTGTTGCTGATCGCCCTTGCGGGGCAAGGGGATGTTGCGCAAACCCGTCGCAAGATTGTGACCGATATGTTGCGCAATCCGCTGCTGATCGCGTTACTTGCCGGTCTTGCCATTTCCTTTTCCGGCATCACGCTGCCAGAGGTGGCGCGCAGCACACTGGCCTTTGTTGCGCGCATTTCCGGCCCGCTGGCGCTGCTGGTCATCGGGGGCATGCTGGCCAGCCTGCCCGCACAGGGGCGCATATCCGTTGTCGGGCTGATGGTGGCGGGCAAACTGGTGTTGCACCCGCTGGCCGTCTGGGGGTCGGCGGGTGTGGTGCCGGGCTTTGGCGGGGTTATGGCGGTGGGGGCCGTGTTATTCGCGGCCATGCCCATGATCACGATTTTCCCGCTGCTGGGGGCAAGGGCGGGCCACGGGCAACTTAGCGCTTATGGCCTGCTGGTGGCGACAGTGTGCAGTTTTGCGACCTTGCCGGCGGTTGTTTACCTTCTGGGCCTTGCCTGAGGGGGCGACACTTGAATTCCGCGGGGCAACCGGCGCGCAATGCGTCCCGCCCCGCACAACAAAGGGAGAGAGAGGGTATGGACAAGCCACAAGTCTCGGCGGGGGCGGCGCTGCTGGCGCGACTGAAATCCGTGGGCGTTGATTACATTTTTGCCAATTCCGGCACCGACTTTCCGCCCATTATCGAAGGGCTGGCAGAGGCTACGGCAAAGGATATGCCACTGCCGCATGCGCTGACCATTCCGCATGAACACGCAGCCATGGGCATGGCGCATGGCTATTATCTGGCCACAGGGCAGGTGCAGGCGGTTATCGCGCATACGGATGTGGGCCTTGCAAATTGCGCCATCGGGGCGTTGAACGCCCATGTGGAAAATGTGCCGATCCTGCTGTTTTCAGGCCGCACCCCCACTGTGGAAAAGGACCGTTTCGGGGCGCGCACGGTGCCCATCGGCTGGGGGCAGGAAATGCGCGACCAGACATCGCTGGTGCGCGAAGCCAGCAAATGGGATTATGAATTGCGCTTCCCCGAACAGGTGCCCGACCTTGTGGACAGGGCGCATGCGATTGCGTCCTCCACCCCGCGCGGACCGGTCTATGTGTCACTGCCGCGCGAGGTTCTGTGTGAACCCTGCCCTTCCGACGGGCTGGACCTACCGCCCAGAATGCGCGCACACGGTGCCCATGCCGCACCGGATGAGATTGCCGAACTGGCACGACTGATTGCGCAGGCCGAATTTCCGGTGATTTTCGCGCAGCATGGCGCGGGCAATGCAGACGGATTTGCCGCGCTGGACCGGATTGCGCGGGACTGGGCAATTCCCGTGTGCCAGTATTGGGCCAACCGGCTGGCACTGACAACCACGCATCCAATGGCCGCGCCCGCAGATGGTGGCCCGCTGCTGGCGCGCGCGGATCTTGTGATCTGTCTGGATGTGCTGGCGCCGTGGATGCCCGCCGCCCATGAACCGCGCGCAGATGCGACCGTCGTGCAGATCGGCCCGAACCCCTTGTCACAACGCACACCAATCCGCAATTTCCGCGGCGATATGGTTCTGGCCAGTGACACGGCCCCGGCCCTTCTGGCATTGGAACGCGCGCTTGGAAACCATACACCGCATGCAGGCGTCGCAGCGCGTTTCGAACAGGTTTCCGCCAGCAACGCAGCCGCGCGGCAGGCCACCCTTGCCGCTGCCGCGCCCGATGATGCGCAGGGCATGACCAAGGCGCAGATCGCGCGTATTGTGTCGGACGCCCTGCAAGGCCAGGATGCGACCATCTTTTCGGAACTGGGCTGCCCGATGGCCCCTATGCAACTGGATCATGCGCAAGCATGGTATCAGGAACCCCATGCGGGCGGGCTGGGATGGTCGCTGCCTGCGGCAATGGGGTTTCAACTGGCCGCGCCCGACAAACTGGTTCTGGCGACGATGGGCGACGGAACCTATATGTTTGCCAACCCCGTCGCATGCCACCAGATCGCAGAGGCGTTGAACCTGCCCATCCTTATTCTGGTGTTGAACAATAATGAATGGGGCGCTGTGCGCCAGTCCGTGGTCGGGCTTTATCCTGACGGATATGCGGCCAAGGCCAATCAGGTTCCGTTGACGGGCCTTGCCCCCTGCCCCGATTTCACGATGGTCGCGCAAGCCTCGCGGGCGCTGGCCATGAAGGCCGAAGATCACACGCAGTTTGCCCAATGCCTGCAAGAGGCGCTGGCGCATATTCGCGCACGCAAGGGCGCGGCCCTGATTGACGTGCGCACACGGCCCTGAGTTTCGAACCTGACGACACGCACCTGGGCGGGGCGGCTGGCCCATTCCTTCGGGGATGGGCCACATTCCCTTTGACCCGCCCGTCCGGTTATGACGCAGCCACCAATGCGCAGCGCCTCATCCGGTCACGCGCCGGATGCATAAGGGGCCTTGGCGCTGCGATCTTCCGACAGCGTTTCGCGCGACCGCGTGGCCAGATTTTCAATCGCATCCGCCAGATGGATTTCGGCGATATTGTAATCCCCGCGCGCCACCCTGATTTTATGGGCTTCCAGCAACACCTGCGCATGGGTGAACCCATGGGGCGGTTCAAACCTGTAACTGGCCAGTTCGATCAATAGCCCCAGCGGGTCCTTGAAATAGATCGAATCCATAAACCCGCGATCCTTGACCCCGCTATGGGAAATGCCGCGTTCATCCAGCCGCGCGACCGCCTGACTGAATGTTGCCTTGGACACCGCGAAGGCCAGATGGTGCACACACCCGATATCCGTCGGGGTACGCGACGGGTCGGGTTTGCGGGACTCGTTGGTGAATATCGTGATCAAGCGCCCGTCACCGGGATCAAAATACAAATGCCCCTCATCGGGTGCATCAAGGTTGGGCTGGTCAAACACGAACGGCATGCCCAGCACACCTTCCCAGAAATCAATCGATGTCTGCCGGTCGGCACCAATGATGGTGATATGATGAACACCTTGGGATTGCAGTTTACGCATGGGGTTTCCTGTCATCTACTTGCTTGCCATAAGGCAAATCTAGCAGGAAACGCCCCTGTGTCACGTTTTTGCATATGCCGCGTTTTCGCAGATGTCCTGCGCACTCATACACCCAAAACGGCATTGACGGCCCGCGTCCAGCGATCATAGCGCGCCCTGCGCGGCCCCTCGTCCATGCGCGGGGCGAACTGGCGCTCGACGGCCCAGCCCTTGGCGAATTCATCCATGTCGGGCCAGACGCCCGCGCGCATGCCTGCCAACCAGGCCGCGCCCAATGCCGTGGTTTCCAGCACTTCGGGCCGGTCCACGGGGGCGCCGATAATGTCGGACAGGAACTGCATGGCATAATCGTTTGCGGCCATGCCCCCATCCACACGCAAAACCGGCTGCGCGCCTTCGCGCGCCCAGTCGGCCTGCATCGCATCCAGCAAATCACGCGTCTGGTAACCCACCGATTCCAGCGCCGCGCGGGCAAATTCCGCAGGGCCGGAATTGCGCGTCAGCCCGAAAATGGCCCCGCGCACTTCGGGCTTCCAATAAGGTGCCCCAAGCCCCACAAACGCGGGCACAAGAATCAGATCCTGACTTGGGTCTGCCTGCTCGGCCAGTCCCTGGGTTTCAGGGGCCGCGCGTATAATCTTGATGCCGTCACGCAGCCATTGCACCACAGCGCCCGCAATGAAAATGGACCCTTCCAACGCATAGGTGGGTTTGCCGTCCAGTTGGTAGGCGATGGTTGTCAGCAATTTGTTGCTGGACGCGACTGGCACCTCGCCGGTGTTCAACACGGCAAAGCAGCCCGTCCCGTAGGTTGATTTCAGCATACCGGGGCTGAAACACGCCTGCCCGATGGTTGCGGCCTGCTGGTCGCCCGCCACGCCCAGAATGGGAATCTCGCGCCCGAACAGATCGGCGCGCGTCACCCCGAAATCCGCCGCGCAATCGCGCACATCGGGCAGCAATTCCATGGGAATATCCAGCAAATCGCAGATGGTCCGGCTCCAGCGGCCCTTATGGATATCATACAGCATGGTGCGCGCGGCATTGGTGGCATCGGTCGCGTGCACGCGGCCCCCTGTCAGGTTCCAGATCAGCCAGCTGTCCACAGTGCCGAAGGCCAATTCGCCCCCGCGCGCCCGTTCGCGCGCCCCGTCAACCTGATCAAGGATATACTTGACCTTGGTGGCCGAAAAATAGGGGTCTGCCAGCAGCCCCGTGCGCGCCGTGATCATCTGCTCATGCCCGTCTGCGCGCAGCTTCGCGCAGAAATCGGCGGTGCGGCGGTCCTGCCAGACAATGGCGTTATGAATGGGTTTGCCGGTCTTGCGATCCCAGATCAGGGTTGTTTCGCGCTGGTTGGTAATGCCGATGGCGGCAATATCGCTGGCATTCAGTCCCGCCTTTTCAATCGCCGCGCGCGCCGTTGCCGCTGTTGTGGCCCACAGGTCCGACGGGTCATGTTCTACCCAGCCGGAGTCCGGATAATGCTGCGGGAATTCTTCCTGCGCGATGGCGGAAATACGCATTTGCGCGTCGAACACAATGCCGCGGCTGGATGTCGTCCCCTGATCAAGCGCAAGAATATAGCCCATGCCGGTTGTCCTTTCAGCTGTTGCATACATGTTCAAACTGCAACTTTCCAACGCCTGATCATGGGCATGAAAAGTCGTATGTTTTTGCATTTATTGCAATTTTCGACCGGCCAAGTCCATCATCTTTTTCATATTGCGCGGCCAGCCGCCTGACCTGACCCACCGCCTTGCATACCGCGTAACGACAATCCGGGGCCGCACCGCCCCAAGGCACCGAAATCCCGTTCCGCCCGTTTCACACCCACAGGCATAAACGGATATGACCATTTGAAACGGCCGGTCCCATGCCATATATTCACCCTATGTTCTGCAATCTGCCCGCGTCATTCCTGCTGCGCAGCGGCCGCGTCCATGAAGTGTATGGCGCGGGGGCCACCGCTTTTGCCGCCGTTCAGGCCGCAAGGTTGGAGGGGGCCGTGCTGTGGGTGTGCGAAGGCAGGCAAGGCAGCGCGCCACATCCGCCCGGTCTGGCCGCGATGATGGACCCCGCGCGCCTGCTTCTGGCCAGCACCGACAACCAGACAGACACCCTTGCCGTGGCCGAAGAATCGCTTAAGGACGGGGCCGCGCCCTTGGTTGTGATCGCGACCACCCGCGCGCTGGACCTGCGCGAAGGGCGCAGGCTGCAACTGGCCGCCCGCGCAGGAAACACCACAGGCTTGTGCATTATCCCCGAAGGAATGGGGTCCAATGCCGCAGAAACACGCTGGCACGCGGCCCCTGTGCTGGATGTGAACAGAAGCGACTCGACTCTGATGCGTTGGGAAATTATCAAGAACAAATCAGGAACAATCGGGGCCTGGCATGTTCGATGGGATTCAGAAACGCGTCATTTGCATATGGTTCCCCCGACTGGCGACAGATCGGGTTTTGCGGACACATCCGGTTGACGGACCTTTCGCGCTGACCTTGCGGCAGGACAACAGTGAACGGCTGTATTGTGTGAACGCGCTTGCCGAACAGGCGGGGCTGCATCGCGGCATGTCACTGGCTGATGCGCGCGCCTTTTGCCCCGATCTGGTGTGCCACCCCGCGCGCCCTGATCTGGATGCGCATTTTCTGGCCACGCTGCGACGCTGGGCCATGCGCTGGTGCCCTTGGGTGGGGCATGACGGCACGGACGGGCTGGTGCTGGATATCAGCGGATCAGCCCATCTGTGGGGGGGCGAGGGGGCGCTGCTGGCGCGCATGCGCGCGCGGCTGGACACGGCCGGGCTGGAGGGGCGGCTGGGGCTGGGCTGCACGCGCGGGGCGGCATGGGCGCGGGCGCATTACGGCACGCAGGCCGAACAGCCGCTGGACACATTGCCAGTGGCCGCGCTGCGGCTGGACAATGCCACCAGCACCGCGCTGCAACGGCTGGGGCTGCGCACCATCAGTGACCTGTCACGCACCGCGCGCGCACCGCTGGCTCGCCGCTTTGGCCCTGACCTGATGATGCGGCTGGATCAGGCGCTTGGCCATATGCCCGAACCCGTCACCCCCGAAGCTGCGCCGCCGCATTACGGCGTGCGCCTGACCCTGCCTGACCCCATTGGTCTGGTTGCCGATGTGATGGCCGCAACTGGCCGCCTGCTGGACGCGCTATGCGCCAAACTGCACGCCCAAGGCACCGGCGCGCGCGCATTGGTGCTGACCTTGCGGCGGGTGGATCAGGGCAGCCAGCAGGTGGAATTACGGCTGGCCACCGCCATGCGCGACGCGGCCCGCATTCTGCCCCTGTTTGAACGCGGCATCACTACGGTCGAGGCCGGTTTCGGCATTGACCAGCTGCGGCTGGAGGCCACACATGTCGAACCGCTTGCCGTGCAGCAGGCCGGACTGGCCGCCAGACCCCAAGGCCCCGACCGGCTGGCCGATCTTGTCACCCGCATCGGCACCCGTATCGGGCTGGAAAATGTGCGGCGGTTTCTGCCCGCCGACAGCCACATCCCCGAACGCAGTTTCCTGATTGCCCCCGCCGCCTACAGCGCGCCCGCAACGGGCTGGCGCAGCGCCACGCCCCGCCCGCTGCACCTGTTCGCGCCCGAAGCCATTGCCGCCACAGGCCCCACACCGCCTGCGCGGTTTCGCTGGCGGCGCATGCATCTGCACACGGCCCGCGCCATCGGGCCGGAACGTATTGCGCCCGAATGGTGGTTCGATGACCCGGACTGGCGGACAGGTCTGCGCGATTACTGGTGTGTTCATACCCGTCAGGGCCGCAGGCTATGGCTGTTTCACACCCCCCAAACCCCCGGCTGGTATGTGCAGGGTGAATTCGCATGAGTTATGCCGAATTATGCGTGACATCGAATTTCACCTTTCTGACGGGCGCGTCGCATCCCGAAGAACTGGTTTTGCGCGCCGCCGAACTGGGGCTGGCGGCCATTGCCATCACCGACCGCAATTCGCTGGCGGGTGTGGTGCGCGCATGGTCGGCCCTGAAAACCCTGCGCAAGGATGCGGCCAAGGACCTGCCGGTGCGGTCCGCCACGCGCATGGACGCATCATCACGTCAACAGGTTTCAGCACATGAACTGCCCCATGCCGACCTGCCGACGCTGCCAAAGCTGATTGTGGGTGCACGGCTGGTGCTGCACGATTGCGCAGTGGACTGGGTTGCCCTGCCCACCGACCGCGCGGCCTATCACCGGCTGGCGCGGTTGCTGACACAGGGCAAGCGCCGCGCGCCCAAGGCGGGCTGTCACCTGACATTGCGCGACCTTGAAACCGGCTGTCAGGGCATGATCCTGATCGCCCTGCCCCCCATGGAACTGGCACAGGCCACGGCCCCGCTGAAGGCCCTGCAATCGCGCTATCCCGGTCAGGTGTTTCTGGGCGCGACCCCGCGCTATGATGGCAGCGATCAGGCGTGGTTTGATGCCTGCGCGCGTCTGGCCTTGCGCGCCAGCACGCCCATGGTGGCGCTGGGCGATGTGCTGATGCACCGCGCCGCGCGCCGCCCGCTGGCCGATGTGCTGACCTGCCTGCGCGAAGGCATCACCATTGACCGGATCGGCACCCGCGCCCTGCCCAATGCGGAACGCCGCCTGAAGGGCCATGCAGATATGGCGCGCCTGTATCGCAACCACCCTGCCGCGATCCGGCGCACACTGGACATTGCGGCGCGCTGCGCCTTCGATCTGGGGCAGCTAAGTTATGACTACCCTGACGAGGTGGCGCAGGGCGAAGCCCCGCAAGCGCGGCTGGAACGGCTGGCGCGCGACGGCATGGCGCGGCGCTACCCGCAAGGTGCCCCCCAGCGGGTGCAGGGGCTGATGGCCAAGGAACTGGCGCTGGTGGCAGACCTGAACTATGCCGCCTATTTCCTGACAGTGCATGACATTGTGGCCTATGCCCGCGCGCGCGGCATTCTGTGTCAGGGGCGCGGGTCTGCGGCAAATTCCATCCTGTGCTACCTGCTGGGCATCACTGATGTCAGCCCCGACATGATTGGCATGGTGGTCGAACGCTTCATTTCACGCCACCGCGCCGAACCGCCCGATATTGACGTGGATTTCGAACATGAACGCCGAGAGGAGGTGATTCAGTGGATATATGACCGCTACACCCGCGACCGCGCCGGCCTGTGCGCCACGGTCATCCATTTCCGCACCCGCGCCGCCATCCGCGAGGTGGGCAAGGTCATGGGGCTAAGCGCCGATGTCACCACCGCGCTGTCAGGCCAGATCTGGGGCCATTCCAACAGCGGCGCGGACCCTGCGCGCCTGCGCGAACTGGGGCTGGACCCGCGCGACAGCCGCCTGTCACTGACCCTGCGCCTGATCGGGGAAATTATCGGCTTTCCCCGCCATCTTAGCCAGCATGTCGGCGGGTTTGTCATTACCAAAGGCCGGCTTGACGAATTATGCCCCATTGAGAACGCCGCGATGGAGGGGCGCACTGTCATCGAATGGGACAAGGATGATATTGACGCGCTGGGCATCCTGAAGGTTGATATCCTGTCACTGGGCATGCTGACCTGCATTCGCAAGGCGTTCGAGTTGCTGAAAACCCATGAACACAACCGCCTGACGCTGGACAGCGTGCCACAAGAAGACCCCGCCACCTATGACATGCTGTGCCGCGCCGATGCGGTGGGCGTGTTTCAGGTGGAAAGCCGCGCGCAGATGAATTTCCTGCCCCGCATGCGGCCACGCACATTCTATGATCTGGTGATCGAGGTGGCCATTGTGCGCCCCGGCCCCATTCAGGGCGGCATGGTCAAACCCTATATCCGCCGCCGTCAGGGGCTGGAATCCCCCGAACCCTTTGGCCCCGCGCTGGAACAGGTCACGCGGAAAACGCTGGGCGTGCCGCTGTTTCAGGAACAGGCCATGCAGATTGCCGTTGTGGGCGCGGGCTACACCGCAGAAGAGGCCGACCATCTGCGCCGGTCGCTGGCATCCTTCCGGCGCATGGGCACGATTGGCAAGCATAAGGACCGTTTCATCAACGGCATGCTGGCAAACGGCTATGCCCGCGACGTGGCCGAGGCCTGCTTTGCCCAGATCGAAGGCTTTGCCGATTACGGTTTTCCCGAAAGTCATGCCGCCGCCTTTGCCATGCTGACCTATGTGTCATCATGGCTGAAATGCCACCATCCGGCGGTTTTTGCCTGCGCGCTGCTGAACAGCCAGCCGATGGGGTTTTATGCCCCTGCGCAAATTGTGCGCGATGCGCGCGAACATGGTGTGGATGTGCGCCCGATCTGCGTGAACCATTCCGGATGGGATAATATTCTGGAACGGCGCGGCGATGGCGCGCTGGCGCTGCGGCTGGGGTTTCGCCAGATCAAGGGCTTCCGCAAGGAAGACGCGGACTGGATCGTGGCCGCCCGCGGCAATGGCTATCCCGACCCCGAAAGCCTGTGGTTGCGCGCCGGTGTGGCGCCTGCCGTGCTGGAACGTCTGGCAGAATCCGATGTTTTCATGGGTCAGGGCCTGACACGGCGCGCGGCCCTTTGGGCGGTGCGTGCCATCCGCGCGCCCGCGCCCCTGCCGCTTTTCGCCGACCCCATTGATGGCGAAGGGCTGCGCGAACCTGCTGTTTCCCTGCCCGCCATGCACTTGGGCGAGGAGATGGTGGAGGATTACATCGCCCTGCGCCTAAGCCTGCGCGCCCATCCTATGGAATTGCTGCGCCCCGCCATGGGCACCCTGACCCCGCATGACCGGCTTGTTACAGTGCCCCTTGGGCGCATGTCGGTCTGCGGTCTGGTCATCACCCGCCAGCGCCCCGGCACAGCGTCCGGTGTCATTTTCCTGACGTTGGAGGATGAAACCGGCGTGTGCAATGTTGTCGTCTGGCCAAAAACCTATGCGCGGTTCCGGCGGGTTGTCATGGGGGGGCGGTTGCTGCGTGTCACAGGGCGGCTGGAACGCGAAGGGGCAGTTGCACATCTGATTGCCGATCAGATCGACGATATGTCGCATCAATTATCCGACCTTGGCCACCCGATGGATCACGACATTGGGCTGACCGCCCCGCAGGCCGATGATGCACCGCGCCCGCCCCGCTATCCGCCCCGCGCCCACCACCCGCGCGAACAGGCCAAGCGCCTGTTCCCAAGCCGCGATTTCCATTGATCGTGTCGGCACGGATGACGCCCCGCGCGATCGGCGGGTCGGGGTCTGCCGATCCGGCGTTACAGAAGTTCACTTTATGCAGGCGGCATATTCCCGCCCCTCAAGGAGTGAAGCACCATCAGGGCAATCGGCATCACACCAGCCCACCCGAATATCAGGCAAACTGCATGCCCTTGCTGAAAGGCATTTCACGCAATCGCGTTCCGGTCGCGGCAAATATCGCATTGCCAAGGGCGGGGGCGGCCGCGCAGGTCGCAGGCTCGCCCAAGCCCCGAACATGATCCCCCTGCCCCAGCAGCCGAACCTCCAGCCGCGGGGTCTGATACAGTTGCAGGCCGCGAAAGCGGTCGAAATTCACCTGCACCGGCGCGTGATCCTGATAGGTCAGCTCGGCCTCCATCGCATGCCCCAACCCCCATAAAAAGCTGCCTGTGACCTGCGCTTCGGCATTGACGGGATCGTAAACTGTGCCGCATTCCCCCGCAATCCATGCCTGCTCGATCCTGATGCCTGCATCCGTCATGGCAACATCAACCACAGCGGCAATGGGCACACCATGCGCATAGGCATAGGCCACCCCGCGCCCGCGCCCGTTACCCAACTGCGGCCCCGACCAGCCCGACATTTCGCCCGCCGCTTCCAGCACGCGCCGCGAGTCGGGATGCGTGATCAGGCGCAAGCGTTCTTCCAGCGGATCGGCGCCCGCCTCGTGGATCAACTCGTCCAGAAAACAGTCATGGAAAAACGTATTGGCGCAGGCACCGGGCGCACGCCATGACCCGACAGGCACCAAAGGCGGTGCCTTGAAGCCGGTCACGCGGTAATGCGGAATGGCGAAGGGCTGGTCATACGCCCCCAGCACAATCAGCGCATCAGGACCGGGGGGCGCGAACATGATACGCCCGAACCAGCTGTCCACCACAGACGGGCTGATCGCATCCATATCGAAGGCATGGACACGTCCGCCCTGCACTGCCCCGCGCATCCGCGCCAGATGCATCGGGCGGGGGAAATCATGGGTCATGTCCTCTTCGCGGGTCAGGGTCGTCTGAACGGGTGTGCCGGGCTGCGTCATCGCAAGTTCAATGGCGGGCAGGACATAATCGATATCCAGCCGCCGCCCGAAACTGCCACCGGCATGCAACAGATGCAGCGTCACCGCATCGCGCGGCAGCCCCGCCAGTTCTGCCGCCTTGTCGCGCAGCACGGCGGGCACCTGCGTTGCCGTCCAGATTTCCAGCCGTTGGGGGGTATACAGCACAGTTGCGCTTAGCGGCTCAAGGCCCGCATGTGCCAGAAAGGGGGCGCGGTATTCGACACCCAACGCCTGCGATTGTGCCAGCGCATCCTCGACCTTGCCATCATTGCGAAGGCGGCTGTTGCGGTTGGCGCGGGTTCCCGCCCCTTCCAGCACACGCCACATATCCGCCGATGTGGCGGGATAGTCGGGCGCCCCCCAGCTGATTTCAACCGCCTGTGCGGCGTTGAACGCGCGCCATGTATTGTCGGCAATCACACCAATCCCGCCCGATACCGGCACCACAGCGCGCACCCCTTGCATGGCCCGCGCTGCGGTGTCATCCACCGACAGTACGGCCCCGCCAATGCCGGGGTTGCGCCGGATCGTGGCAAACAGCATATCGGGCAGACGCACATCAATACCGTATGTCATGGCCCCAGTGGATTTCGCGACAATATCGGTGCGCCGCACCGGCGTTCCCAGCAAGCGCCACTGCGCAGGCATGCGCAATGGCACATCCTCTATCAAATCCAGCTTGGCGGCATCAGCGGCAAGCTCGGTATAGGGAATGCGCGTCTCATCAGGCAGGATGACCGCGCCATTATTCGTGCGCAGATCGCCGCGCGCCAGTCCCATACGGTTGGCCGCGGCCTGTTTCAGGGTTTCACGCGCATTCGCCCCCGCCTGACGCAAGGCCAGATGCAGATCAGCGGTTGATGTCGACCCGCCCGTGAACTGCAACCCCATGACCCGCGCACCAGCCGCCGCGCCTGCCCGCGCGACACGCGCGATGGCCCCATCATGGTAATGCGGGAACGGCACGCCATCAGCGGCCAGCGCGGCATTATGATAGGCCGCATGCGGCTGGCCGGGGTCCAGCCGCGCGGTATGCGGGTCTATGTCCAGTTCTTCCGCGATCAGATGTGCCTGCAACGATTCAATGCCCTGCCCGATATCGGCACGCGGCACGATCAGGGTAATGCCACCTTCAGTAATCATGACAAACGGCGTCAACGCGGCTTCGCCTTCGCCGATCTGGTCCAGCAACGGGTTCGGAACGGGGCGCGCCACAGTATAGGCCCCGAAAGCGACACCGCCCGCAATGGCCACAGACCCGATCAGGAATGTGCGGCGGGCAATCGTTTTTGTGCGGCCCATGCGCTACCCCTCCCGCAGTATGGTGGCGGCGTCATGGATGGCGGCGCGAATGCGCGGATAGGTGGCGCACCGGCACAGATTGCCCGACATGGCATCGTCAATATCCGCATCCGACGGGGCGGGGTTGCGCGCCAGCAGGTCGATGGCCTGCATGATCTGGCCGGACTGGCAATAGCCGCATTGCGCGACCTGATGGGAAATCCACGCGGTCTGCACCGGATGCAGCGCCCCGTTGCCATCTGCCAGCCCCTCGATCGTGGTGACCGGCCCCCACACATCGGCCACTGGCAGTTGACACGACCGCACCGCTTCGCCGTCCACATGCACTGTGCAGGCCCCGCATTGCGCGATACCGCAGCCGTATTTCGGGCCGGTAATGTTCAGAACATCGCGCAGCACCCACAACAGCGGCATGTCCCCTTCGATATCCAGATCATGGGTTGTGCCATTCACCTGTAGCTGCATCGTCACCACTCCGAATCCAATTGAACGGACGCTACGGTGCCGCCCGCTTCAGTGCGATATGGGTTCAAAAGCGGGCAGTTCCACCGCAAAAGACAATCACGCTGCGTCACCGACCCAACTGGCTTGAACGGGATCAAGCGCCCTAGCGACGCTTGCCGGCAGGTTTCGTTGACCTATTGCCCCGCGGGCCAGTTTGCACAGGGGTGTTCATGCGGTTTTCATCCTGAAGCTTGCGCCACCGCGCCACGCGCGCGGCGTCCAGCACACCCGCCGCGACAGCCGCCTGAACCGCACATCCGGGTTCGTGGTCATGGGTGCAATCGCGAAACCGGCACTGGGGGGCCAGTTCGGTGATTTCGGCAAATAACTGCTCCAGTCCGGCCAGACTGTCGCCCATGTGAAGGGTGCGCATACCGGGTGTGTCGATCACCCAACCGCCGCCAACAACCGGATGCAGCGACCGCGACGTGGTTGTGTGGCGGCCCTTCGCATCGGCTTCGCGGATACTGCCGGTCAGTTGCGCATCATCGCCGGACTTGCCCGCAAGGGTGTTCAGCAGGGACGACTTGCCCACACCCGATGACCCGACAAGCGCCACAGTCTGCCCTTCGCCGCACCATGGCGCAAGTGCCGTGGCCGCGTCCGGTGTGGTTGCATTCACGGCCACAACCGCCAGCCCGCGTTGCAGCCCCGCGACCTGCGCCCTGAAGGGGGCAATGTCAGCAACCTGATCGGCCTTGGTCAGCACAATCACGGGATTGGTGCCCGCTTCATTCGCAAGGGCCAGATAGCGTTCCAGCCGTGCGGGGTTCAGGTCGTCATTGCATGATGTGGTAATGAACAAGGTGTCGACATTGGCCGCGATCAATTGCGGCATACGCCCCCCCTCAACGCGGCGGCGCAGCAGCGCGATACGGTCCAGCCTGCGCACCACCATTCTTGTGTCCGCGTCAACCAGCACCCAGTCACCCACGGCAAAATCAGCCGTATTGGCGCGCGGGGGCAACGCCAGCCGGACAGGCCCTTGCTGCGCAATGGCCGACATTCTGGACCGATGCACTGTGGCAATCCGCATGCGCGCCAAAGGCATTTCATCCGGTTGCACCTGATCATCAAAAAATGCCGACCACCCAAGGGCCGTCAGGGATATTGATGCTGGTTCCGAATGCTGTGTCACACCCATCTGAATGCGCGCTGGACAAAATGAATGCAAGCCCCAGAATAAACCGCAGGGCATATCGTCGCCGGACGTGAAACGGGGGCAGCACATGGCCGCCCCCGTTTGCGTAACTTTACCCGCAAGTCAGTCGTAGCGGATGCGCGGATCCAGAAGCGCATACAGCAAATCTGTCAGCAGGTTCACCAGAATGATCATCCCCGCCGTCAGCAGCAATATGCCCTGAATCATAGGGTAGTCCCGCCGCATGACGGAATCGACCACCAGACGGCCAATCCCCGGCAGGTTGAACACCACCTCGACCACAGCAGACCCTGCGACAAGTGACCCGATGGCCAGCCCGATCACGGTGACAATCGGGTTCAGCGCATTCCCGAAGGCATGTTTGCCCAGCACGACACCGCCCCGCAGCCCTTTGGCGCGGGCGGTCTGGACATAGTCCTGACGCATCACCTCCAACATGCTGGAACGTGTCATGCGCGCAATCAATGCCGCTTGCGAATAGCCCAGCGTGATGGCAGGCAACAACAGGCTACGAAACCCGCCCCATGCACTGGTTGTGTTGAACCCCTGCGCAGGTAACAGGCCAAGCGTCACCGAAAACAGCAATACCAGCAGCATGCCCAGCCAGAAATTGGGCATCGACACGCCGATGAACACGAAAATAGTGCTGAACCGGTCAACCGCGCCATTGGGGCGCAGCGCCGACAACAGCCCGACCGGAATGCCGACCACCAGCGCGATAATCATCGACAAGCCCGCCAGCCACAAGGTTACCGGCAGCGCATCCATGAAGGCGTCCAGCACGGGCCGGTTCTGGTGAAACGACACGCCCAGATTGCCGCGAAACACCTCTCCCAGCCAGAAGGTGAAGCGCGTCATCACGGGCTGGTCCAGCCCCAGCCGTTCGCGGACCCGGTCCACCTCATCTGGCGGCGCATCCGGAGAGACGTAGAACATTGCCGGATCACCGGGCGAAAGCTGGACCAGAAAGAAGGTGATCACACCGACAATCAGGATGATGGGAATTGTTCCCAGCAATCGGCGCAGAATATATGCGGTCATTGGTGCGCGCTCCTAAGGGGGTGGCCTGCCGATAATTTACCGGCAGGCCAATCGCGTGACTGGTGCTTATTCCTCGCGCCAGATATTCCAGAAAGACGCCGTGCTGTCATTCTCGGATATGTTGCGCAGGTTGCTGTTCGCGCCCATGATAACAAAGATATCGCCAGTCCATATCTCGTTGTTGAATTCGGCCTGAAGCTCGTAGAATTCCTGTGCGGCCAGTGCGCGGGCGTCCTGATCCTCGCCATTGATGGCGCGGTCCAGCACGTCATACCAGCCATCAGGCAGGTTCGGCCATGGGTCGCCGTTGCGGTCAACGCCACTGGAATCCAGATACCGCAGGCCCACAAGCGACCCGCCACCTGCGCCTTTCAACTCCCACGCGTCCAGATCACGGCGCACCGTGCCAAACGTGGCCGAGTCCAGATTTTCCATGCGCACATTCAGGCCCAGATCGCGCAGATACTGGTCCATGGCAGGGGCTTTTTCCCAACCGGTCGCACCGCCCGGAACCACCAGAAAGCGGATTTCCTCGCCCTGATATCCTGACTCCTCGACCAGTTGCTGGGCCAGTTCCATATCGTTGGGGAAATGGTGGGACTGGTCAATCCATGGCCATTGCGGTTCCTGAAAGCGCGGGGTGTTGTTCACGCGCCAGTAATCAGACGGGCCGAACCCCCACATAAGTTCTTCGGTGTCCAGACCGGCGCGCACCGCATCGCGCAACAGCGGATAATCCGCGAAAACACCGCCTGCGACATTGAACTTGAAATACACGCGCGCGCCTGGGCTAGTGGGGATCACTTGCGTGTTTTCTGCGGCAATCAGCCGGTCGGCTTCATCACCGGGGACCTGAATTGCCAGATCAACCTCGCCGGTCAGCAGGGCAGATACGCGCGTGGACGGGTCCGCAATATGGACAAAGTTCACTTCGTCAAAATAGGCGCAGCGCGGGCCGGCATTGTAGCTGGCCTCGCCCTCATGGCGGGTGTAGCCGTCGAAGCGTTCCAGCGTTGTGCGGATTTCGGGCACGATTTCCTTGACCATATACGGCCCTGTGCCGATCACCTGTTCTGCGCGGTCTGCACGGTCCGTGCCCAGTTCGCGCGCGATGTCGGCAGGCATGATGGCCCAAGCACCGGACATGGCCGAAATGGATTCCAGCAACGCCCCGTAAGGTTGCGACAGATGCACCGCAACGGTCAGTGCGTCCACCGCTTCGACACGGTCCACATCAGCCAGCTCGAACCGGCGCGACCCGACTTCGCTGTAGCGTTCCCATGATGCGACAACATCCTCGGCGTCCAGTGTCTTGCCGTTATGGAACTGCACCCCTTCGCGCAATGTGAATGTCCATGTCAGGCCGTCATCGCTGACCTGCCATTCGGTCGCCAGCGCGGGCTGTGGTGCCAGATTGGCGTCCAGCGCAACAAGCTGTTCATAGACGGCATTTCTGGGGGCGGTCGGTTCTTGTGTGATCATCATGTGATCCAGCGTCACCAGTGGCAGCGGCCCTGCGATATTCAGCACCCCGCCATAAGTCCCGTCACATGCGGCATGGGCCGCACCTGCAAATGCAATACCGCCTGCCAGAACGATCGCGCTGGTCGAATTCAAAAGATTCCTCATGTCATTCTCTCCCGTTGATGTTCATTTTGTATCTTAGCTTCACACTTTCGCAGATTTTTGGGGTCAATCAACATATTTTTGTATTTTAATTACAAATATGCCCGTCATTCCCCGATTGCCGTCTGCGGCCCCGACAATCTGTTCCTAACCCTGTGTTACCGTCTGTTGCAGGACTTGCGCAGAATGCCAGCACCGGACCTGACGGCCGCTCCCCGCCCCCTCCAGCGGCGGATCGGATGCATGGCATTTCTGGGTTGCGAAACTGCATCGCTCCGCGAATTTGCACCCTTCAATGCGGCCCATATCCGCCAGCGTAGGCACCAGACCCGGAATTGCCGCCAACTGGCCGCGCTGGGTCGCCAAATTTGGCGTCGAGCGCATCAGGCCAAGGGTGTAGGGATGCGCGGGGTTGGCAAACAAGTCCCTGACGGGGGCCTGTTCAACCACCCGCCCCGCATACATCACAACCACCCTGTCGGCCATTTCTGCCACAACACCCAGATCATGCGTAATCAGCAGCATCGCTGTGCCCAACTGGTCGCGCAAATCCCGCATCAGGTCCAGAATCTGCGCCTGAATGGTGACATCCAGCGCGGTGGTCGGTTCATCCGCAATCAGCAGGCGCGGGGTGGACAACAGCGCCATTGCGATCATCACGCGCTGCCGCATTCCACCGCTTAACTGATGCGGATAGGCATTCAACCGCCCCTTCGGGTCCGAAATGCCCACCTTGCGCAGCATGTCCAGCACATCTGCGCGCGCCTGCGATCTTCGCTGCGGATGATGGCGGTGAATAACTTCGGCCAGTTGGTGGCCGACGCGCAGAATAGGGTTCAGGGCGGTCAACGGCTCCTGAAAGATCATCGCCGCGCGATTGCCCCGAATATCCTCGATCTGGGCTTGGCTTTTTGTCAGCAAATCCTCGCCATCCAGCCGGACAGCGCCGCCCACAATCCGGCCCGGCGGTTCTGATATCAGGCGCAGCAATGACAGCGCAGTCACACTTTTGCCGCAACCGGATTCGCCCACCAAGGCCACCGTTTCCCCTGCCGCGATCGAAAAACTGACGCCATCGACAGCTTTCAGCACTGTGCCCTTGGCGCGGAAATGGGTTTGCAGGTTGTCAACGTCCAGCACATTGATGGCGGGATCTTGCCCTTGCGTTGCCTTGGCTGTGGTCATTTTCCGGCCTCCATACGGGGGTCAAGCATATCGCGCAGGCCATCGCCCATAATGTTCAGCCCCAGCACCGACACCATGATGAACAGCCCCGGAAAGGTCGTCATCCACCATGCATTGTGCAGATAGGACCGCCCGTCAGCCAGAATATTGCCCCAACTGGGCTGCGGCGGGGGCGTGCCCGCACCAACATAACTCAGGCCCGCTTCTGCAATAATGGCCAGCGCAAGAATGAACGTGGCCTGCACCATCAGCGGCGCCATGACATTGGGCAGGATATAGCGCCGGATAATCAGCCAGTCGCCCAAACCCACCGCCCGCGCGGATTCCACATAGGTTTCTTCGCGCACACTCAACACCTTGCCGCGCACCACCCGCGCCGTATGCGGAATGAAACTGATGGTCAGCGCGATAACAACATTCTGGGTGCTGGCCCCCAATGCGGCCACAATCGCAATCGCCAGCAGGATGGACGGGAATGTCATCAGCGCATCCATGAAACGCATGAACACCCCGTCAAGACGACGGAAATAGCCCGATACCAGCCCGATAAACGCCCCGATCAGCGTGGACAAAACCACCACGGCACCGCCCACCAGCACCGAAACGCGCGCGCCATATAATATGCGGCTGTAAATATCGCGGCCGTTATTGTCGGTTCCAAGCCAGTGTTCGGCCCCCGGCGGCATTAACCGCCCCGACATGCGCACGCGCAGCGGATCATGGGTTGCCAGCAACGGCGCGGCCACCGCGATGATGATGATCAACAGAACCAGGGCACCGCCAAACAATATGCGCCCGTTCAGACGCATCAGCCACGCGGGCGCGCCACGGTTTCCGGTTTCAGGCGGTTTTGACGTCATCGGGTCACCTTGTCGCACGGAATTGGGGTCCAGCGAAGTCATGTCGTCCCCCCTGTTGCGGTTTGCGGTGCTGGGGTTGGAATACCGGCAAGTTCCAGATCATCGGCCAGA
This sequence comes from Roseinatronobacter sp., assembly GCF_051859525.1. Classification (NCBI taxonomy): domain Bacteria; kingdom Pseudomonadati; phylum Pseudomonadota; class Alphaproteobacteria; order Rhodobacterales; family Paracoccaceae; genus Roseinatronobacter; species Roseinatronobacter sp. Next base: position 65,115 of record NZ_JBHYFM010000004.1, on the reverse strand, counting down.
TGGCATGCAACAGTGCCCGACCTGCCGGAGGTGCGTGCCACAGGGCGCAATGATGGCACCTTGGTTCGGCAGATATCCTGCGCATAGGTGCAGCGCGGATGAAACGGGCAACCCTGCGGCGGGTTTGACGGGCTTGGCACGTCACCTGACAGGATCACCCTTGCGTCACGCTTCAAGGTGGGGTCAGGCACGGGAATGGCCGACAGCAACGCAGCCGTATAGGGGTGGCGGGGTTCTTCAAACAGGGCCGCCGTGTCGGCCAGTTCCACAATCCTGCCCAGATACATGACCGCCACACGGTCGCTGACATAGCGCACAACACTAAGATCATGCGATATAAACAGATATGTCAGGCCGAAATCCCGTTGCAGCTGCGACAACAGATTCAACACCTGCGCCTGAATGGACACATCCAGCGCCGAAATCGGTTCATCACAGACAATGAATTTCGGCTGCACCGCCAGGGCCCGCGCGATCCCGATGCGCTGGCGCTGGCCACCGCTGAATTCATGCGGGAACTTGTCCCGATGCGCGGGCGACAGGCCGACAATCTGCATCAATTCATCAACGCGGGCATCAACCTGCGCACGCCCGCGCACCAGTTTGTGAAACACAATCGGTTCTGCAATCAGGTCACGCACCCGCATGCGCGGGTTCAGTGACGAAAACGGGTCTTGAAAGATGATCTGCATGTCCCGCCGCAAGGCGCGCAGGGCGCGACTGTCAAGGCTACGGACATCACGCCCCTGAAAGGTAACACTGCCAGACGTTGCCTCGATCAGGCGCAGGATCAACCGCCCCGCCGTGCTTTTGCCACAGCCGGATTCACCGACAAGTGCCAGCGTTTCGCCCGGCTGGATGGACAGGGTCACATCCTCGACCGCGCGCACATGGCCGGTTGTGCGCTGCAACACACCCGATGTGATCGGGAAGTGCTTTTTCAAACCGGATATGCGCAGCAACGCACCCTCATCCACCGGCCTGTCCAAACCTTCTGTCATAGAATGTGCCCCCACCCTGTACATGCCTTCCGCGATATACGCGCCTTTATTTCGCCAGCGGCTTGTAAACGATCACATCAACCTCGACCTTGGCATCGACCATCAGCGTTGCCTGAACGGTTGACCGCGCAGGACCGCCGTTCGGGAAATATTCGGCATAGACGCGGTTGAAAGTCCAGAAATCGCGCGGATCATCCAGCCAGCAATTCGCCTTGACCACATCATCAAATGTGCATCCGGCCAGTTCCAGCACTGCCTTGAGGTTTTCCATGGTGCGCCGCGTCTGCGCCTCGATGCCGCCGGGTTCAATCTCGCCATTCTCTTTCATGGCGACCTGACCGGAAACATATATCACATCCCCCGCCCGCACGGCTGGCGAAAACGGCAAGGACTGGCCACCTGCGCCTGTGCGCGATACCCCGATGCGTTCCAGTGTCATCTTGTCACTCCTGTTATTTGGTTTGTCAGAATTATTGTTGCTTTGGTCAGGCGGGCCAGTCACCAGACCTGCCCGCGCGCGGTCACCTGCGTTTCCCCCTGCGGCACGCCTGCGCGCAGCAGCTGCACGCGGTCCAGCAGGTTTGCCACCACGCAGGCGTGGTTCGGAACAATACGCAGCCGGTCGCCAACCTTCAGCGCAACAGGATCGGCACGCAGAATGCCATGCTCCTCGGACAGGGCATTGATGCAAATATCAGGCCGTCCCAGAACATGCCCATGCCCCGTCAGGCCCAGCAGATCGGATGACAGCACCTTGCTGCCTGCATCGATCACGGCGCGGTCGGCGGCTGGCACGGACACAACTGTTGCCAGCACTGTCAGCGCACAGGAATCCCAGTCACACACCCCGCGCGCCACCAGCGAACGGTCATTATAAACATATGTCCCTGCCCGATATTCCGTAGGCCATGGCAAGGCTTGCACGGCCCACATATCTGGCGACCCGCCAGTTGAAATTACGGGAACCGACAGGCCCGCCGACTCGCAGGTTTGCGCTGCACGCGTCAACCAGCCGGCCACATCGCGCATCGCATTCGCAGGCGGATAAGTCATCAATCCGCCAAATCGCAAGCCCGGTGCCTGCGCGATGGTTTGCGCCAGCGCGCAGGCCGCATCGGGTGTCAGAACCCCGCAACGCCCCGCGCCCGTGTCACATTCGACCAGCACATCCAACGGCTGTGGCGCATCACTGAAGGCCCGCGACAGGCCCGCAACCACATCGCGGCTGTCAGCCGTGACGCGCAACTGCACGTTTTCAGCCAATGCGCGCAGGTCTGACAGCTTGCCCTTGCCGACAATGTTATAGGTAATCAGAATATCCGCAATCCCGCCTTGCGCGATCATCGCGCGGGCTTCGGACAACTTCTGGCATGTTATACCGACCGCGCCCGCCCTGATCTGGGCTTGGGCCAGCATTGGCAGTTTATGCGTCTTGATATGGGGGCGCACGGCCACACCGACGCGCGTTGCATGGGCCTGAAACCGGTCAATATTCGCTTGCGCAATATCCAGATCGACCAGCACGGCAGGGGTTGCGATCTGCCCGAACATCAGGCGTTCCCGTCCGTGCCATGCGGGTCATCCACCCTGGGCCAGATTGCGCGTGTCAGATGCTTGTAATCCGTGCGGCGCGGATCATTCGGATAAGGTCCGTCAACGGCGCAATACAAAATCTCTGATGCGACCGGCGCAAACGCCCCGTGAAAATGGTTCGTCGATTTCACAACCAATGCGCGCTTAGCCGCAATATCAATCCCCAGATTGGTGAACAAATCCGGCGAAAACGCCTGCGAGCGGGTGGAGTTCAGAACCACCTGAACACCTTGAAATTCAATCACCGCACTATCGCCCAACGGCACGACGGAGGCACCGAAACTTTGGACCGCATCGCGCTGCACGCGCACAACACGCACCACCGCATCAACCGGATCGCCAGCCACATCAGATGTCTTGCCCCCGAAACGCAGTTTCAACTGCGCCCCCTCGCCTGCCGCATGACATATACGCGCGGCCATAGGGTCCCAGATGGTGCCAAAGGCAATATCGCGCAACCCCATATCCAGCACCTGCCGCAAAATGATGGTGGAATCCCCCGGCACCCCGCCGCCCGGATTGTCCCAGACATCAGCAAGGACTACTGGCCAGCTACCGGATTTCGCCACCCTGTCCAGCGCGGCGGCAGGGTCCATAAAATCGGGGCGCGCGCGTCCGCGAAAGGTGAATAGCTCCTGCCCCAGTTTGCGCGCCAATGCATCCCCTGCCGCCTGCGCATCATCGGTAATGACCACCATCTTGACCCCCAGATCAGGGGAATCGCCAGCCATGAACCCGTGTATCACAGAAAGGGATAGCGCCGCGCCTTCATCCTCCAGTGCGCGCATACGGTCCACAAAACCGCGCATCGGTGCGCGGCTGGTCGGCAGCACATCAATCATGCGAACATCGAATACCGAAATCACCGGCCGGATTTCCCCGCGCGCGGCGCGCAGCGTCAGGTCCACACATGCAACGCCTGCTTCCACAAAATCGGTATGCGGGAATTCCTTGAACACTGTAATGATATCGGCGTTATCCACCCGCGCAGCGCTAAGGTGGCTATGCGGGTCGAAACTGGCCCCGATCTTGACATCTGGCCCCACAATCTTGCGGATTTCGGCCAGCAACTCGCCTTCGCAATCCACGCAATCTTGTGCAATCATTGCACCATGCAGCCCCAGAACCACGGCTTGCACCGGCATGGCTGCGCGCAACTGCCCCAGCACTTCGTCGCGCAAATGCGCCCATGTCTGCGCACTGACCAGACCGGCAGGTTCGGCCCATGTGGCGGTGCCTTCTACCAGCTCAATCTCACCGCGCCGCGCCCGCATGCGCAACTCAGGGAACACAGCGGAACATAATGTTGGCGTTTGCGGGTGCTGGCCGGGGGGGGCATAGAAACTTTCGTGAAAATCCGACAAATCCGTGCGCAGCGGCGAGAATGTGTTCGTCTCGGTTGCTATGGACGCACAGAACACTTTCATCAGCCAGTTCCCTTCCGGACTTATACGCGCCGAGCGCAAGCGTGACGCGCCGCATAATTTGTAATTGCGTTACATATATCAGCAATATTTGCGCAAACAAGCGTAATTTGTAACTAAAGTTCCTTTTGGGACAAATTTATTGCAGATTCCTGCAAAACTACCATAGAAATGAAGCTAAGTTTCATATTGGAGCCCCCCATGAAAGCCCAAAACCCGACAGCCGACACCAATGTGAAACTGCAAAACCGCGGTCAGATCGGTGTTGTGGATGTGATCAGCGCATTGGACAGGCTGGATGGCAAGCTGGCAGCGCGCGAACAGAAAGTGGCCGATTACGTCAAGGCCAATCTGATGCGCATCAGCAGCATGACAATTGCCGAACTGGCGGCGGGCGCTGGTGTCAGCACGCCCACAGTGGTCAGGTTTTGCCGGTCGCTGGGCAGTGACGGCTTTCGGGAATTCAAATTGCGGCTGGCGCAGAACCTTGCTGTCAGCATGCAGTATTTCGACACAGACCCCGGCGACCACCCGACAGGCACCGAAACCGCCGTGGATGATGTGTTATCGGCGTTTCATTCTGCTGCCGCCATGTTGCGCCACCAGTTGGACCACACCCAGATGGAGGCCGCGAAACACGCCCTTAGCACTGCGCGACGCACGCTTGCAGCAGGAATCGGGGGCGGGTCGTCCATGATGGCTATGGAAACAGCAAACCGCCTGTTTCGCATTGGCGTTCCCGCATCCTTTGTCAATGACAGCTATCAGGCACAAATGCAGGCCGCGACATTGGGGGCTGATGATGTGCTGATGGTGTTTTCCGCCAGCGGAGAGGTGGATGCCATGATCGCGGCCACGAAAATCGCCAAAAGCTATGGCGCGACCACCATCGCCATAACCAGCCCCAATAGCCGGCTTGCACAACTGGCGGAAATTCCCATCACCTTCGCGATTCCCGAACACCCCGATATTTTCAAACCGACCGCCATTCGGTTCTCGTTGTTGATCGTGCTGGACGCATTGGCCTTGTCCGTGGCCCGCGAACGTCCCGAACTCAGTTCCGAATATCTGCGCAGGGTGCGCGCCTCTTTGACGGCCTATCACGGGCGGACAATTCCGCTGCCGCTAGGGGACTAAGGGCGCCACAGGACACGTCTGCGCCGCGCGCCATACAGCCCAGGATTGCAGGCCCCTGTGGTGCAACTTCATTCGCGCGGGGAATGACATCAGCAGGTATCAGCAAGCCGCTTCCCTTGACAAAATGTCGCACCCGGCCGAATCTGGGGGCGGACATAATTCAGTTTGGAGGCTATTTTGGCTGATAAAACAACACTCAACCCGTCAAGAAGGGAATTCCTGACAATGGTGGGCGCAGCCGGTGGCGCTGCGGCAATGTATCAGGCCATGGGTATGATGGGGGTCGCACATGCGTCACCCTATGACGGGCATATACAACTGGAGCGTGCACCCGAGGGCACGAAAGTGCTTATCCTTGGGGCCGGGATCGCCGGTATGATCGCCGCGATGGAGTTGCGCGACGCGGGCTATGAGGTCGAGGTGCTGGAGTTCCGCGATGTGGCAGGCGGACGCTGCTGGACCATGCGCGCGGGCGACACCTATGAGGAACTGGGCGGCTTTACCCAGACTGTGGATTTTGCCGAAGGCAATTACTTCAACCCCGGTCCATGGCGTGTGCCCTATAACCATTACGGCATTCTGGACTATTGCCGCAGGCTGGGGGTCGAACTGGAACCGCTGATCCAGATCAACAACCATGCCTATGTGCATTCGGTCGATGCATTTGACGGCAAGCCCGTGCGCTACCGTGAAATCAATGCTGATTTCCGCGGCCATATTTCCGACCTGCTGTCCAAAGTCACCGATCAGGGTGCACTGGACGAAGTGCTGTCCGAGGAGGACAAGGAAAACCTGCTGGCCGGTCTGCGCACCTTCGGCGCGCTGAACAGTGACAATGCCTATGTGTCCGGCAACACCGCCAGTGCGCGCCGCGGCTATGAGCGCCCGCCCGGTGGCGGGGTCGATGGTGCACCGATTGCGAATGAAATTCTGGACCTGTCCACCTTGCTGGATTCGGGCCTGTGGTCGCGCCTTGCCACCAGCGAGGCCCTGAACGGATCCATGCCCATTTTCCAGCCCAAGGGCGGGATGGACATGATCGCGCGCGCCATGGCGGACAATCTGGGCGATCTGGTCCGCTATCGTAAACGCGTCACACAGATCCGGCAGGATGAGGGTGGCGTGACCGTCACCTATGAAGATCTGGAAAACGATGGCGCAGAAGGCACGGCCAGCGCGGATTACTGCGTCTGCACCATCCCCTTCTCGATCCTCAGCCAGATCGACCATGACTTCTCTGGCCCGCTGGCAAATGTGATCCAGACCATGCATTACGCGGCATCCATCAAGGTCGGGCTGGAATTCAAGCGCCGCTTCTGGGAAGAGGACGAGCATATCTACGGCGGGACCACCTATACCGACCTGCCCATCTCGCAAATCTCGTACCCGTCGAATGACTATCTGTCGGACAAGCCCGGCGTTGTTCTGGGGGCGTATTCATGGGGGGCGCTGGCGTATCAGTATTCGTCAATCGAACCCGAAGACCGCGTGCGGCGCACCATTGAATGGGGCAGCCAGATTCACCCCCAAATGCCCGAAGAATTCAAGGCAGGGGTTTCTGTGGCATGGCACCGCGTGCCGTGGACGCTGGGCTGCTACGGGTTGTGGCAGGACAAGGACGCCCAGTATGATGATGCGGTCGCAATGGACCGGCGCATTGTCTGCGCGGGCGAACATCTGTCCTATCTTCCCGCATGGATGGAAGGCGCGGTTCTGTCATCGCTGGATGCGATCCGCCGCCTGAATGAAACCGCAATCGCCGCAGCAGGAGAATAACCGATGCGCATGCACCAACTATTCACCCCCGCCCTGTTCGCAGCCACCCTTGCCGCCGTCCCTGCCATCGCGGATGACAGCGACGCGTGGTTCGAAAGCCGCAGCGTTTTGACCCAGCAAACCGGAGAGGGGATCTACAAGGCTGTCTGCGCAAGCTGCCACATGCCGGATGGTCAGGGGGCAACCGGCGCAGCACGCTATCCCGCGCTGGCTGACAACCCGACGCTGGAATTCCCCGAATATGCCGTGATGCTGACACTGCACGGTCAGGCGGCCATGCCCCCCCTGCGCGGCGTGCTGGACGACGAACAGATTGCCGAAGTGGTCAACTACATCCGGACCAGTTTCGGCAATGACTACCCCGATGATCCGGCAACACCTGAAATGGTGTCCCAGACGCGCTAAAGACCGCGCGCCTTCGCGCGTCCCAGACCAAACTGGCGGCCGGTCACATGTGGCTGGCCGCCAGAACTGATTTCACCCCCAGACCCGATTTTACCCCAAGGAACGACCCATGTTGAGCAAAACCCTACTTTCTGCAGCCGCCGCATCCCTTTTGCTGGGCGGTATCGCGCAAGCCGAAGTCGTGCGCCACAGGACGCCCGGATCAGATTTTCCGATCCTGCGCGCCGTTGAAATTCCCGCAGACGCCACGCTGGTCTATCTCAGCGGTGCGGTCCCCGGCGTCACGAACACGGACGCGGAACCCAATACCGCAGGCGCATTTGGCGATACCGAAGCGCAAACCGTATCCGTTCTGGGCCGGATCAACAGCACACTTGAAGATCTGGACCTGACCATGTCCGATGTCGTGAAAATGCAGGTCTATCTGGTGGCCGATGACAGCGGCCGGATGGATTTCGGCGGCTTCATGGATGGCTATGTCCAGTTCTTCGGCACAGAGGACCAGCCCAACCTGCCCACCCGTTCCGTATTCGAGGTGGCCGGTCTGGCAAACCCGCATTGGCTTGTCGAAATCGAAGTCGTGGCCGTCCGCCCCTGATAAGGCACCCGACCGGCAATGATGTCGGCACATGAAACTTCAAGGCCCGCATCTGAAACAGGATGCGAGCCTTCTTGCCTGGGGATCAGTCTTGCGGTCGTGGCACCGCCGTATCAGGTGGCTTTCGACCGTTGCGCCACAGAATTGTCAGCACGACCGCCGCACTTAACATGATGGTCGTCAGATCATGGGCCACCAGTGCCAACCCCGCAAGGCTAAGCACCCATTTTTCCCAACGCGCCACGCTTGTCTTAAAAAACCCGATATAGGCCACGGACAGCGCCACGATGGACAGCACCCCTGACGACAACGCCAGCATGAAATCCCACCATGTGAAATCAATGAACAGCAGCGCAGGCGCGTAGATGAACATCATCGGAACCAATGCCTTGCCCATGGACAGGCGGAACGCCGTCATGCCGGTTTTCATGGGGTCGGATTTCGCAATCCCCGCACCTGCATAGGCCGCAAGGGCCACCGGCGGCGTAATATCGGCCAGAACCCCGTAATAGAACACGAAGAAATGTGTGGCCAGCAGCGGCACACCCAGTTGCTGCAATGCGGGCGCTGCGATGGCGGCAAGGATGATATAGGTGGGCGTCGTGGGAATCCCCGCGCCCATGATGATACAGGCAACCGCCACGAAGATCAGCGCGAAAAACAGCGTTGTGCCGTTTTGCGACAGGAATCCCAGCGGGTCCAGTGCCGAGATGGTCGCCCCCATCCATGCAGCCCCGTCGATCACCGCACCAGAGAATTTGAACCCCATCCCCGTCAGCGTGGTGACCCCCAGAATGAAGCCGACACAGGCGCAGGCCGCCGTAATCGCGATGGATTGCTGCGCGCCGCTTTCCAGCGCCTCTTTCAAACGCACGGGCGTCAGCGCACTGCCCGCATCCATGCGACGGCCAAGGCCCACTGTTTGCAATATGGCGGGAATATAGGAACACCCTATTGTCAGGATAATCCCCCAGAAGGCCGCAAGGAACGGGGTGAATTTCATCAACAGCAGGGTGACCATCACAACCAGCGGAATGAACAGGTGCCATGACCGCGCCAGCACATCCATGAATTGCGGCAACTTGTCGGGCGCGATCCCTTCCAGATTCAGGCGTTTCGCTTCCAGATGGACCATGAACAGGGTGGACAGGTAGTGAAACGCCGCCGGAATAATGGCGATCAGGATCAATTCATTATACGGCACGCCCAGCATTTCGGTCATGACAAACGCGGCCGCGCCCATGATGGGCGGCGTCACCTGCCCGCCACAACTGGCCGAGGCTTCGGTCGCGGCAGCAAACCGGCCCGAAAACCCCTTGGACTTCATCATCGGAATGGTGAAGGCCCCCGTCGTCACAGTATTCGCCACCGGAGAGCCGGAGATCATGCCAAAGAACCCCGATGACACAACCGACACCTTGGCAGGCCCGCCCGCATAGCGCCCCGCGACGATACTGGCCAGATCGATGAATAACTGCCCAAGGCCCGATTTCTGCGCCAGCACCCCGAACAGCACGAAATGGAACACGAATGTCGCAACCACCCCGATGGCAATGCCGTAAATCCCTTCGGTCCCCAGATACAGGTGATTGACCAGCCGGATGATATTGTAGCCCCGATGCGCCAGATCCCCCGGCAGATAGGGGCCGAAAATCGCGTAAAGCAGGGCCAATGTGCCAATGACGGGCAGCACTTCGCCCATGGTGCGGCGCGCGGCTTCCAGCACCATGATAATGGCCAGCAGGCCCATCACATAATCCAGCGGTTGCGGGAAACCCACATTCTGAATGAAGATCGAATCGAAGAATACGATCAGATACAGCGACGATGCGCCCCCCGCGATGGCAAGCGGCCAGTCCATGACCGAAAGCCGGTCACCCTGCCCGCCCAGCGCGTTGACGGGCAACGCCGTCAGCGCCAGCGCGAAGCTGACACCGATCAGCCCCCAGCGCGCCATATCCGGTATCCGCCCGCTTAGCGCATCGGCCAGTTGCACCCCCAAAAAGACATAGAACACCGCGAACGCCAGCCCGAACCCCCATGCGCGCACCGGCTTTTCGGCCCGCGTGCGCGGGAACAGCAAAAACACCAGCGGCATGATGAAACTCATATGCACAGAACGGTGCATGACTTCATTCAGCAGCCCGAAACCGGATGTGTAGATGTGAAACACACTCAGCACGATGCAGGCCAGTGTCACCACAAGCCCTGTCACCCCTGTCAGGCGGCGAAAGTTGGTTTCGCTGTCATATTTGCGAACCAGCGCTTCCATTTCGGCGGCGGTCAGGTCGCTTTTGGGGGCGGGTGTATTCATTGCGGGGGTTCCTTGCAATCGGACGGGCGTATTTCAAGCGGGGTTGCAGGCCACCGCGTCAGGTCGATCACTGTGTCGCCTGCGATCAGGCGGTTTTCATATTCGGGCGCACTGCGCAGGACCAGCTGCCCCACATTCCGGTGCAGGTCGATGACCATCTGCCCCCCCTCGACCCGCCAGCCTGTGCCGTCATGGGCCATACCGGGGCCGTGGGCCGCAAACCGTTCGGCGATCTGGATGATCTGCCCCTGCGGGTCAAGGATATAATCCGCCTGAACCATGGTCCGCGTAACCGAATTGCGCCAACGCAACGAAAACGGTTGCGCAGGCAGCGCAACCAGCGTCGTGCCGTCACGCAGATGGATCACGTCAAGCATGCGCTTCATGCAATCATGGGCGACAGCGGGGCCGCCCATGACCAGAATCACAGCGGCAAGCGCGAACACGCGACACTTGCCGTGGCAGATCAATCGATCAGGCCCATTTCACGGTAAAACCGTTCCGCACCGGGATGCAGCGGCACCGAGACGGACTCGAGCGCGGTTTCCAACGAAATCTGGCCGCCCATGACATGGACCTGCGCCAGCGTGTCGGTGTTTTCATACAGCGCCTTGACCATGGCATAGGCCAGATCATCATCCAGATCGGCATGCGTGGCCCAGATCGCGCGCACAGCCAGCGTTTCGACATCCGCGTCAATGCCGCGATAGGTGCCTGCGGGCAGGGTTACCGACGCATAATAGGGCTGCACTTCCTGAAGCGCCGCAATCTCATCGCCCGACAGCGGCACGACAGTAATATCATGGCCATTGGCAAGTTCCGTGATCGAGGCTGTAGGAATACCTGCGGTAATCAGCGATGCATCCAGATTGCCATCGCGCAGCTTGTCTGCCGATTGCGCGAAGGACGAATAGTCTTCCGACACGTCCTCGCGGGTCATGCCGTGGGCTTCCAGCAGGTCACCCAGCAACTGCCACTGCCCCGAACCCGGCGAACCGGACGATACGGATTTTCCGGCCATATCCGCGAAGCTGGTCACATTGGCGCCCGCGCGCGCCACAAGCTGCACGGTTTCGGGGTAAAGCGAGCCAAGCGCGCGGATGTTTTCGGCAGCGTTGCCTTCGAACTGGTTGGCACCACGATAGGCGGCATCCAGAATATCAGCGGCGATGAACGCAGTCTCGATCTCGCCTTGTGCCAGCAGGCCTGCATTTGCCACCGATGCATTGCCGGTTTCGGCAGTCGCGGAAATGCGCTTGCCTTCCAACTCGGCGGTGTTGGAAATCAGCTGCGCCAGCATACCGCCAAGCGGGTAATATGTGCCGCCCGTGCCGCCGGTTGCAATGCCCACGAACACGCGTTCCTGTGCCACCGCAGGCGCACCCAGCGCCACAGCCGACAGCGTCAGCGCACAAAGTGTCTTGGTAAGGGTTTTCATTCTATCGCTCCTTGTTGGGGTTTCTTCAGTCGTATTCAAGACAGGTCCAATGCTGCGATGTCGCGCAACATTGGACCCAGCACCGCACGCAACCGCGCGGCGCGCCCGTCATCCCAGGCCCAGGGCGGGGATTGCTGCATATAGGTGGATTGGGCCAGTTCCATCTGGATGGCATGAATGCCCTGTTCCGGCTGGCCATAATGCCGCGTTGTCCAACCGCCCAAAAAGCGGCCGTTCACCACATGGCTGAACCCCGCCGCCGCAGCGCAATGGCGCCGGACCGTGTCTTGCAGGGCGGGCGCACAGGTCACACCATGATTGGTGCCGATGTTGAAATCCGGCAAGGTGCCTTCAAACAGGAACGGAATTTCGGACCGGATCGAATGGCAGTCATACAGGATCGCAAAGCCATGCAACGCCTTGACGCGCGCCAGTTCCGCCGCCAGTGCCGCATGATAGGGCGCGTGAAACTGCGCGCGCAGGCCCTCGATGGTGGCCGCATCCGGTTCATGCGTCCAGATCGGGTTTCCATCAAAATCCGTCAGCGGCACCAACCCGGTTGTATTCTGCCCCGGATACAGGCTTGCACCGGACGGGTCGCGGTTGGCGTCAATAACATAGCGGTGAAACCGCGCTGACACCACCGTCACATCATCCAGCAACCCGTCATAGACGCGGTCCATATGCCAGTCTGTGTCCGACAGCGCGCGCCCTGTCCCGTTCAGCGCCGCGTGCACGTCATCAGGAATATTCGTGCCCGCATGCGGTATGGCCAGCACCAACGGGCTGCCACCCTGACGGGTGCAGAAGGGCTGGTCGGTCGGGCTGGCTGTTGCAATGCCTTGCACTGGGCTATTCCCTTTGCGTCATGTTCGTGTCATTAATATGCGTAAGCATAATAACAGTGTCAATATGAAGATGAACACCGAACAGATGATTTGGGCACGGCAGGCCTTGCTGCCGAATGGTTGGGCGAAGGACGTTCTGCTGCGCATTGACGCGCAGGGGCGGATCGCCAGTGTCACTGCGGGCGCAGCAGAACAAGGGCATGTCGTGGACACGCTGCTGCCTGCGCCGGTCAACCTGCACAGCCACGCCTTCCAGCGCGCGATGGCGGGCATGACCGAAGCACGCGGTCCCGACCCGCGCGACACATTCTGGACATGGCGGCGGCTTATGTTCCGCTTCCTTGACCATTTGACGCCCGATGACTGCCGCGCGATTGCGGCCATGGTGCAAATGGAAATGCTGGAAGCGGGGTTTGGCGCACTGGCCGAATTTCACTACCTGCATCACCAACCCGATGGCCGCCCCTATGACAAACTGTCGGAAATGGCCGACGGCATTTGCGCCGCCGCCGAACAGACCGGCATGGGGCTGACCCTGCTGCCGGTCCTGTACCGGTTTGGCGGCTGCGACCGCCGTCCCCTTGCGCCAGGCCAGCGGCGTTTTGGCAATGACCGCGACCGCTTCGCGCGGCTTGTGGCCGATTCGGGGAAAACCCTTGCAGCACTGCCCGCCGACAGCGCAATTGGCATCGCGCCCCATTCGCTGCGGGCGGTTCAACCGGATGATCTGGCATTCTGCATTGACCTTGCCGGATCAGGCGTCGTGCATATGCATCTGGCCGAACAGACCGAAGAAGTCACCGAAGTGCAGGCATCCTTGGGCGCGCGCCCTGTGGAATGGCTGCTGGACAATGCACCGCTCTCGGACCGCTGGTGCCTGATCCACTGCACCCAGATGACGCCTGCCGAGACTGTTGCACTTGCGCGCACAGGGGCCGTGGCCGGATTGTGCCCGATGACCGAAGCCAGCCTTGGCGATGGCATTTTTGACGGTGCGCGGTTCGTGGACCATGGCGGGCGGTTTGGCATTGGCAGCGATTCGAACATTCGCATTTCCCTGACCGAGGAACTGCGCGGGTTGGAATATTCACAACGCCTGCGCGACCACAGTCGCGCCGTTCTGGCAACGCCGGACCGTTCCACTGGCCATGTCCTGTGGCAGGGCGCGGCCAGCGGCGGTGCGCTTGCCGCAGGGCGTGCGGCAGGGGAAATTTCCAACGGGCTCTGGGCGGATCTTGTCGCACTGGACGCGCATCACCCCGACCTTGAAGGCCGCGACGGCGATCTGATTCTTGATACAGCGATTTTTTCGGGCGATAACCGGTGTATTGCCGATGTGTGGTCGGCAGGGCGGCACATGGTGCGTGCCGGTGAACATATCAACAAGGCCGGCATCGTCGCAGACTACCGCCGCGTTCTGGCACGATTGAGAGATGCGATGTGACAACGCCCACTGGCAAGGCCGACTGGAAGGCCATTCGTGGCGACCTTCTTGGCCGTATCCAGTCGGGCATATGGAAACCCGGCGACCAGATCCCGAGAGAGGTCGAACTGGCCGAGCATTATGGATGCACACGCTCGACAGTCGGCCGTGCCCTGCGCGATCTGGCAACAGCGGGGTTTCTGGACCGCAAGCGCAAGGGCGGGACCACTGTGTCTGCCAACCCCGTGCGCAAAGCACCACTGGACGTGCCCATCATAGCCGAGGCAATCCGCAAGGCGGGGCATGTCCCCGGCTATCGACTGCTGAACGCAGACCGGTTGCGCCCGAATCCCGACCTTAGCGTAGCGCTTGGGTTGGCGGCGGACACTGTATTCTGGTTTATCGCGGCCCTGCATCTGGCAGATGACACGCCCCATCAGGTTGAATATCGCTGGTTGCTGCCCGCAACCGTCAAGGGGCTGTCACGCGACATATTGGAAAAAACACCTGCTGATGAATGGCTGTTGCGAAATGTGCCGCTGACCCGCGCGCAAATCGCGATCGAGGCAACGACGCCCCCGGCACAGGTCGCCGATGCCCTGCAAGTCGATGCCGCAACCCCAACCTTGCTGATCACGCGCACAAGTTGGCGGCAGGCGCGACCAATCGGGGTTTTGCACCTTTATCATGCGCCCGGCCACCGACTGATGACAGGCATATAGCTGGCGGCTGCATGGGGGTTATGGCGCGGATGCAGCCCTATTGGCCCGATACCACGCAACCGGCATTGCAACCTCAAAATACCGCAGGGCAGTCCGACTGAACGCCGACCGAAATCGTTTACCCCCACCCGCACCCTTAGCGAATGATCAGGTCCGCATGCAGGGCACCTGCCGCATGGATGGTGCTCAACAAATCTATAAGCTCCCTTGCGCCGACCCCCAATGCGCTCAACCCCTCGACAACATCGGTCAGTGTTGTTGCCGCCTGCAACTCGAACAAGCCCAGCCCGTCGTCATCCTCCATTCCCACACGCGTACGGGGAACGACAACCGTTTCCCCTTCTGAAAACGGGTTCGGCTGGACAACCAACGGCGCTTCTTCGACACGCAACGTCAATGCCCCTTGCGAAACTGCAACATGGCTTATCTGGACGTCGCTGCCAATCACGACCGTGCCCGAACGCTGGTCCATCACAACCCGCGCCCGTGTCTGGGGCACCACCTGAATATTCTCGATCTGGCTGATCAGATGGGCGGTCGAGGCAACATTTGCCCGCGATACATCAATCTCGACCGTGCCGGAATCAAGCATGGTTGCGATACGGCGTTGAAACTGTGTGTTTATGGCCCGTTCAATAATCTCGGCTGTTGAGAAATCAGCATTCCGCAAGGACAGGCGCAGCATGCGCAGCGACGATAATGTAAAATCGACTTCGCGTTCAACACGCGCCCCAAACGGAATAACACCCGATGTCGGAACCCCGCGAATCTCGGCAGCGGCCTCACCGGCTATGCTGACGCCACCAGACAGAATACCGCCCTGCGCCACAGCATAAATATTTCCGTCCGCACCATTCAGCGGGGTCATGACCAACGTGCCGCCATGCAGGCTGGACGCGTCACCAATGGCGGAAACCGAGACATCGATACGCGAACCGGCCCGCGCGAAGGGCGGCAAGGATGCCGTCACGATAACCGCTGCCACATTGCGCGGCCTGAATTGCTCGCCTGTGACATTCACCCCCAGCCGTTCAAGTATCGTCACCATGATTTCTTCGGTAAAGGGCGAATTGCGCACCCCGTCGCCGGTGCCGTTCAACCCGACAACCAGCCCGTATCCGACAAGATCATTCCCGCGCACACCGTCAAATTCGACCAGATCCTTTAATCTGGTTTGCGCGAATACCGGCACCGCAACAACAGAGACGAGGCACCAAAGCAGAACAGCCTGAAATACCCTCATAGATACTCACTCAGTGATAGGCGCGACAAGCGGGCCGTCATAAGATAAATCTTGTCAAGCTGGGCCATTGCGTCATTCAGACGCGAAGCAACGTCATATTCATCCACCCCAAGCAATGAGTTCAACGCCATTTGAGACGATATGTGTGCCGCCTCCGCATCGGTGCGCGCCTCCTCTGCATAGGCTTGCTTCAACCCAAGATTTTCCTGCGTGAACTGAAATGCCGATACTGCATTGAACAGGTTTGCACCGATATTCGTAAGAAGCTGTCGCTGCTGGCCCGGCTCGTTGGCAAGCAACCCTTGTTTCAGGATCGCACCTTTCGTTAATTCGGCCAGAATGCCACGGATGGCAGGGTCGCTTGCCGTCAGATCAAGGCGCAGGCTATAGCCATCACCAAGAGCGACCGGCGCCCCCTTTTCGGGCCCGCCAAGATACTGCTCGACCTCAAACTGGCCGCCAGGTCCGAACCAGTCTGCAACAATCTGGTCAATAGTTTGATAATCCGCGCCCGCCGGTATGGTGCTGACAATACTGCTGATAATACTGTCAACATCACGCAGCGCAGCGCCGTCACTATTGCTGCCCGCAAAGATACTCTTGCCGGCAATCTTCGTGTTCAGAAGGGTGGTAATGTCGCGCAGCGCATTGTCGACGCGGTCAATAGCCCCCGTCAAACGATCATCCGTCGCAAAAAGTTCCGGCCTGACCAGATATGCAGCCTTTTCTTGTGCAATATCCGACACTCTGCCCAGCGCCTCTTGCTGGGCATTCAGGAACGTCGAAATGACAGTGGCGTTAACCTGATTGGTTTGCGCGATCGTCATGGACCGCTGCAAACCCGACAGTACTGCAGTTTCGCCACCAGTGCGGCGAAGTTTGTCATTGACGTGCCCCGAAATCAGTTCCTGTTGCAGTGACGTCATCTGGCGCTTCAAGGTGATGCTGTTGTGTCGCAACGCTTGACTGCGCGCCATATCTCCGAGTGCGAGAGGTTTCATGTCTACATCTCCAGCAATGTTCGCAGCATGCTATCTGCGGCCACCATCACGCGCGCATTCGCCGCATAGGATTTTTCCAGAACGAGCAGTTTTTGCAATTCGGCATCTGTGTCCACGCCATTCGCGCCAAACAATTCCTGAAGGGCAGAAACCCGCGCGGATGTATATGCAGTCTGCGTTTCTGTGGCCAATCGTTGTGTCGCCACATTGGACAAAAGCACATCAGCATGACCTTGGAGCTGTGCATTGGGCCGCGTGCCAGAAAGGTCGGGGGTAAAGGCAAGAAGCGCGTCGCCCATTCGGGCAATAATGGCATTCTCGGACACCGGGCCCGGGCTTGACGCATGCAACCCGTCCCTGATGCGCCAGAATGTGCCGCCATCGTCAGGGGCGATGATCGGGTTTAATGTGACCCGACCGGATATCCCTGCCAGATCTGCGGGCATCGTTGTTTCAGCACGGATCGCAAAAATACCGAAAGCGCCGGCCGGCAGGGTCGGGTCCAGATCGGTATCCGAGAACCGGTTCACAAGGTCAGCCGCGAAATGGTCAAGGTCTTGTTGAACCTGCGGAATATGAACATCCCGAATGTGAAAGGCACTTGCCAGACTGCCGGACTGCAAAAGCGGGCTTGTCGCAGAGACGTCACGACCGTTGATGACAAGGCGTCCCAGATCGCCAGCGCCGACCGTTTCCCCCGCAGCTGGCGACGGGGTCCGTCGAAATTCCAGCGTCGTGACATCACGGTCCACAAAGACCGTGCCATCTGCACCGAGGATCATGGACCTGCCATCGGGACGGGCAATTTCTTTCAATGGGATGATAGAGGATGCCTGATCAATCAGGTTCTGGCGCGCATCTTCAAGTGAATGCGGGAACCCGCCGGAGAGTTTTTGTCGGGCAATGTCGGAATTCAGGGCGTTGATCTGTTCGAACAAAGTGTTCAAACGGTCAACGTCCTGACTTATGCTTGCGTCTGCCCTGTCACGGGCAGACCGCAAGCCGGTATCGATATCGTTTATTTTTCCAGCCAGATTTTGTGCTGCGAAGACAACTTTTTGCAGGGAAGATTGGGATTCCGGCTGGATCGACGCCTGTTTCAGCGCCTCCTCGAGCGAGAAGATATGTGTGCCAAGCGCGCCTGGCTCCCCAGGGGTGCCGATACTTTTTTCAATGTTCGACCAGAAATGTAGCAGGCTGTCTGTCCCCGACTGTGCCGCATTGGCGCCGCGAATTTCGCCCATCAATGCCGGGTCCGACTGGCGTGTTATACCAGTCATGACCACCCCGCTTCCTGCACTGCCGGTCACGCGTGCGGCCTGCGTTATCGACCTTGCACCAAATCCTTCGGTGCTGGCATTCGCGATATTGTCGGCCACAATCTGTGCGCCACGGGACGCAAGCTGCAACCCGCTGGCGGCCGAATTGAGTGCTGTTGACAAGGACATGGCAATTTACCTTCTGACACTTCTGGACACTATCAGCGTTTAATATTTGTCGTTTCCTGAAACATTTCATCAACGGTCTGAATAACCTTCGCATTTGACGAATAGGCCCGCTGGGTCTGGATTAGTGCTGTGAGTTCGGCAGCGACATCAGTTGCGGATTCCTGCAACGCATAACCAACAACCGAGCCAACCGGGCCGGTTCCAGCGTCCCACAGGAAAAAGGGGCCGCTGTCGCGCGAAACCTGAAATGTCTGGTTGTTCAGCGCAGTCAGGCCGTTTGGATTTGGCACGTCAACAATGGGGATACGGAACAGTGTTCTGCGAAAACCCTGATCATAGACGGCGTCAAGATTTCCTGCCGCATCGACAGTCAAGCCGATCAAATTTCCGGAACCAAAGCCGTTTTGTTCGACCCCGACAGGGGAGAAGTTGACGCCGCGCTGCACCATGCTGCCGTATTCGCCGTAATTCCCGACAAAGAAGCTGATCGGCTGTCCATCCACATCCACGTCGAAAGTACCAGTTGCGGGGTCATAATCCCCCCCCTCTGCGCTGGTTCGTGTAATCGACTGCAGCGTTCCACCAATACCGGATGCATCATTGAACTGCACAGTATATGTCCCCAGTGCCACCCCCGTCCCCTGTTCCATCAGGGACATTGTCCAGGTGTTGGTTGGCCCTGCGGGATCGATCTGGGGCGTGAACTCGACCGACAGCTTTCCTGACAATCCGACGGCATTGTAGTAGTCGATCGACATCAGATGCGGATCACCGGAGGCGTCGGGAAGCGTCGCCGAGGCGGGAAGGTTCACACCAAGGTTCACGAGACTGGTGGCAACGGAGACCTGCTGGTTCACCTCAATCCGGACAGGGCGCAACCCGGAGATATTGTCGCGCGGGTAGACGGGCATCGACCCGTCGGGGTTGACCGGCCAGCCAAGCAGCGCATTGCCTGCAGAATCGCGCATAACGCCGTTGCTGTCTTGCCGGAAGGATCCGGTTGGCGAGAGCAGAAGCGGGGACGTCCCGTCATTCAGCCGCGCGCCCAATTCGGTTGTTACGGGAAAGAAGCCGCGCCCCGACAATGCCAGATCGGTAGAGTTTTGCGTCCCCATCAAGGAACCGCCCTGATCGACCTGCCGGAAGGTCGATGAACGGACCCCGCCGGCCGAATAGGCCCCCTGCCCTGCGGCACCGGTTCCCACAACCATGGAATGGAACGCCGTTTCGGAACGCCTGTAGCCATGTGTCGCAGAGTTTGCGATATTGTCAGAAATGGTCCCCAATCGGGCAGAGTTGGCACGCAAGCCTGCAATGCCCGCGTTCATCGACGACGAAATGCTCATATTCGCTCCATCCACAGCATGATTCTTATCTGCAGTCTACGCCGACTGCGTTAATGACACGCTAATCCAGCGGATCAGCGTGTCATCGTGCGCAGCAAGATAACCTCCAGACGGTTATTGCGGGTGTCCATCGCGTTCATGGGCACGGCCAGATTGCGATCCGCGTACCCCGTGACGCGCTTCATGCGCGGATCGGCGAAACCGGACGCGCCCAGCAGTTCCCGCATGGCCTGCGCGCGCCCGACCGTCAGCGTCCAGACGGGGTTTTCCAGTACAACCGACGGGAACGCCGCAGAATGCGCATTTATGGCCACGGGGTTGGTCACCATAGCAAACACGTCGGCCAGAACGTCGACCAGCACAAGCAGGATCGGGTTGGGCTGCGTGCTGCGCGGGTCGAACAGATGCGAGTCTGGCAAGTCATGCATCTCGACCACCAACCCCTCATCTGTCAGCTTGATATTCACATGCTGCAAGGCTTGTTCATAAAGCGCGCTTTGCCCCGACATGGCCTCGAATGTTTCGGCCAGTTCTTCCAGCAATGCCTGTTCGGCTTCCAACTGGCCGCGGCTTGCCCCTTCATCAGTGATGGAGGTATCTTCACTAATCGCGCGCCCGCCCATAACACCATCAGCGCCCGAAGACCGGCTTTGAAAACTGAGGGTTGGGGAGAAATAATCCGCTATTCCCTTGCGCTGTTCGTCATCTGCCGAGCCCAGCAACCACAGCATCAGGAAGAATGCCATCATCGCCGTCACAAAATCTGCATAGGCCACTTTCCACGCGCCGCCATGATGGCCGCCCCCGCCAGACACCTTTTTACGCTTGATAATAATTGGCCTGACATTGTCAGTTTTTTGCATAACACCCACCTTTATTCACCCATTGATCAGAATACCGGCAGTTCTTGAAAATATCGTTAAGGGCCCCAGTTCAGCCGGAAACAGCGTTCACGAACGCGCCAGATATAAGAAAATGCCTGTTTCCAAGGGGTCATAATGCCAAGGCAGGCTTTCATTTGGTGCAAAATCCGATATGCTAAAATAAAAAAACCGAGGCAGTCATGAGCAGAACATATGCACTTCTTTTCGTAGTGGCCATTCTGGCCGCTTGTGGCGGCAGGCAGGAATTTTCTGCGCCGCGCAATCTGGACAACGCCTGCGCGCTGGCGACAGAACGGCCGCAATATTTCGCAGCCATGCGCGCATCGGAACGCCGTTGGGGCGTGGGTGTGCCTGTGCAAATGGCGATTATCCATGCCGAAAGTCGCTTTATCGGGGATGCGCGCACCCCTGTCCGCTACACGCTGGGGGTCATTCCAATGGGGCGGCAGTCATCGGCACTTGGGTATTCGCAGGCGCTGGATGGCACATGGGAAGAATACCAACGCGAAACCGGAAATCGCCGTGCGACGCGCACGAATATACGCGATGCCACAGATTTCGTGGGCTGGTATTCCAACAAATCCCGCGAACGCAACGGCATCGCCCTGAACGACGCGCGCAATCTGTATCTGGCCTATCACGAAGGGCACACTGGCTATGCGCGCGGGTCGTATAATGCCAAGCCGTGGTTGCTGGGTGTGGCCGACCGTGTTGCCACACGCGCGCAAATGTATGACCAACAGTTGCGCGCCTGCCGCAGACGTTAAGCATGGCGCCGATCAGGGGCTGGTCCGGCCCGCCCCTGATCGGGAAAACACCGGCGCGCACACGGCGGCCCTGCCGTAGAGACACCTAATATGCGTCACATTGCTGCCACACGCGTTAACCATCATCCCGTGCAGACAGGTAAACCAAAGGTGACGTTGTGGCCATTTTTCAAAACGGTTCTGATACTTCACGCCTCGGGGCAATGCTAAGCGCTATGCGCACGACACGAAAAGCCGAGCCGGACCAAGCGTATGACAGGATTGATGCACGCCTTGAGCGGATGTCAAACGATCTGGAGGCGCGGCTGCCCTGTCGTGGCTATTTCAGACATTGACGCGCAGATCTGGCAAATCCAGTGTCACCAGCAGGTCGCGAACCTCCTGACGGGCGGCGATATGTGACATTGTCATGCTTTCGCTGCCAATATCGGGCAGGTCCAGCAATGTCAGGCCGCGCGGGAACAATTCACGGAACACAACGCGTTCACTGAACCCGGCTGCAACGCGAAACCCTATGCGTTTGCTAAGTTCTTCCAGCGCGTCCCCCACCTTGCGCTTGTTGTGCATGGCCACTGTGCCCAGACGGTTGCGCAACACAATCCAGTCCAGCGGGCGCAGACCGGCCTGCGCGCGGGTCTGGCGGGCCTTCCAGACCATTTCCGAATAGATGGAGGGGGACAGAACCTTGCCCGTGTCGGGGTCCGTTCTGGCCAGCAGGTCAAAATCAATGAAGCTGTCATTGATGGGCGTAATCAGCGTGTCGGCCACGGAATGCGCAAACTGGCTGGGCCGCGTATGGGCACCGGGGCAGTCGATGACAATATAGTCGCAGGTCTGTTCCAGCGCCTCTAGTGCGGCGGACATGCGCGCATCCGACAGGTTCGCCCCCTCGGGCAGGGTGGTGGCATCAATTTCAGGCAAGGGCTGGAAGGTCTGGATGGGCAGGTCCAGTCCGGTCTTGGCCATGAAATTACGGCGGTTCTCGATATACCGCCCGAAACTGAGCTGGCGCAGGTCAAGATCCATAGCGCCGACCCGTTTGCCCATCCGTGCCAAAGCCACAGAAACATGCATGGAAACGGTGGACTTGCCCGACCCGCCCTTTTCGTTGCCGACCACGATGATATGCGCCATGCGATTGCCCTGATGCGTTGTGCCTGTTGCCCTTCTATGCGGGGTAACGCATTTGTGCAAGCATCCGCAACATCACATCAACGCATTGATAAAAAAGAAAAAAGGCGCGAAAATCGCGCCTTTTCCAAAACAATCCTGCAACGGGTTATCAGAAACCCAGACCTGCATATTTGTTCTTGAACTTCGACACACGGCCGCCCGCATCCATCAGGCGCGACGAACCGCCCGTCCATGCAGGGTGCACAGAGGGGTCGATATCCAGTGACAGGGTGTCGCCTTCGGCGCCCCATGTCGATTTCATCTGAACGACGGTGCCGTCGGTCATTTTCACATTGATCATGTGATAATCGGGGTGGGTATCGGCTTTCATTCGCCCGCTCCTTAAGCTTTTTCGTCCATTGGACGGTAGTTGGACTTTTCTGCGATACGGGCCGATTTGCCGCGACGGTCACGCAGGTAATACAGTTTGGCGCGACGCACGCGACCACGGCGCACAACAGTGATGCTGTCGATATTCGTGGAATACAGGGGGAATACGCGTTCCACGCCCTCGCCAAACGAAATCTTGCGCACGGTGAAGGATGCAGCGATCCCTGCGCCGCCCTTGCGGCCAATGCACACACCTTCGAAGTTCTGCACGCGCGAACGGGTGCCTTCGGTCACTTTGTAGCCGACGCGGATGGTGTCACCCGCCTTGAAATCCGGAATTTCCTTGCCAAGCTCTGCAATTTGCTCGGCTTCTATCTGGGCGATAAGGTTCATCGCTAGCCCTTTCAAAATCGCGCGGTTGTCCCGCTGATGTAACGCTGTCCGAGAGCTCTGGTCTTCGTCCGGGTCCACCAATGTGCCCGCCAGAGGTCAGTCATGCTTTTCATTCGCCGTTTTCCGCTGGCCCAGACCTGCCCGAAGTTGGCAGGCGCGCCCATACAGAAAAAGGTCCGCTGGCCGATTCCGACCGCAGACATTGCGGCGTATAGGGCGCGGCTGTGTTTGCGTCAAGTGCCCAAGCGGCGCGCGGCGGTCAGAAACGGTCCAGAAGCCGGCGCAGGTAGTCCAGTTCGGCCTCTGGCCGGTCCAGTTCCGCAGACCGGCGGCGCAATTCTTCCAGCAGGTCCTGCGCGCGACGATAGGTATCGCCGCCTTGCAGCATGTCCTGATCGGTGCCGACATCGCCGCCCTGATTGCGGTCACGGCCCAACGGATCACGCCCGCCATCGCCGCCTGTTTCCGTGCCCTGATCGCCTTGTTGCTGGTCGCGCTGGTTCTGGTTGCCCGCCTCGTTCATGGCGCGCAGACCGTCGCGCATGGCCTCCATGGCGTCGGCCTGCCGGTTCAGCGCCTCGCTGTTCTCGCCCTGCTCCAACGCCTCGGCGGCATCTTCCATGGCGCGTTGCGCACGTTCCAGCGCCTCCAGTGCGGCATCCCCTTCGGGCGTCCCCTCGCCGGGCAGGGGCGAGAGTTGCTGATCGCGCAACTGGTCGGCCAGTCCGCGCTGGCGTTCCGCCAGATCCGAGGAGGACTGCCCGCCATCCTGCGCGTCCCCATCGTCCCCGTCATCCCCGTTCCGGAACTGGTCCTGCAAATCGTTGAATGTGTCGTCAGCCAGATTCTGCTGTTCACGCAGCGCATCCCCCAACCCTTCCATGGCTTCATTGCCGGGCATGCCTTCGCCCCCCTGCCCTTCGGCCATTTGCAGGTTTTCCAACAATGCCTGCAACTGCGCCAGAAGTTGCGCAGCTTCGTCCATGCGGCCTTCTTCCATCAACTCCTGTATGCGGTCCAGAAGTTCCTGTATCTGGTCTTGCGTAATCTCCATGCTTTCGCCATCTGGCGGGGCCTCGCCGCGTTCGCGCGGCTGTTCGGCCAGCTGGCGCATGTAATCGCGCATGGCCTCGCGCAATTCGTCCATCAGTTCGGCCACTTCGGACGGGTCGGCACCGCTGCGAACGGCCTCGTCCAGACGCTCTTGGGCGCGGCGCAATCTTTCGCGGGCGTCGGCCAGCTCGCCCTCTTCCAGCAGCACGGCCAGATCCCACATGCGCTGCGCCAGATCATCACGGATGGCCCCGTCAAGGCCCCCGTCCTCCAGACGGGCCAGCAACAGGTCGCGGGTTTCGGTGAACCTGATCCGTGCCTCGACCCCGCGAAACGCATCTTGGGGGTGGTGGCCGATCGCGCGCATCAACTGGCCCGCACGCGGGGCATTTTCGCCCGACCAAAGCAGGTCGCGCCGCAATTCGATGATTGCCGCCGCCATCGGGTCGAAAAACCGCCGCCCCGGAAGTGTCATTTCAACCGTCTGGCTGTCGCCCTGCTGGCCACGCGCATCTTCAACCTGAAGGGCCACAGTGACGGGCATGTTGGCCCATGGGTGCTGCGAGAAATCCTCGATGAAGGCATCGGAAAACTCCGCGCGCGACCCCGACACCGGCAGGGGCAGCGCCACCGAGATCACATCGCGGGGCTCCGGCGCCACGGCAAGGCCGAAATCACGCGCCACATTGTCAAGGTCCAGATCGATATGGACACGCCCCTCGACCACGCCATAATCGTCGGCGGCGCTGAAATCCTGCCGCATCAGCCCGCCGCGTTCACGCTGCGCCATGCCATCCAGCCGCACACTCGGGGGGCGGTCGGCCAGTGCGGCGACTTCCCAGTCGCGCCCGCCGGGACCACGAATGCTTAACCGGCCAGAGCTTTCAATCTCGAAATCCTGCGCCATGTCGGTGGTGTCGGGGTCGGTTCTGTCCGACAGGCTTTCATGCACCGACATGACCCCCTGCTGGCCATAGAACCGCACAGTCACGCGACTGCCTTGCGGCAATTCCAGACGGGCGCGATCCACCTCGTTCAAATACAGGCTGGGCCGTCCGGTATAGGGGGGCGGCTGCACCCATGCTTCCCATGACGGGCCAAGGGCCACCGCCTCGGCGCGGCCGGACATCTGCGCAAGATCCGTGATTTCGCCCACGCGCGTGGGCGCGCCGAACAACACCGACACGGCAAACGCCGTCAATGCGATGTAGCGCAAGCCATAGCGGTCGAACCGCGCCAGCCGCAAGTCCCCGCGCACGGGGGCCACATGCGCAAGCCGCGCCTGCATCCGCGCCAGATGCACGGCCCAGACACGCGCCGATGCCGCATCATCCGCGCCAATGGCCTGCTGGTCGGCAAGCGTGGACAGGGGCCGCCCCGGCAATGCCTGATCCAGACGGCGTGCGGCATCCGCTGAAAACGGCACCTGCAAACGCCATGCCCCCAAAAGCAATGTCGCCAACACACCCAAAAGAAGCGCGAACAGGGCAACATTCCCCCATAGCGGGGCAAGGTGGTCCTGCACCCCGAACCCAAGGGCTGCGGCAGCAAGCAAAACAAGGCTGCTGAAGGGCCAGAAGGCGCGCACCAGCCGTTCAGCCCACAACCCCGCCAGCGTCCCGCGCAACGCGCGGCCAAGGGCAGCGGGTGTGTTTGCTGATTTCTTACGGTGGAACATCAACCCTCTCAGCGTGCCATGGGCATCACGGCTTTTGCGTAAACCATTCCGGTAATGTATCGCGCTTGATGATTTCGTCAAAGCTCGGGCGGGGGCGGATGACAGCATATTGATCATCTTTCACCAGAACTTCGGGGATCAGGGGGCGGGTGTTGTATTCCGACGACATGACAGCGCCATATGCGCCGGCAGACCGGAACGCGACCAGATCATCAGGGGCCAGCGGCGGCATATTGCGGGTCTTGGCGAAGGTATCACCTGATTCGCAGACAGGGCCGACAATATCGACAGGGTGCTGTTCCACACCGGCATGCGGTTCCACAACCGGAACAATATCATGATGCGCGCCATACATGGCAGGGCGGATCAGGTCGTTCATCGCGGCGTCAAGGATCAGGAAATCGCGCCCTTCGCCCTGTTTCAGATAGATGACCGAGGCCACAAGAATACCGGCATTGCCCGCAATCAGGCGGCCCGGCTCGATCTCGATCTCGACATCCAGATCGCCCAGAACGCGCTTGATCATGGCGCCATACTCCAACGGCAGGGGCGGGGTCTCATTCGACCGCGTATAGGGAATGCCAAGCCCCCCGCCCAGATCCAGCCGCCGGATGGTATGGCCATCGGCGCGCAATTCGCGTGTCAGATCGGCGATTTTTGTAAATGCGGCCTCAAAAGGCGCAAGGTCGGTCAACTGGCTGCCGATATGCACATCAACGCCGACGATTTCGATGCCCGGCATGGTGGCCGCTTCGGCATAGATGGCGCGGGCCTGTGCGATGGGAACGCCGAATTTGTCTTCCTTGCGGCCTGTGGCGATTTTCTCATGGGTTTTGGCGTCGACATCGGGGTTCACGCGCAGGGTGATCGGGGCAACCACGCCCATGGCGCTGGCCACGGCGGACAGGACGCGCAATTCTTCGGCCGATTCCACGTTGAATTGCCGGATACCATGGGCCAGCGCATATTCCATTTCCGCGCGCGTCTTGCCCACGCCGGAAAACACGATCCGGTCCCCCGGCACGCCTGCGGCCAGGGCGCGGCGGTATTCGCCGCCAGACACCACATCCATGCCCGCGCCAAGTTCGGCCAATGTCTGCAATATGGCCTGATTGGACAGCGATTTGATGGCAAAGCACACAAGATGGTCCATGCCCGACAGCGCGTCCTGAAACAGGCGGAAATGGCGGGTCAATGTTGCAGTAGAATAGCAATAAAACGGCGTGCCCACGCTGGCCGCAATGCGGGTCAGGGGCACATCTTCGGCATGCAGGACACCGTTGCGATATAGGAAATGGTCCATCAGGGGCGCTTTCGGTCAGGCGGCGGGCAAGAGGGTTGGGGCGTGTGCCTTCGGCGAGAGTATTTGTGGCAAGATGAAGATATGGTCAATCAGGGCGCGAGCGCAGGAACAGATAAAGCGGCACACCGCAAGACACCCCGATGCAGAATGTCGCCGGAATGGCCAGAAGCCCGATGAAACGGCGGCGCTGCCAGCTTTCGACAATAACAAACAGCGTCAGCGCCACAGCCGCAATCGTCAGATCCCAGACCAACCCGCTGGTGGCGGCATTGGCGTGCCATGCATCCACCATGGCCATCAGCGACCATTCGTTTTGCACAAACCATGTGATGAACCAATACATCGGATGGATCGTGCCCCAGATGGCCAGCGCCAGATAGATCATGCGCAGCGGCGTCATAGTTCGGTACTGACGCCGATGCGGGCTTCGCCTGTGACGCTGACTCCGGTTTGCGATGGTGCCGGATAGCTTGGCGGGGCTTCGGCGCCGCATGCACCTAGCAACAACACACAGGCCAGCAGGGCATATTTCATTTCAACATTCCTTTCCAGCGCGCGATCTGGTCGCGGACATTCGCAGGGGCCGTGCCGCCATAGCTGGTGCGGCTGCTGACGGAATTCTGCACGCCCAGCACAGAATAGACCGCTTGCGTGATTTGACCATGCACATTCTGCATGTCTTCCAGCGTCAGGTCGGGCAGGTCACAGCCCTTATCCTCGGCCAGTTTGACCAAGCTGCCGGTGACGTGGTGCGCCTCCCGGAAGGGCAGGTTCAGTTCACGCACCAGCCAGTCGGCCAGATCGGTGGCGGTAGAAAACCCCCCGCTGGCCGCCGCTTCAAGGGCGGCGCGATTGGCGGTCAGATCGCTGACCATACCCGCCATTGCGGCAAGCCCCAGCATAAGGTTGTCGGCGGCGTCAAACACCTGTTCCTTGTCTTCCTGCATGTCCTTGGAATAGGTCAGCGGCAACCCCTTCATTACCGTGAACAGCGCCACGGTCGCCCCCAGTATGCGCCCCATCTTGGCGCGCAGCAATTCGGCGGCATCGGGATTGCGTTTTTGCGGCATGATGCTGGAGCCGGTGGAAAACTGGTCCGACATCCGCACAAAGCGGAATTGTGCGGAGGACCAGATCACCAGTTCTTCGGCAAAGCGCGACAGGTGCATCGCGCAAATGCTGGCAGCGCCCAGAAATTCCAGCGCGAAGTCGCGGTCCGACACAGTATCAAGCGAATTCGCCGTGGGCCGGTCGAAGCCCAGCGCCGCGGCGGTCATCTGGCGGTCGATGGGGAAGGACGTGCCCGCCAGTGCCGCAGCCCCAAGGGGACATTCGTTCATGCGCGCGCGGGCATCCTGAAAACGGCCCTTGTCGCGGGCGAACATTTCCACATAGGCCATCATATGATGGCCCCATGTGACAGGCTGTGCGGTTTGCAGATGGGTGAAGCCGGGCATAACCCAGTCCGCGCCTGCCTCGGCCTGGGTCACAAACGCACGCATCAGCGCATCCAGCCCGGCAATGGCCGCATCGCACTGGTCGCGCACCCAGATCCGAAAATCCAGCGCGACCTGATCATTGCGCGACCGCGCCGTGTGCAACCGCCCTGCCGGCGTGCCGATAATTTCGGACAGGCGGGCCTCGACATTCATGTGAATATCTTCAAGTGCGGTTGAAAACGCGAAGGTTCCGCCCTCGATCTCGGCCAGAACCTGTTGCAGGCCCTGATCGATGGCCTGTGCATCCTGCGTCGAGATGATTCCAGTGGCCGCCAGCATGGCCGCATGTGCGCGTGATCCGCTTATGTCCTGCTGCGCCATACGCCGGTCGAAACCGATAGAGGCGTTTATCGCCTCCATGATCGCATGTGGTCCCGCCGCAAAACGCCCGCCCCACATAGTGTTTGCCGAAGATTCGCCCATGATTGCTGCCCCTTGACGCTACCGGATATTGAAAACCGCTATACGCGCGCCCGCAAGCGAAGGCAATCAGTGCGGCCATCGCAGACACGATAGGCAAATACGCAAGGCATTTTAACAAAACGCCCGAATTTAACTGCCGATTAAGCGCGATGCGGCACATTCCGGAAAAGACTTGGAGTAACCTGATGCCAAACCAATTTTCCGGCAGGCCCTATGACGACGATGTGGCGCATTCTTCCCCTTTTGCCATGGCCGCAGAACAGACACGGCAGGACGCCATCCGTCTGGTTGAAGGCGCATTGCGGGACCGGCGGGCCATGCTAGCGTTCCAGCCCGTGGTGCAGGCCCGCATGCCGCGCCGCGCCGCGTTTTACGAAGGGCTGATCCGGATCATGGACCCGACGGGCAGAATCATTCCTGCGGGTGATTTCATGGGCGCTGTCGAAACCATGGAACTGGGCCGCAAGATTGACTGTCTGGCGCTGGAAATGGGGCTGAACACGCTGGCCGCTGAACCGAATATCCGCCTGTCCATCAATATGTCCGCACGCTCCATCGGGTACCCGGACTGGCTGGCAACGCTGGAACGCGGATTGCGTCAGGACCCCACCATCGGTGAACGACTGATCCTTGAAATCACGGAATCATCGGCGATTGTCATGCCAGATCTGGTGACTGTTTTCATGCAGGACATGCAGGAACGCGGCATCTGTTTCGCGCTGGATGATTTCGGTGCGGGCTATACTGCGTTCCGCTATCTGAAGGATTTCTATTTCGACATCATCAAGATTGACGGTGACTTCATACGCGGCATCAGCGAAAGCCCCGATAACCAGATACTGACACAGGCGCTGGTCTCGATTGCACGACATTTCGATATGTTTACTGTCGCCGAATGCGTCGAAACGGCGGAAGATGCGCGCATTCTGATCGATATGGGCGTCGATTGCCTGCAAGGGTACCTGTTCGGTGCCCCCGACACCAAGGCACCTTGGAAAGTGTCGCATTTGCAGGGCGAGAAGATGACGGGATAGGTGGCCCCGCGCCTGCCCTTCTGTCCGGCACCTGCGCCCGTCTGGGACATGCCGATGCCGATAGGCAAGGCGGAACGGCGGGTCGGCGGGTCGGCGGGTCGGCGGGTCGGCGGAACGATATATGGCGCGCAGGTCGGCGCAAGGTTTGCCGGCCCTAGAAGGTAGGGGATGATGCGTTTCCTGCCGCAGACGACACCCCGCAAGTATGGACTGCAAAAAGGGGCCACCACCGAACAAAGTAGCCCGCAGGGGGCATGGTGTTGCAGCCAGCCATTATGTTGACGCGCGGGGCAATCTCCCCGCCACACGCCGCCCCCCCTTACCCCGGAACAGACACAAAGCGATGCGGCCTTGCGCCTGTCGTGTCAGGGCTGGCGGCGCGGGCGGGCGCGCAGGGTGGGGTCTGCGGTCAGCGGGTCTTCCGGCCAGGGGTGTTTGGGGTATTGCCCCCGCATATCCTTGCGCACATCGCTATAACTGTTTGCCCAGAAACCCGGCAAATCCATAGTTACCTGCACGGGCCTGCGCGCCGGTGACAGCAGAACCACACGCAAGGGCGCGCGGTCCGGGCCAATGGACGGATGCTGCGATACGCCAAACATTTCTTGCAGGCGCACGGCTATTTCCGGTGCATCACCGCTGTAATCAATCGCAACCTTATTGCCCAGCGGCGTGACAAAATGCGCGGGCGCCAACCTGTCCAGGTCCTGCAACTGCCCCCAATCCAGCATGGCACGCAGGGCGGGCAGGATATCAACCGCCCGCAAATCGGCTGCGGTGCGGCACTGTATCAGGGACGGCCCCAGCCACCCTTCCAGCCCCGCCAGCAACGCATCCGTGGACATGTCGGGCAGCCCCACCCCTTGGGCCCGCAGCAATTCCACGCGGGCAATGAGACGGCGCGCGGCATCGGACAGGGGCAGGCCAATGTCGCGCATGCCCGCACAAGCGGCAGTGACCAGCGCGTCAGGGGCGGCATCCTGCCACCGCCGGTCGGCCAGCACCAGCGCACCGAATTGTTCCTGTTCGCGGGCAATGATCCTTTGGTCGCGTCTGGACCAGTCGCAAACCTGCCGCCAGACAATCCGGTCGGCATAAAGCTGGCGCAAACTGCCCTCGGATAGGGCAATCGCCTGCCGGATGCGGGCTTCGCGCGGATTGCCATCGGTATCGGTGACAACAAGCAGACGCGTTTGCGCCAGCCCGTCACCCGCATCCAGAAAGGCCCCCTTGCCCCCTGCAAGCACATAGCGCGGATCATCGCCCTTGCGGCGCAGCCCGATACGGTCGGGATAGGCAAGCGCGACCATTTCCGCGCTGGAATACCCGCGCTTCGGGATATCAGGGACCGAACGCGCCAGACGGCGCGCGTCCTCTCGCAGGCGCGCAAGGGGTGCCTGATTTATGGTATAGGGACGGGTATCGCTGAAGCGGCGCGGATCCTTGTAAGCCTCGATCCGCAAGGCCAGATCGGCGGGGGCCGATTGCAGAATGTCCCGTTCGGACAGCAACGCAGCCAGCGGCGCGGCCTCGCGCCCCGCGCGCAACACCATATGCGCAAGTCGCGGATGCAGCGGCAAACCCGCCATGGCGCGGCCATGCGACGTAATGCGCCCCCCATCGTCAAGCGCGCCCAGATCGCCCAGAAGCGCCCGCGCCCCGGCCAGTGCTGCGGGCGGGGGCGGGGTCAGAAACCGCAGGCCCGTGTCACTGCCCCAGACCGCCAGATCAAGCGCCAGCCCTGCCAGATCTGCGCGCTCGATCTCTGGCGGGGTGAAGGCATGCAGCGCGCCCTCCTCTGGGCGGGCCCACATGCGGTAACACACGCCCGCCGCCATGCGGCCTGCCCGCCCGCGCCGCTGCTCGGCCTCGGCGCGGGTCACGCGTTCGGTCACCAGCCGCGACATGCCGCTGCCGGGATCAAATCTTGCGCGCCGTGCCAGCCCGCAATCCACCACCACGCGCACCCCTTCGATCGTCAAAGAGGTTTCGGCAATCGCGGTCGCAAGGACAAGTTTGCGCCCTGCTCGTGCCGGCATCAATGCCGCGCGCTGCTGCGCGAATGGCAAGGCACCATAAAGCGGGTGCAGCACAGTGTCCGCAGGCAGCCTCGCGCCCAATGCGGCCGCGACCCGCCGGATTTCCCCTTCGCCGGGCAGGAACGCCAGCACTGACCCTGTTTCGTCACGAAGCGCTTGCGCAATCAGGTCGGCTGCGGCGCGTTCAAAACGCACCCCGCGCGCAAGGGGGCGGTCAAGCCAGCGGGTTTCAACCGGAAAACTGCGCCCTTGGGCCGTCAGAACCAGCGCATTGTCCAGCATTTCTGCAACAGGTGCCGCATCCAGCGTGGCAGACATGACGACAAGCTGCAAATCAGGGCGCAGCGCCTCTCGTATCTCCCAACTCAGGGCAAGGCCCAGATCCGCATTCACGGAGCGTTCGTGAAATTCGTCAAAAATCACGGCCCCGATACCCGAGAGTTCCGGATCATGTTGCAACATACGGGTCAGAATGCCCTCGGTCACCACCTCTATTCTGGTGTTCGGGCCTGTTACGGAATCGCCGCGAATGCGGTAGCCAATGCGCTGGCCCACCTGTTCACCCAGTATATGGGCCATATGTTCGGCGGCGGCGCGTGCCGCCAGCCTGCGCGGTTCCAGCATGAGTATGCGGCCCGCGACCTGTTCCAGCAACGCAAGCGGCACGCGCGTTGTTTTGCCCGCCCCCGGCGGCGCTTGCAGCACCACGCGCCCCATATCTGCAAGGGTCGATTTCAGCGCGGGCAGGATATCATCAATGGGCAATCGCATATTGGGGCTTATGCCGCCATTCGGGGCAATCATGCAATGCGCCCTGTCGCGCGACAGGGGCAGGGCTGGACAAACACGGCATTTGCGGGCCATTTGGGACAACGCAAAACACGGGGGGTCCTATGGATATCGCAAGCCTGGCAGATGCGGTGCAACGCGGTGAACGCCGCGCCGTCGCGCGTGCAATCACGCTTGTCGAAAGCACACGCCCCGAACACCGCGCACAGGCAACAGCCTTGCTGGAAACACTGGCCCGCACTGGTCGAGAGGCAATTCGCATCGGCCTTTCGGGCACACCCGGCGTTGGTAAATCCACATTCATCGAGAGTTTTGGCCTGATGCTGGTGGAACAGGGGCTGCGCGTGGCCGTGCTGGCGGTTGACCCGTCCAGCAAGCGCACCGGCGGGTCCATACTGGGTGACAAAACACGGATGGAGCAGTTGTCGCGCAGCCCCAACGCGTTTATCCGCCCCAGCCCCAGCCAGTCCCATCTGGGCGGGGTCGCACGCCGCACGCGGGAAGGCGTGGCCCTGTGCGAAGCCGCAGGATATGACGTCGTGCTGATCGAAACAGTGGGTGTCGGCCAGTCGGAAACCGTCGTTGCGGAACTGTCGGATATTTTCCTGCTGTTGCTGGCGCCTGCCGGCGGGGATGAATTGCAAGGCGTGAAACGCGGCATCATGGAAGCGGCGGATATCATTCTGGTCAACAAGGCAGATGGCGCGTTGAAACCCGCGGCCATGCGCACCTGTGCCGATTATGCGGGGGCCTTGCGCCTGCTGCGCCGCCGACCACAAGATCCCGACGGTTTTCCAAAGGCCATGACAGTGTCCGCACTGGATATTTCCGGCCTTGATGTGGCCTGGTCCGAGATCCGCAAACTGGTGGACTGGCGCCGCACACATGGCCATTGGGACACCCGCCGTGCCGACCAGGCACGCCACTGGTTTCAGGAAGAGGTGCGCCAGACATTGCTTGCGCGACTGGACAGCCCGCAAGCGCGCGGCGTCATGCAGGCCCTGTCCGGACAGGTTGCCGAAGGGCAGATCACGGCAAGCCGGGCTGCGGAAGACCTGTTTGCGCGCATATGGCCCGAAATGCAGCAGACAAATCCGCCGGAATCGCTTGACGCGACGCACGATACCCCCTAATAGCGCGGGAACGAAATTCACGGCGCTGCGCAGCAGTGCCCTTTGGTATGTGGCGGTCTGGCTGTTTTGTCACCCGCCCTTATGAAAAAGTCGAGGAAAAGCCATGTCGCGCCGCTGCGAATTGACCGGAAAAGGCCCGATGTCGGGCAACAATGTAAGCCACGCCAACAACAAGACACGCCGTCGCTTCCTGCCGAACCTGCAAGATGTGTCGCTTCAGTCCGAAGCGCTGGGTCGCAGCTTCAAACTGCGCGTATCATCCGCTGCACTGCGCTCGGTAGATCACCGCGGTGGTCTGGATGCGTATCTTGCACGCGCCAAGGACGAAGAGCTTTCGTCAAACGCCCAGAAAATCAAGCGCGATGTCGCAAAGGCGCAGACCGCAGCCTGAATGATGGCATTGGATTCAGGGCCTCCGGTTTCGCCGGGGGCCTTTTTGCATGAAGCGTAGTGACACCTGATTGCAATTCCACCAGCGATGCGTCAAAACCATCCACACGGTCCCGTAGCTCAACTGGATAGAGCACCTGACTTCTAATCAGGATGTTGGGGGTTCGAGTCCTCCCGGGATCGCCAAGGTTTTTCATGTGTATGACGGGCATATGAGTGCGCAAAACGGCGTTTTTTGCTGCGCACCGTGTCAAGCGTTATTTTTGACCTTCATCAGGTTTTTTACGTAACCATCTGTTATAAATAATAATTTGAGGATTTGAGTCGTCTGGCGCCCGAACTGCGACTTTTCCGGTGGAAGCCGTTGTTTTGATGCGGAGGCCGGAAGTGTTGACCTCCTACCTCTCAGAGCACGCCATTCTCTTCTGATGGTTTCCTGTTCTGAGGCCATTCTTATGGCCTACATATGCCAAGTTTGTCTTGCGCGGCCAAGTCGCCGGGGTTTACGATTTTCCTGTGACGGTAGAGGGTATTAGCCGCATGACAGACGCATTGGTTTGGGAATTCGACGGGCGTTCTGACCGCCTCTACATTCATTTCGACGTCAGCTATCATTTTCTGAAGCTGGATACGTTCATCAAGACGGCGGAAAGCGCCCGGAAGGTGATTCACGCTCTTAACGAGACCTTTTTCAACGACAACCTTGAATACGAATTAATCGTCCTGCCACCGGCAGAAGGTACATTCCTTTCGAAGTTACCCGCGGGCACGTCATCGGCCTTTGCCCCGTCGAGCAGAGTTCTCGGGGTAGCCATACGGTCCACCTCGGCTAATCGAACGACAATCCCGTGGAACCCCACCACTCCAACCCGCCGGCCGACCTTCAAACGCGCATTCCGGACCGCCTCAACCAGTTCCACAAGACTGACCCCGGTTTGCTTTCGCGCGAGTAGAAGCGTGGTCCAGTTCCGGTCATCACCTGATACCGGGACTGAACGAGCGGACAATTCATTGACAAGGGCCATCCCGTCTAAGATGCGCCAAGGTTTCTTCACTTTCTCAACCTGGGTCCGGGGAAACAAGAGTCCCTCTTCGGTCAAGGCTATCAGCTCCATCTTGGTGGCCCCCATCGCCTTCCTCATCGCAATCGGCCCAACGAGGGTTGGGATCTCCGCCAGAAGTCCGGCATGGGCCTGGGCGTCGAATAATCTTCGGCCGAGGGGGCGGGGGTCATTCGGGCGGATCGCCCCGGCTTCGGTCAGGAAATGCTCCAATACTGTCGTCCCGATTCCGGTCTCCTTCTTCGCGGTCAGAAGGGAATGGAGCAGTCGTTCTCGCACCGCCTCCCCCAAGACAACATCCCCCGGGCCGAGGGGCCAGTTGTCCAGGATGCAATCCCGCAGGATATTTCGGAAAGGGTCAAACCCGGATTCGTGCAGATAATCTCGGTTTAACTTCGTATAGAGCGGCCCGAAGGCCTTTTGGGGTTCATCCCACGCCCCGGTTGAAATGGTCGCGATCCGGTCGAGGGCCGCCATGATTTCCGCCGCCCCGTCCACGACGATTTCAAACCCCGCCGCGTGGATCCGCCCGGAAGCGTATTCCTCCCCCGGGCTGTCCTCTCTCAACACGGCCTGCCCGAGTAAGCGGCACAGGGTTGTCACCACAAAAACCGGGTGATCCCTCAGCCATGTGTCATCCCTCCCATCCTCCAACCGCCGGTCAAGCCAGAGGTCATAGGCCGATGGTGCCCGGGCCGGCCGGTCCAACGCCCCAGACATGATGTCCGCTTCGATCTCCCGGAGCCGCGCACCGATATCGAAGCGATCCCGCGGGGCCGCGGCCTGCCACAGGGGGACCAGCGGATGACCGTGGCGGGTGCAGACCGTCACCTCCCGCAGCTGCCAGTCCCCCCGCATGGCCATCGCCCCATACGGCGGCCCCGACGCCCCGGCAGCGTCTTCGCGCAGGCAGACGGGGCAGCCGCGCATGGCTGGGTTCCGGAGCGCCCTGGAGACGTAAAGCTCGCCCCGGAACTGCATCCGGACATTCCCGGCCCGGGTCCCTGTCCAGGACAGGAGCTCAAGGCAGGCGTTCAGATTGAAGATCTTGTGACCGAGGATTTCCTGAAGCGTTTGTCATTCGCTGCCTGTCATCGGTGGGGGGCTGGTGATCGAATTGTTGATTGAAGCCTTCAGTATGTCCGCGCTCACCCCCGACAAGGTTTGCCTGATCGATCACTTCTCTGCGGCATTTTCGCATAAGTCAGGATTTTCTCAGGGGCATTCACCCTTCACCATGCCGAACTACGAGAACAATTTCGATCAGGAAAAGATGCGTCAGATGTATGAAAAAACGCGCAGCAGGAAGTCCCCGGGCCCAACAAGTCTCCAGGCTGATAATCCGGTCATCAACGCAAAAGCCAAGGGCTCGCATCATGCGGGCCCTTTTTTGTTTCTCGGTTTGCCACGAGTGTGCATGGTTATAGTCCTGTTGCGCACGGAATTGACCCTTGTTGATCTTTCTTGTCAAAATACTCTTTTGTAAACAGTTTCTTACAGGAATATTCTAGCTTATGGTTTATGAAGGTGCGCATTCATATGCCCCATCTACATTCATATTACCGTGTTGTCGAAAAAGTCTGCATGGACAGCAGCCAGCAATTGCGCTTATCCTGCGGGATCGTGTCTTATGGCTTGCGCTGACATGCGTTATTTCGCGTATATTCTGATTGTTATTCTAACCCTAAGCGGGCTGTCGCAGGCCCGCATTTCTGCGTTTTCGGAATTTCAGTCAGGTAATTCGCAGCCGCAAACACTTGCTGTGCTGTGCAGCGAGTTCACCGGGCGCGACAGCGAAGAGCACCAGCCCAGCCCGTCAAGCGGCGAAGAGCCTGCGACTTGCCTGACCGACCATATCCATGGCGCGGCCCAGCGGGCGCAACTGCTGTGCGGGCGCGCGTCGGCTGCGCCACATTATCGGCGCATAGCCCAATGTCCGCCTGCACGCGCGCCGCCTGCGCAGATCACATGATCTGACAGGTTCTGCCCGCGCTGCGGGTTCAATATCACATAAATATGGAGTTCGCAGATGGATACTCTGCGTTTGTGGCTGGTGCTCGGTTTTTTCGTGGGCACGGCAGTCTATACCGTTGCGGTGATGATCCTTAATCCGGTCTGATCTGCAATCGGGCAAGTCGGGCAGCGTTGTGGTGGCGAAATCAAGGTTTGCACAACCCTGCCCGCTTGCGCCCCGCGCATGCAGCAAAACTGCATCACAGTGTGCAGATCCGGTTTACCAGTTTGCGATCGTGCCATCGGGCAGTATGGCATCCACGGCCGGAACAACCTCTGGTTTGAAGGGATAGCGCGCGGCAGCCTCCTCGTTGATTTCGACGCCGAAACCCACACCTGTCGGAACCCGCCAATTCCCGTTATCCAACTGCATGGGGTGGGTAAAAATCTCGTCAAACCAAGGGACAAGCCCCACGGCCTCTTCCTGAATGACAAAATTGGGCGTTGCCACGTCAAAATGCAATGCAACCGCACCTGCCACCGGCCCCATCGGGTTATGCGGCGCAACGCCCATCTGGCCGGCCTCGGCGATGGCGGCAATCTTGCGCCCCCCCGTCACCCCGCCGCAATGGCTTAGGTCAGGCTGGATATGTGCAACGGCGCGATGCTCGGCCAGTTCTGCAAATTCGCGCGGTGTGAACAACCGTTCCCCCGTGGCCAGCGGGCAATTCACGCGCTGCGCCAGTCCCGCCATCGCGACAGCGTTGCCCGGCTGGATGGGTTCTTCCACAAAAAGCGGGCTGATCGGCGCAATCACATCAATATAGGCCTTCGCCACTTCGGGGGATGCGGGTCTGCCGTGAAAATCCGTCATAATCGCAATATCGGGGCCGACCCTGTCGCGCACGGCTTGCGCCAGTTTTTCGACATGCAACAAATCCGGCAAGGGCGCTTCATATCCCGAATAGGGCACAAACCCCAGTTTGACAGCATTATACCCCATTTCAACGGTTTCCTGAACCGCATCACAGAATGCGCCAATATCAGCAGTGCCAACCTGCGCACCGATCCGCGCGCGGCGCATATGGGTATAGACCCTGACACTGTCGCGCACCTGCCCGCCCAGCAACTGCCAGACCGGCACGCCCAGATCCTTGGCCTTGATGTCCCAAAGCGCCTGATCAATTGCCGATACTGCCGTCATACCGATTGACCCAAGCGGCCAGAAGCTGAACTTGGTCATCTTGCTGAAGATATGTTCAATCCGGCGCGGGTCTTCGCCAATGACAAACTGTTCCAGATCCTCCAGTGCGCCAAGCACGGCGCGGGTTTTCCATTCCAGCGTTGCCTCGCCCCAGCCATGCAGGCCGGGCTGGTCGGTCTGTACTTTCACAAAAACCCAGTTGCGGTGAATGGCGTTGACAACCACAGTGCTGATGCCCGTAATCTTCATAAAATCCTCTTGCCTTGCGATAGGCCCGTCTTGCAGGGCGCGTTAGTTTAACAAGTCCGGCAGATAGCTTGAAATGCCCGGAATCAGGCAGACAAGGGCGATGGCCAGCAATTGTGCCAGCAGGAACGGCACAAGCGCCCGGATCAACGGATACATTCGTACGCGCCCCACACGCATCATCACGAACAGCACGACACCGACAGGGGGCGTGACCAGACCCATGGCAAGAGTCAGCATGATGACCATGGCCGCCTGCATCGGATCGATGCCAAGCTGGTAGACCACAGGCATAAGCAGCGGTGCAAAGATCAGGATCGCCGCGCCAATGTCCAGAAAGGTGCCCAGAACCAGCATAAGGACCGCGACCGCGAACAAAAACAATAGCGGGCTTTGTTCAAAGATACTCGCGGTTGAGGCCACCCATGACGCGATGCCCAGCAAATTCAGCGCGTAGGACAGGATCGTGGCCGCAGCCACAAGCAGATAGATTGTGGCGGATGTGCGTGCCGCGCGCAAAAACGCCTTCCATAGTCCTTTCAAATCCATCACGCGAAACACGACCATGGACAGGAAAACCGCATAGGCAACGGCGATTCCGCCGCCCTCTGTGGCGGTGTAGATCCCTGCCAGCATGCCCCCGATTATAAGGACCGGCAGGGTCAGGACCGCCACTGCCTCGATGATCATGCGTATGGCCCCGTCGCGGTGGAACACCAGACGTCGGGGTTTCGGAACGCGCTTGCGGAACGCATCAATCGCGACAACCGCAGCGCAGGCCCCGCCCAGCAACAGCCCCGGCAGAATGCCCGCCAGAAACAGGTCAATGACCGACAGGCCCGTGACAGCGGCCATAATGATGGCCAGCCCTGACGGTGGAATGATTGGTCCCACAATCGAAGATGCGGCCGTGACGGCGGCGGCATATTCCTTGGTGTAGCCTTCTTTCGGCATCTCTTCCGTAAACACCCGTCCGAGTGCCGCAGCATCGGCCACTGCCGAACCGGATATGCCCGCAAACAGCACCGACGTGCCGATATTGGCATAGGCCGTCCCCCCGCGCAGCCAGCTTGTGGCTGCGGATGCGATGGAAATCAGCCGCGCGGTAATGCCACCCTGACTCATGATCTCAGCCGCCAGAATGTAGAACGGGACCGCCAGGAAAATGAAGCTGTCCACGCCGGTGAACAACCGCGTTGCTGTCACAGAAAGGGGGATGCCCGACAGCCAGACCCCAAGAATGCCGGCAAGTCCGATGGCGAATGCCACAGGAACCCCGATGAACAACAGGCCAAGGCCCAGAATTGCAACCCAGATCATTGGCCAGCTCCTGTCCGGCCCGTGTCCTGCGTGTCTGCATTGACAGCGCCCGCGTCATCCGGCTCGAACCCTGAAAGCCAGCTAAGCGCAATCTGCACCAGCATAAGGGCCGCCCCGACGGGCAAGGCGGCATAAGGTATGATCATGGGAATGCCCGATGCAGGGGCAGTTTGTGCCGCGTTGCGCAAGGCAAGTGGCCAGCCATAATACAGGATAACCACACAGAAAATTGCGGCGACAGAATACAGCGCCGATTTCACAAACCGCACAAGGTTCGGACGGACCAGTCCTTCCAGAACCTCAATGCCCATATGCTCAACCCGGAAGATGCATGCGACACTGCCCAGCATCATCAGCCAGATCATGGAATATCGCATCACTTCTTCGGTCCAGCTGAAGCCGGTATTGAAGAAGTAGCGCCCGCCGACCTGCGTCAGGTTCAG
The DNA here is from genome assembly GCF_051859525.1 of Roseinatronobacter sp. Lineage (NCBI taxonomy): Bacteria > Pseudomonadati > Pseudomonadota > Alphaproteobacteria > Rhodobacterales > Paracoccaceae > Roseinatronobacter > Roseinatronobacter sp. The sequence goes on along the minus strand of NZ_JBHYFM010000004.1, from coordinate 24,283 downwards.
AAGTGTCACTGCAATCAGCAGAAGGCCCGCAATGATTTCCGTGCTCATCGCAAGCACGCGGGCGGCAAGGGTGGCTATCCGTGTCATCTATGACCCATGAATTCTGTGGCCGCGCGGGCCGCGTTTTCGTTGGTATGGAAAGCGTGGTGCCCGTGGCCCTGCGGCTGGTGCATGGCAAGGCCACGGGCTGGAAGTGATCAATTCCGGTAAAGGGTGGCTTTTGCATCTTCCACAGTTGCGATCAGTTCGTCGACCAGATCATCGCCGACATTGCCGCGGATGAAGTCCAGCACAGCGGGCTGGGTGATTTCCTTGAATGCCGCCTTCTCTTCCGGGGTCGAAACGTGGATTTCCATGCCCAGTTCCTCGGCCAGCTGGCGGCTGAAACGCCAGTCGCCTTCGGTTTTCTGAAGGTTTTCGGTCCACGCCATCAAAAGGGCCGCGTCCTGAATGACTTGCTGATGGCCCGGTTCCAGCGAATTGAACCAGTCGTCATTGGCAATAATGACATGCAGGCCAAAGGTATGTTCGTTCAGGGTGTAATATTTCTGAACCTCGCCATGGCCGCCACCATAGACCACGGCTGGCGGGTTTTCCTGCCCGTCAACCACACCCTGACGCAACGCCATCACCACTTCGGCCCCGCTGATTGGCACGGCTGTCGCGCCAAGCGAATTCACCAGTTCCATGTAAACCGGGCTTTCCATGGTACGGATTTTCAGCCCGCTCATGTCTTCGGGGTTGATCAGGGGCCGGATATTGTTGGTGAAGGACCGGAAACCGTTTTGCGAAAAGGCAAGCGCACGGATGCCGGTTTGTTCCAGAATGTCGTCTTTCATTCTTTCAGCGAATTCGCTTTCCAGAACGCGCCATGCCACAGGGGCAGATTCGAACAGATAGGGAATCGACCAGACCTGCATGGGCGCGTAAAAGCCGCTCATCGCGCCATCAGCCGGAAAGCTGAGTTCGAGACTGCCCTGCTGGACCATCTCGATCATCTCGCGTTCGCCACCAAGCTGGTTATTGGGGAACAGCCGCACGGTCAGTTCGCCGTTGGTTTTGAACTCGACATATTCCTTGAAACGGACAAGGGCATTATATTCGGGGAAGTCCCCCTCTGGAATGCCGATGCCGAATTTAATTTCGGTCGCGTCAGCATGGGACGCACCGAAAGCAAAAGTGGCTGCAGCAAGCGCTGCAGCGCAGATTGCACTTTTCATATTCATTGTTTCCTCCTCCTCCAATCGATCTGGGGCCGCAGGCGGATGTCTTTTTTGATGCCTATGCGTTGCCAGTGCAGGCCGGGTGGCGCTACATAAGATGTAGGATGACTCACTCTAGATCATATGTAAAGAAAAATTGGAGATGTAAAAGATATGCGCCAGATCATCGAAAGCCCTTCGCGCCGACATCTCGACTTGAAGATACCGACTGAATTAATCTCGTCGCTGCCCACTGGCGTGGCCAAGCGATCTGTCGAGATTCTGGGCCAGCGGATCACCAACGATGTGTATTCCCCAGATGAAGTGATGCCGAATGAAGACGAGCTGGCAAATTCCCTTGGCGTAAGTCGCGCCACAGTGCGTGATGCCGTGAAAGTCCTGTCGGGCAAGGGATTGGTGCGCACGGCTAGGCGCTATGGCACGCGTGTCCGTCCGGTTGAGGAATGGAACTTTCTGGATGGCGATGTTGTGTCATGGCATGACCCGTCACACCCGCGCATCAAACAGATCTTCGCGGAAACAACCGAATTGCGCAGTGTCATAGAACCCGCCGCCGCCGCCCTTGCGGCGAAGCGGGGCACCGCAGAACAGGTGCAGACGCTGCTGAAGGCGGCGCATGCCATTCATCCGGCGCATGTCGATGTTGAAACGCTGTTCGCGGCTGACTGCCAGTTTCACGTCACGCTTCTGGACATGACCAGAAACAACGTCATGCGACAAATGCGCCAGATCATCCTGACAATGCTGCGCGTGTCGTATGAGTTCGGTGTGGTAAACCCCGACAACGAGAAGGTCAGCCGAGAGGGGCATATCGCGGTGGCCGAGGCCATCGCCGCACGCGATCACAAGGCCGCACAAAAAGCAATGTCCGAGATGCTGGAATTGAACCGCGCCATCGCCGAAGATTACTGGCTTCGCACATAAGGCGCGGCGCATGGCCCGCAGCGGCTGTCAGCTTACCGGTGTCAACGGCCCGCGCCCCGCGAACCAGCTTTCAAGGTTGGCCAGAACCAGATCGCCCATTGCGTCGCGTGTGGCCCCTGTCGCCGAACCGATATGCGGCAGCAAAACAACATTGGGCAGCGCCATCAAGGCCGCAGGCACATTCGGTTCATCCACAAAAACATCCAGACCACTGGCGCCCAGACGCCCGTTCTCAAGCGCCTTGATAAGAGCTGCTTCGTCCACGACCGACCCGCGCGCGATATTGATCAATACCCCGTCAGGCCCCAGCGCCTCTATCACGTCCTTGCTGACCAGCCCGTCGGTCGCAGCCCCCCCCGGCACAACGACGATCATCACGTCACAGGCCTGCGCCAAGGCAAGCGGGCTGTCATAATAGGCGTAACTCAGTCCGGTTTGCGGTGTTCTTGTGCAATAGGCAACCTCCAGCCGCATGGCGACCAGCCGGTCCGCAATGGCCCGCCCTATCCGGCCCAGCCCCAGTATACCGACACGGCGGCCGCGCAGGGAACCCGACAACGGAAACCCGCCGGATGGCCATTTCCCCTCTCGTACGAACCGGTCAGCCTGCGGGATCCGGCGCACGGTTGAAATCAGCAGACCGATCGCCAGATCGGCAACCTCATCTGTCAGGACATCGGGCGTATTGGTGACAACCACATTCGCTGCGCGCGCTGCATCAACATCAACAGTGTCATAGCCCACACCAAATTTCGCGACGATTTCCAGCTTGGGCATGCGCGCGAACAGGTCTGCACCAATGGGCATTGATCCAGCCGCAGCGATCCCGCGCACCTGTTTCAGGATCGGCGCATCGGCGGCCAGTGCTTCCGGGCCGACAACGTCATAGGTCTGAAGCTGTGTGCCAGTTGCGGGAAAGCGGGCGGGAACGAACAGGGCAATCTTTTCCATTTGGCACACTCCTGAATACGCGCGGGGCGGCCTGTTGGGGGTGTCGTCAGGCCGCATGGCGCGGGGCAATCATAGATACCGCAATGTACGGCCTGTTACCGCAATAGGGGCAAGCGGCAGCTTTGGTCAAGGTTGGCAGGGCAGGTCAGGGCGAATCAACCGGAATACCGAAATCACGCAAAAACCGGTCAACGGCGCGCGCAATAATCGCGTTGTCATGCTCTACCATGGGCATCTGATAGACATATTTCCGGATTCCAATATAGACGATTCCGCCATGCAGGTTCCAGACATCCTCGAAATCCGGTTCGCGCCGGGTGGTCGCCTGCGACCGGATTTGCGCAAGGATCGGTTCCAGAACCAGCAGTCGCAAATGGTCCAGATACCGCCTGTTCAATTCCGCGCCCGCAAGCCCCGAAAACATGAAAATGCGCATCCACTCGTAGCTGAAAATCGCATCGGCGTATTCAGTATAGAACTGCACCAGCCGGTCCCGTAGCGGGCGCGAGGAATCTTCAACCAAATCAGGCCAGTGCGCTGCAATCCGGTCCAGATAGACACGGTTGTAGACGGCTTCGATAAGGTCGGCCTTGGTCGCAAAATACTTGAAGATAAGGGACTGGGTTATCCCCATGTCCTTGGACAGGCTGCGCGTGTTTCCATCCAGCCCATGCTCGGCGAAATAGATGACGGCTGCATCTATGATCTGTTCACGGCGTTCTTCCGGTGAAAGCCTTCGACGAAGTGTCTTTGCTACTTCCATGCGTATGTCCCGTCCGCTGCATCTTCAAAAACCAGTGCGTCGAATAAATTTTTTCTTTGCACGAATTTCCCCTCTTGCCAAATCAGAATCCTTTATAGATCATTTGCTCAATAAGGATCAACGCCCAAGCGCACCCCTCTGGGAGGAGAGAGGCGCAGGGGCCGGACAGACGAAGGAGGGGTCATGAAAGCGTCAGTCGCCGGATATGCGCGTGCGCAATCCTTGGACCATATGTTTGAATTGCTGGGCAGCGCGCAAGGCGAAGCGCGAGTCATAGCGGGCGGTCAGTCGCTGGTGGCATCGTTGAACCTGCGACTGTCGGACGGGGCGCTGCTAGTAGATATTGGCCATCTGTCCACCTTGCGCGGGATAGCGGTTTCCGGCGGCTTCCTGCGTCTGGGCGCCCTGACCCGCCACGCGGAGCTGGCACAAGACCCGCTGGTTGCGACGCATGCCCCCCTGCTTGCGCAAGCCGCACCCCTGATCGCGCATGCTGCCATCCGTTCTCGCGGGACATTGGGGGGATCACTTGCCAATGCCGACCCCGCCGCCGAACTTCCTGCCTGCATGATGGCCCTGGGCGCGCATATCCTGCTGCGCAGCCCAAATGGCGAACGACGCATTCCGGCAGACGATTTCTTTGAAGGGTTGTTCATGACCGCCCTGGAGGAGGATGAAATCATCGTCGCTGTCGATGTGCCGTTAATGGCCAGATCCGAGAAGCATGTGATACAGGAACTGACACGCCGTTCGGGTGATTATGCGATTGTCGGGCTGGCCGCTGTATCACGGCCGCAGAATATTCGGCTGGCCTATTTCGGGGTATCCGACACGCCCGTTCTGGCAACAGGTGCCATGCAGGCGCTGAATTCGGGCGCACCGCTGGAAGATGCGATCAACGCGCTTCAGGATGATCTTGATCCTGAAAGTGACCCACATGCAAGCGCAGCCTACAGGCGGCATCTGGCGGGGGTGCTGTTGCGCAGGGTTATGGCGGATCTGAACACCACTGACACCGGGATGGAGCAGGCACAATGAACCAGGCAGCATTTGAACAACAGGTAGATGTGTCCCTGACCGTGAACGGGGAACGTGTTGACGCACGCGTGCCTGCGGGCCGCCATGTTGTCGATTTCCTACGCCTTGATCTGGGCCTGACCGGCGCGCATGCCGGTTGCGAACATGGCGTTTGCGGGGCCTGCACCTTGCAGATTGACGGCCAGATCGTGCGGGGATGCCTGATTCTGGCGGCACAGCTGAACGGGGCGGATGTCTGGACCATAGAAGGGGTCACGGACAGCAAGGAGATTGCCGATCTTCAGGACAATTTCGTCGCGCGCAACGCCTTGCAATGCGGCTTTTGCACACCCGGTATGATGTTTGCCGCGCGCGATATCCTGACCAGTCACACAGGTGTTCCCAGCCGCGAGGATATCCGCGAGCATATCTCGGGGAATTATTGCCGGTGCACGGGGTATGAAGCCATCGTTGACGCTATTGAGACCACTGCCCGCACCCGGTCATCCACCCGAAAGGAGATCGCGGAATGAGCATCCGGTTTGATAATCCCGACCGCCCCAACAGCTATATCGGCCGCACAGTCCCACGCCCGAATGCACGGCGTCTGGTCGAAGGGCGCGGGCGCTATGTTGATGATATCGTGCTGCCGCGCATGCTGCATGCTGTTTTTGTGCGCAGCCCGCACGCCCATGCACGCATATTGGAAATAGACACCGAACAGGCGCGCAATGCGCCGGGTGTGCGCGGTGTATTCACGGGCGCGGATCTGGCGCAGCATTGCACGCCATGGGTGGCTGTTCTTGCCCATCTGAAAGGGCTTAAATCCGCCCCGCAGCACCCGATTGCGGTTGATCGTGCAACATGGACAGGCGAAGCCGTGGCCGCTGTTGTGGCCGACACCCGCCTGCAGGCCGAAGAAGCCGCCGCATTGATCGAGGTGTCCTACGAGCCGTTGCCCGCCCTGACGGATATGCGCACAGCGCTGGACCCTGACACGCCGGTCTTGCATCCGGAACTGGGCGACAACCTGACCTTCCAGCGCGAGCATGTCACCGGCGACCCCGCCGGGGTCTTGCGCACAGCCCCCATCGTTGTCGAAGCGCGTTTCAAAACGGGCCGTCATACAGGCGTTTGCGTGGAGCCGCGTTCGATTCTGGCAGATTTCAACCGCGCCGAACAGCAGCTGACTGTCTACCATTCCACGCAGGCACCGCATATGATGCAGGTCGTCTTTGCCGAACATCTGTCATTGCCCGAAGGGGCAGTGCGCGTCATATGTGGCGATGTCGGCGGGTCCTTCGGGATCAAGGTTCATGTCTATCCTGACGAGGTGGCGACAGCGACCATTGCCAAAATCCTTGGCCGGCCCGTCAAGTTCATTGCCGACAGACTGGAATCCTTTGCGACGGACATTCATGCGCGCGACCACGAAATCGACGCCCGCATGGCGCTGGACAAGGATGGCCGCATTCTTGCGCTGGATATCGAGGATTTGACGGGCATCGGCCCCTATTCGGTCTATCCGCGCACATCTGCAATCGAGGGCAATCAGGTGGTCAACCTGTGTGGTGGCCCCTATGATTTTGCCCATTACCGCGCGCGGACAACAGTTGTGCTGCAAAATAAATCCCCGACCTGCCAATATCGTGCAGTGGGCCACCCAATCGCTGCGGCTGTGACCGAAGGCATGGTCGATCTGGCGGCAGAAACGCTTGGGCTTGATCCTGTTGAGCTGCGCCGCAGGAACCTGATTGCCGACACGGCCTATCCCTACACATCGCCAGCGAATATGCGGTTTGAGGGGCTGTCGCACCAGAAAAGCCTGAACAAACTGATCGAGATGATGGACTATGACGGGCTGCGCGCAGAACAGGCCAGCTTGCGCGAAAAAGGGGTATATCGCGGCATTGGCATCGCCAGCTTCATCGAACTGACAAACCCCAGCCCGTTCATGTACGGGATTGGCGGGGCGCGCATATCGGCGCAGGACGGCTGCACCGTTCGTATGGACCCTGACGGGTCTGTCGTGGCCATGTCGGGCGTGACGGAACAAGGTCAGGGAACCGAAGCGATGCTGGCACAGATCACCGCAGAAGCGGTTGGCGTGCCCGTAAATCAAGTGCGTGTCATCACGGGGGACACCCAGACAACACCCTATGGGGGCGGCACATGGGCGTCACGCGGCGCAGGCATCGGCGGCGAGGCGGCGCTTCAGGCAGGACGCGCGTTGCGTGACAATATCCTGTCCGTGGCGGGCGCAATGCTGCAATGCCCGCCCGACAGTCTGGACATTGTCGACGGGCAGATTGTCGATCTTGGAACCACAACATCGCGCCTGCCCTTGTCGGAACTGGGGCGGATTGTCTATTTCCGCGGCGATACCTTGCCCAAAGACCTGCCGCGGGAACTGGTTGTCACGCGCCACTACATCACCAACGAATACCCCTTTGCCTTCACCAACGGTGTGCAGGCCAGCTATGTCGAGGTTGACCCCGAAACCGGCTTTGTCAAACTTCTGAAACATTGGTGCGTTGAGGATTGCGGGCGCGTCATCAACCCGCAGCTTGTCGACGAACAAATTCGCGGCGGCATCATCCAGGGCATCGGCGGGGCACTTTACGAAGAAAGCCTGTATGATAGCGAGGGCCAGTTGCTGAACGCGAATATGGCCGATTATCTGGTCCCCATGGCCGCTGAAATGCCTGACATGATTATCGGGCATGTCGAAACACCCACGCTTGAATCCGAATTGGGGGCCAAAGGCGCAGGCGAGGCCGGAACCGCCGGTGCGCCTGCCGCTGTCATGAATGCGATCAATGACGCTATCCGGCCTTTGGGTGGGCGTGTCACCAGCATGCCCATGACCCCCGAGCGTATTCTGCGCTCTATTCACCGATTGCCGGACTAAGGCACATAATCCGGCAAGCCAGACCAACTTCACCGCTGTCTTATAGGGAGGAACAGCATGACTATCAGATTTAGCCTTTCATCATCGGCACTGGCACTTGCGTTTGCCATGGCAGGCCCCGTGGCCGCGCAGCAAACGATTACCATCAACATCGGTTCCAGCCACCCTGAAAGCAATATCTGGGCGTTTGCCATGAAAAACGCATTCCAGCCCACAGTTGACCGCCTTCTGGAAGAAGCAGGTGGCGAATTCGCCATCAACTGGGTCGAATCCTATGGTGGCACGCTGTACCGGTTTACCGAAACCCGCACAGCCGTGCGGGATGGCATTGTCGATATCGGCATGGTTGGCACAGTCTGGGAGGGGTCTGCCATGCCATTGCAAAACGTGACCTATTTCACGCCCTTTGCAACTGGTGACCATGAATTGCTGATCGAAATCTTCGATGAACTGACAGAAAACCTGCCCGAACTGCGTGACAGCTGGGCAGAACAGAACATGCTGCACCTGTCATCTCTGATTACCGACAGCTACGATATCTACTCAAACTTCCCGATCAACAGTCTGGCGGACATCAATAACCGTCGTATCAACGCGCCCGGCACATCGGCGAACTGGCTGCAAGGCACAGGCACCACACCGCTGGATGGTGCCTTGACCACATATTACACCGATATCCAGACCGGCGTTTCCGAAGGGGCGCTGAGCTTTGCCACCGGCATCCAGCCGACACGCGTCTATGAGGTTGCCCCCTATCTGACGCAGGTCGGGGTCGGGGCGATGTATTTCGGCGGGATCGCCGCCAATCTTGACAGCTTCAACAGCTGGCCAGAAGCGGTGCAGACCGCCGTGCGCGAAGCGGGCCGCGAAACATCCCGGGCGCATGGCGCATATGTGACAGAACGCGCGGAAGTCGCCATGGCCGAAATGGAAGAAGCCGGCCTGCAAGTGTCCGAACTGCCCGAAGCTGACAAGCAGGCGTGGGTTGACGGATTGCCCAATATTATCGAGCCTTGGCTGCAAGACGGGGGGGATGGCGCTGTAACGGTTCTGAAAGCCTATTTCGATGCGCTGCGCGAACGTGGTGTGCAGCCCTTGCGTGATTGGGATGAAGGGCTTTAGGCGGCCATTGACCTGACCGGGGATGCGCGGCCTGTGCCTGACACTGGCCGCGCAGTCCCGATTTCATAGACCTCCGCAAGGAAGGATGCATTGGTGAAAGCGACAACGCAGCCCGAACAGCAACGTAGCGCACTGGCCAAAACCCTGCACTGGACCGCGGCAACGCTCTCCATGATTGGCACGATCTGGATTGCCCTGTTGATGTTTGTCATCGTGGCAGACGTGCTGGGGCGCAATTTCTTCAATTCGCCGATTACCGGCGTCGCAGAGGTTGCGGCCCGATCAGTGGTTGCAATCGCGTTCCTGCAAATCTCGGCGGCGGTGCTGAACGGCAGGATGACACGTTCCGACATGCTGGTTCGGGTTCTGGCGCATTTCTCGCCGCGGGCGACCGCCGTGCTGGAAGTCCTGTTTGCGCTGGTCGGTGCGGCGGTGTTTCTAGCAATCGCCTATGCCGTCTGGCCCGACACGGTGCGCGCCTATAACACCAACGAATATTTCGGGGTTCGGGGCGTATTCACAGTGCCCACATTACCGTTTCGCGCCATCATCATAGTCGGCGCTGTCTTTGCAGCCCTCGCGTATCTGGCCGTCGCCATTCAACACCTGCGCCAAATAGGAACACCCCAGCCATGACCAGTCTTACAATAGGGTTGCTTCTGATTGCGGGGCTGGTGGTGATGGTGCTTATCGGGATGCATATTGCCGTAGCCCTTCTGGCCACCGGCTTTGTGGGTATCTGGATATTGCGCGACAATATCGACCTGGCGTTCAGGCTGCTGGGTATGGCCAGCTATAACGGCATTGCCGATTATCTGTTCGCGACCATTCCGTTATTCGTGCTGATGGGGATACTTGTCAGCATTTCAAATGTCGGGCGCGATACGTTCGAAGTGGCCGAAGCGTTGCTGCGCAAACTTCTGGGCGGTCTGGGTGTGGCCACGGTCGCGGCAAACGCGGTTTTTGCCGCTGTCACAGGGGTTTCCATCGCGTCCGCTGCCGTGTTCACGCGGGTTGCGGTGCCGGAAATGGGCAGGCACGGATATCGCTTGCCCTTCGCTGCCGGTGTGGTGGCGGGCAGTTCCGTGTTGGGCATGCTGATCCCGCCATCGCTTCTGCTGATCATTTATGGCGTGCTGGCCGAAGTGTCGATCGGGGCGATGTTCCTTGCGGGTATCATTCCGGGGCTACTTCTCAGCTTCGGGTTCGTTGCGCTTATCATGCTGCTTGCACGCTTTCGTCCCGGCTTTGTCTATGCCGATCCGCAAGCGGCATTGTCCCGCCAGAAGCAAGACGGCAAAACACTGACATGGATGGAAATCTGCAAGAAGCTTGTGCCGATCCTTGCCCTTGTTACATTGGTGCTGGGCGGGCTTTATTCGGGCTTCTTCACACCCACCGAAGCGGGCGGTGTGGGCGCATTCGGGGCCTTGCTGATTGCACTGATGCGCAGACAACTGGACCGGCCGCGCATGTGGCAGGTGCTGTATCAAACCGGTCTGGTGTCGGTTGCGATTCTGGTGCTGTTGATCGCCGCAGGGTATTACAGCCGCATGTTGTCCATCGCCGGTATCCCGAATGCGATTGCCATGCTGGTGCAGGATTCCGGACTTGGGCCTTACGGCTTTTTGCTGATCTATGTCGTGATTGTCCTGTTGATGGGTATGATCCTTGATTCCACCTCGATCCTGCTGATCATGGTTCCCATTTCCGCGCCGATTGCGCAAAGCCTTGGGTTCGACCTGATCCACTTTGGTATAATCACGGTTATCGCAGTCGAAATCGGCCTGCTGACACCGCCATTCGGGATATCCGTCTTTACCGTTCACACCGCGCTTGCAGACCCGAAAACCAAGGTCGAGCAGGTCTTTATGGGCACCCTGCCCTTCGTTCTGGTCATGGCGCTGTCGCTGTTGCTGATCGCGGCCTTCCCGATCCTGTCGACAGCCCTGCTTTGACCCGCGCAGCCCCACTTCAGGAGAGATCATGGAACTGACCGACGAGATTACGATACCTGCACCACAGGCACAGGTCTATGCCGCGTTGAATGACACAGATATCCTGCGCAAATGTATCCCCGGCTGCGAGGAGATCACGCGCCATTCCGAGACCGAGTTGGAGGCAAAGGTTGTTCTGAAAATCGGGCCGGTCAAGGCACGTTTCACAGGCGCGGTTACACTTGAACCGCTGGACCCGCCCCGCGAGTTCCAACTGACGGGGTCCGGCACTGGCGGCGCTGCCGGATTTGCCAAGGGCGGCGCGCATATCGTTCTGGAGGAGGACGGCACACAAACCCTGCTACGCTACACCGCCCGCGCGGATGTCGGGGGAAAACTGGCCCAGCTTGGCAGTCGCCTGATCATGGGCACATCACGCAAGCTGGCCGCACAGTTCTTCAGCAATCTGGCGGCAGAATTGTCGACGCCCGAAAGCGCATAGACATATGTGTTGTGGCAGCGCATTCCGGCGTTGCCCGCGCAAGGCCCTATTCGGCAACCGGCAATCCCGATCCGTTCGTGCTTGCGATGTCATCTGGCCCGTCAATCAGCCGGTCGGGCAGCGCAAGTGCTGTCAGCTTCTCACGGTCAGTGATGATGACGCGCGCGCCATCCATCTTGACCCCGTCCGCTTCCAGTGTGCGCAGCGTGCGCGACATGTTTTCCGGCGTCATACCCAGATAGGATGCCAGTAACCGTTTCTCGACAGGCAGGATATAGGATTGCGCCCCCCCGACCAGCAAGGACTGGCGCAGCAGATAGGATGCAACCCTTTCGCGCGAGTTGCGCAATTTCAGCGTTTTGGCATTGCGGACCACGGAACGGTAACAGGACGCAAGTTCGTTAATGACGGAAACCGCGAATTCGCTGTCGCGCCGGAACATCGCGCGCAGATCCGACGCCGGAACAAGGATGATGCGCGTGCGTTCCAATGTGCGCGCCGACATCAGATACGGGGCGTCGCGGATGCAGGCCGCAAGGATGAAGGTTGATACAGGACGCACGACAGCCATTGTGCATTCGCGCCCTGACCACTGCGCAAACAGTTCGACCGCACCTTCCAGAACGATATGCAGAAAATCGGCGGGATCACCCTGGCGGACCATCTCCAGGCCCTGCGGGAAGTTCTGCGCGTAGGAGCTGGCCATCAGCGTTTCGAAATTTGCCTGTGACATGTCGCGAAACAGGTGAAGGTGGCGAATCTCTGGAAGTTCTTCGGGTCGCACAGTGCTGCCTTTGGTTTCGATTGATATTAGTCAACTTACTGACACATAAATGTCAAGTGCCGGAAACGCAAAAGTTTTTTGCTCAAGAACAACTATTAAACAAGGGTATTTTGCAGATTTCAATTCCGGGCGGATTTCCAAATTGGCGTTCCGGATGTTGATCTCGATCAAGTTTTCTTGGGTCCGGCTGTGGCTGTGTGCTTGCGAACGGATGCCTGACCGCATCCGGAGCGCAAGGAGACACCCATGCATGTGATGCTGGCTTATGACAATTCCCGCAATGCAAGGATTGCACTGGATGCAGTCCGCGATCTGCTGTCGGCACTGCATCCGAAGATAACCCTGATTTCCGTGGTCGAGGATGTGGGCAGTGCGACCGCGGGGGTAGACGAGCTTTTTAGCGCGCAATATGCCGAACAGAAGGCTGGCACGGAAGCCGCCGCGGCAGAGCTGGCCGCCGCAGGATTCAGCGCGTCGGTCCTGATTGCCGAAGGGGATGCGCGCAAGATGATCCTGCGCGCAGTCGAGGAACGCGCGCCCGATCTGCTGGTCATGGCGCGCCACAGCCACAAGCCTGATGTCGGGCCGTTCAATTTCATCACCAAGCGGCTGGATGCGCTGGTCGAGGAATTCGACCACATGACATTCGGCTCGACCAGCGCGTTTCTGGCCCGACGCGCGCCCTGTCCGCTTCTGATCATTCCAACCCATTCCGAATGATCCCGATTCACATCTGATATTCGAGGACTGACATGCAAGTCAGCGACTTATTCCGCTTCAAAAATGCTGAAATCAAGGCACTCCACCTGACGTGGATTGCGTTTTTCATGAGTTTTTATGTCTGGTTCAACATGGCCCCGTTGGCAAGTTCGATGCTGGCCTCGGTGGATTGGTTGACCCGTGACGATATCCGCCTGTTCGCGATTGCGAATGTGGCCCTGACCATTCCGGCCCGCATCATCGTGGGCATGGCGCTGGACCGGTACGGCCCGCGCCGTGTGTTTTCTGTGCTGATGGTGCTGATGGCGATCCCGACTTTTGTGTTCGCCTTCGGCGACTCGCGCGAAGTGCTGTTCATGTCGCGCCTTGTGCTGTCATCAATCGGGGCCAGCTTTGTCGTGACCATTCACATGGTGGCGCTGTGGTTCCCGCCGCGCTCCATCGGGTTTGCCGAAGGGTTTGCGGCCGGATGGGGCAATTTCGGTTCGGCCGCTGCCGCCATCACGATCCCCACGATTGCGCTGCATGTCTATGGCGGCCCAGAAGGCTGGCGTCTGGCAATGGCAACGTCGGGCGTGGTGATCGCGGCTTATGGTGTGTTCTACTGGTTCGCCATCACTGATGGGCCCAGCAAGGACACGCAGAAAAAGCCGCGCAAGGTTGCCGCGCTGGAAGTGTCAAGCTGGCGTGATCTGGTGCTATTGTGCATCTTCACGGTGCCAATGGTCGGTATCCTGTCGATCCTTGTCTATCGCGTGCAGTTGATGGGCTATATCGATGGCATCACCGCCGCCTTTTGCTACTTCGCCATAGCGGTGATCGTGGCATGGCAGGTCTGGCAGGCGATCCGCGTCAATGTCCCGATCCTGAAAAAGGGTGTGCCGGAAGATGACAAATACCCGTTTTCTTCCGTCGCGGCGCTGAATGTGACCTATTTCGCCAATTTCGGTGCGGAACTGGCCGTGGTGTCAATGCTGCCGATGTTCTTTCAGGAAACATGGGGCCTGACTGCCGTGGCCGCCGGTCTGATCGCGGCAAGCTTCGCCTTCGTGAACCTGTTTGCACGTCCCATGGGCGGGCTGGTGTCCGACCGTTTCGGCAACCGCCGTTTCGTGATGATGGCCTATATGTTCGGCATTGCCATCGGTTTCGTGATGATGGGCTTGCTGAATTCCAGCTGGCCGCTGATCATCGCGATTGCGATCACCATCATGTGCTCTTTCTTCGTGCAGGGTGCAGAAGGCGCGACGTTCGGGATCGTTCCGTCGATCAAGCGGCGTGTGACAGGCCAGATTTCTGGCATGGCAGGGGCTTACGGCAATGTGGGCGCGGTGTTTTACCTGTTCGTCTTCATGTTCGTCGACGCCTCGACCTTCTTCTTCATCATCGCCGCCGGTGCCTTCATCAGCTGGATCGTTTGCTACATCTGGCTGAAGGAACCCGAAGGCGGGTTCGGGGATGAATATGTCATCTCTTCCGTGGACCGCGAGATTGCCCGCGAGGCCGCCGAGAAGAAGGCCCTTGATGCCGAAGTGGCAGAAATCTTCGCAAGCTCGGAAAGGGTCGAACTGATCCAGCGCGGTGGCGGGCTGCAACTGAAGGCACAATTCGCGTCGGTCGATGACCTGCGCGCCGCACTGGACCGGCTGGACGGGCTGGACCGGGGCAGACCCCAACCGGCGGAATAACCGAATCTTGACGCAGGCGCGCGATGGCGCGGGCCTGCCTTCCATCGAAAGCCACGAAAGGCGAGACATCAATGACCGCACATAACGCAAATCTGGCCGCGCCTTCGGGAACGTGGCTTAACCAATGGGAGCCTGAAAATCAGGCGTTCTGGGAGGCGGGCGGCAAGCGGCAGGCATGGACCACGCTGGTCCTGACCACGGCCGCGCTGACCATGGCCTTCATCACATGGTTTCTGGTATCAGCGCTGGTCGTGCGCCTGCCGCAGATCGGGTTCCAGTTCACGGCAAGCCAGTTGTTCTGGCTGGCGGCCATGCCCGGCCTTGCTGGTGGCACATTGCGCCTCATCCATATGTTCCTTGTCCCGATCTATGGCACGCGGCATGTGATCAGCCTGTCCACCCTGTCGCTGCTGATCCCGCTGGTGGGCTGGTTCTATGCGGTGCAAAACCCAGAAACCCCCTATTGGGTGCTAATGCTGCTGGCGTTTCTGGCGGGGCTTGGGGGCGGCAACTTTTCCAGCTTCATGCCGTCGACCAGCATGTTCTTCCCCAAGCGCCTGCAAGGGACGGCACTGGCCATTCAGGCAGGGGTCGGCAATTTCGGGGTGTCCGTTGTGCAATTCGTGACCCCCTGGGTCATCGGCTTTGCGCTTTTGGGCGGTATGGCTTGGGTGGGCGAGCCACAGACCATGACGCGCGCCGGCGTTGAATCCCAGATTTATCTGCAAAACGCACCGCTGGTCATGATCCCTTTTGTGGCTGTATTCGGCATCACGGCATGGATATTCCTGAAATCGATCCCGATCAAATCGAATTTCCGCGAACAGTTCGACATTTTCAAATCGGGCCACACATGGTCGCAAACCTCGCTGTATATCATGACCTTCGGTGCCTTCTCGGGCCTTGCGGCAACCTTTCCGCTGCTGATCCGCCTGATCTATGGCGATTATGAGGGCGCACCTGATCCGCTGGCATGGGCTTTCTATGGTCCGCTGATCGGGTCTGCCAGCCGTGTGATTGCGGGTCCGATTTCAGACAAGCTGGGCGGCGCGCGTGTGACGCATTGGGCAGGGCTTGGCATGCTGGTGTGCGCGGGTCTGGTTGCCTGGATCGTGACAGGGGCGGACAGTCTGGCCAGTTTCCCGATGTTCGTCACAGGCATGCTGGCGCTGTTCTTCTTCGCGGGCGTGGGCAATGCCTCGACCTTCAAGCAGATGCCGATGCTGTTTGAACCACGTCAGGCAGGCGGCGTGATTGGTTTCACGGCAGCGATTGCGGCTTACGGCCCGTTCATCTTCGGGATGCTGTTTGCATGGTCCTTCGGGGCGTTCAATTCGGCTGCGCCTGTATTCTGGGGTCTTGCCGCGTTCTTTGCCGTCAATGTGGCGCTGAACTGGGTGCTCTATGCCCGCAAAGGCGCGCCTTACCCTTGCTGAATTTCGCCGGGCGCGCGGCAATCTTTGCGCGCCTGACACCTCAAACTCAAGAACGGAGACAGCCATGAGCCATCTTCTTGACCGGCTGAACTTTCTGAAAAGCGTGCGCAAAGACACATTTTCGGACGGGCACGGCCAGACCACGACCGAAAACCGCGACTGGGAAGACACCTATCGCAAACGCTGGCAACACGACAAGGTTGTGCGTTCAACCCATGGGGTGAACTGCACCGGATCCTGTTCGTGGAAAATCTATGTCAAATCGGGCATTGTGACTTGGGAAACCCAGCAGACGGATTACCCGCGCACGCGCCCTGATCTGCCCAACCATGAACCGCGCGGCTGTGCGCGGGGGGCAAGCTATAGCTGGTATCTGTATTCCGCCAACCGCGTGAAAACGCCGCTTGTGCGCGGCGCGCTGATGCGGCTGTGGCGCGAGAAGCGCAAGACCATGACACCCGTTCAGGCATGGACCGCGATCCAGCAAGACCCGATCGCCCGCGCCAGCTACACCCGCACACGCGGCACAGGCGGTTTTGTGCGCGCGACATGGGATGAAGTGACCGAACTGACGGCGGCGGCCAACGCCTATACCGCCAAGACCTATGGCCCTGACCGCGTTTTCGGCTTCTCACCCATTCCTGCCATGTCGATGGTCAGCTATGCTGCCGGTTCACGCTACCTGTCGCTTCTGGGCGGCACCTGCATGAGCTTCTATGACTGGTATTGCGACCTGCCGCCCGCCAGCCCCATGACATGGGGCGAACAGACCGACGTGCCGGAATCGGCTGACTGGTATAATGCGGGCTATCTGCTGCTGTGGGGGTCGAACGTGCCGCAGACGCGGACGCCGGATGCGCATTTCTACACCGAGGCGCGCTATCGCGGCACCAAATCGGCGGTGATCTGCCCCGACTATTCCGAAGCCGCTAAATTCGGCGATGTCTGGCTGAACGCCAAGCAGGGCACCGATGCAGCGCTTGGCATGGCCTTCGGGCATGTGATCCTGCGCGAGTTCCATCTGGATCGTCAGGTGCCGTATTTTGAGGAATACGCCCGCAAATACAGCGATATGCCAATGCTTGTCCGTCTGGATCAGAAGGGTGAAAGCTATGTGCCGGGCCGCCAGTTGCGGGCAAGTGATCTGGCCGACAATCTGGGCGAGGCGAACAACGCCGAATGGAAAACCATCTGTGTTGACGAAACCTCTGGCCAACTGGTCGCGCCCAATGGCTCTATCGGGTTCCGCTGGGGTGAACAGGGCATGTGGAACCTTGAGGAGAAGGCGAAAGGGGCCGCGATCAAGCCGCAACTGTCATTCATCCTTGATGAGGACCGCGACGACGTGGTCGGCGTTGATTTCCCCTATTTCGGCGGCATGGCCACGGGCCAGTGGGAGAATGACGCGCGCGGTGATGTGCTGACACGCAATGTGCCAGTCAAGAAGATCACGCTGGCCGACGGCTCGGATGTGCTGGTCACGACGGTGTTCGACCTGTTCTGTGCCAACTACTCGCTGGATCGCGGGCTGGGTGGTGATCATGTCACCGATGACTACAACGCCGATGTGCCCTTCACGCCCGCATGGGCCGAGAAGATCACAGGCGTCAGCCGCGACAAGATCATCCACGTGGCGCGTGAATTCGCCGACAACGCCGAAAAGACCAATGGCAAGTCCATGGTCATAATCGGGGCGGCGATGAACCACTGGTACCATATGGACATGAATTACCGCGCGGTCATCAACATGCTGGTGATGTGCGGTTGTGTGGGCCAGTCTGGCGGTGGCTGGGCGCATTATGTGGGGCAGGAAAAGCTGCGTCCGCAAACAGGCTGGACGGCGCTGGCCTTCGCGCTCGACTGGGCGCGCCCGCCACGGCACATGAACTCGACATCGGCGTGGTATGCCCATACGGACCAGTGGCGCTATGAGACGGTGACGGCAAAAGACATCCTGTCGCCCACAGCACCCGCAGGCGATTGGGAAAGCCTGAGCCTGATTGACTACAATATCCGGTCAGAACGCATGGGCTGGTTGCCATCAGCCCCACAACTGAAAACCAACCCGCTGAAAGTAGGGGCCGCGGCGAAAGCGGCAGGCAAGGACATTCCTGCCTATGTGGCCGAGCAGTTGAAGGCGGGCACGCTGGAGATGTCCTGCGAGGATCCCGATGCGCCGGAAAACTGGCCCCGCAACCTGTTCGTGTGGCGGTCCAATCTGCTGGGGTCGTCGGGCAAGGGGCATGAATACTTCCTGAAACACCTTCTGGGCACCAGCCACGGTGTGCAGGGCAAGGATCTGGGGCAGGAAGGTCGCCAGAAGCCTGTGGAGGCAAAATGGCATGATGAAGCGCCCGAAGGGAAACTTGACCTGCTGGTGACAATAGACTTCCGCATGTCCACCACGGCTGTGTATGCCGACATCGTCATGCCAACAGCAAGCTGGTATGAAAAGGACGATCTGAACACGTCCGACATGCACCCGTTCATTCACCCGCTGCAAGCGGCGGTGGACCCGGCGTATGAATCCAAGACCGACTGGGAAATCTTCAAGGCGATTGCCAAGAAATTCTCGGACGTCGCGCCCGAAATTCTGGGTGTGGAAACCGATGTGGTGCAACTGCCCTTGCAGCATGACAGCCCCGGCGAACTGGCGCAGCCTTTCGTGCAGGACTGGAAGCGCGGCGAATGCGATCTGATCCCCGGCAAGACGGCACCGGCCTATATTGCCGTGGAACGTGACTACCCGAACCTGCACGCCCGCTTCACGGCGCTGGGGCCGCTGATGGAAAAGGTCGGCAATGGTGGCAAGGGTATTGCGTGGGACACCAAGACCGAAGTCCACCACCTGAAGGCACTGAACGGCACCCACACGGACGGGCCGACCAAGGGCATGGCGAAGATCGAAAGCGCGATTGACGCCTGCGAGGTGGTGCTGATGCTGGCGCCGGAAACAAATGGTGAAGTGGCAGTCAAGGCGTGGAAGGCGCTTGAAAAGGCAACGGGGCAAAACCACGCCCATCTGGCCGAGGTCAAGGAAGACGAGAAGATCCGTTTCCGCGACATCGCCGCCCAGCCGCGCAAGATCATTTCGTCCCCCACATGGTCGGGCATCGAGTCTGAAGAGGTCTGCTATAACGCGGGCTGGACCAATGTGCATGAGTTGATCCCGTGGCGCACCGTGTCGGGCCGTCAGCAGCTGTACCAGGACCATGAATGGATGCGGGCCTTTGGCGAATTCTTCGTCACATGGCGCCCGCCTGTCGATCTGAAGACGATCACGGGTGACGCGACCAAATCGCTGAAATCGGCGGAAAAGCATGTGGTGCTGAACTTCATCACGCCGCACCAGAAATGGGGCATCCACAGCACCTATTCTGACAACCTGCTGATGCTGACGCTCAACCGCGGCGGGCCGGTTGTGTGGCTGTCCGAAGTGGACGCGGCCAAGGCTGGCATCGTCGATAATGACTGGGTCGAGGTGTTCAATTCCAACGGTGTGATTGCAGCGCGCGCCGTGGTCAGCCAGCGCATGAAGGACGGCACGCTGTTCATGTATCACGCGCAGGAAAAGATCGTGAATACACCGGGCAGCCAGATCACTGGCCAGCGTGGCGGCATTCACAACTCGGTCACGCGCACGGTGCCCAAGCCCACGCATATGATCGGGGGCTATGCGCAGCTTTCCTACGGCTTCAACTACTACGGAACCGTGGGGGCGAACCGCGATGAAATGGTGATCGTTCGGAAAATGGAAAACGTGGACTGGCTTGACCGTCCCGCCAAAGTGGAGGCAGCGGAATGAAAGTACGTGCCCAAATCGGTATGGTTCTGAACCTCGATAAATGCATCGGGTGTCATACCTGCTCTGTGACCTGCAAGAATGTCTGGACCTCTCGCGAGGGGGTTGAATATGCATGGTTCAACAATGTCGAAACCAAACCCGGCATCGGCTACCCGAAGGATTGGGAAAACCAGAAGCGCTGGAATGGCGGCTGGACGCGGACGGCTTCAGGCAGCTTGCAGCCCAAACAGGGTGGCAAATGGCGGATACTGGCGAATATCTTCGCCAATCCTGACCTGCCCGAAATCGATGATTTCTATGAACCCTTCGATTTCGATTATGACCACCTGAAATCCGCGCCCGAAATGCAGGCGTTTCCGACCGCGCGCCCGCGTTCCAAGATCACGGGCGAACGGATGGAAAAGATCGAATGGGGCCCAAACTGGGAGGAAATCCTGGGCGGGGAGTTCGCCAAGCGGTCACAGGATTCCAATTTTGAAGGGATTCAGAAGGACATCTATGGGGAATATGAAAACACCTTCATGATGTACCTGCCGCGCCTGTGCGAGCATTGCCTGAACCCCGCTTGTGTGGCCTCTTGCCCATCGGGCGCGATCTACAAGCGCGAAGATGACGGCGTTGTCCTGATCGATCAGGAAAAATGCCGTGGCTGGCGGATGTGTGTTTCAGGCTGCCCGTACAAGAAAATCTATTACAACTGGTCTTCGGGCAAATCCGAGAAATGCACGCTGTGCTATCCGCGTCTGGAATCCGGCCAGCCCACGGTGTGTTCGGAAACCTGCGTGGGGCGTATCCGTTACTTGGGCGTCATGCTCTATGATGCGGACAAGATCGGTCAGGCGGCAGGGGTCGCGGATGAAAAGCAGCTTTATGATGCGCAGCTTGATGTCTTCCTTGACCCCAATGACCCGGCAGTGATCGAAGCCGCGCGGGCCGAGGGCATCCCTGAAGACTGGATCAAGGGCGCGCAGAATTCGCCCATCTGGAAGATGGCGATGGAATGGAAGATCGCCTTCCCCCTGCACCCCGAATACCGCACGCTGCCAATGGTGTGGTATATCCCGCCCCTCTCGCCGATCCAGAACGCGGCAGAAGCGGGCAAGATCAGCGCACAGGACGATATGCCGGATGTGAAATCCCTGCGCATTCCAGTGCGCTATCTGGCCAATATGCTGACGGCAGGCGATGAAGCCCCCGTTGTCAGCGCGTTGGAACGGATGCTGGCGATGCGCTCCTACATGCGGTCGAAAACCGTGGATGGGGTGGTCAATCTGGGTGTGGCGCAACGTGTTGGCATGACGCCAAACCAGATCGACGAAATGTATCAGTTGATGGCAATCGCCAACTATGAGGATCGTTTCGTCATCCCGACCACGCACCGCGAATTGGTGGAAGACGCCTATGACCTGAAAGGGGGCTGCGGCTTCACGGATGGCAATGGCTGTTCGACCGGCAGCAGCGGCAATTCGCTGTTTTCGGGCGGCAAGAAATTCCGCAGCCCACAGGAGTTCATCCAGTCATGAAAACATATCGTGCCTTATCAGCGCTGCTGACCTATCCCAGCATGGAGCTGCAAGCGGCAGTTCCTGAAATCTGGCAGACCCTCTCGGATGAGGGTTCGCTGAAATCTGGCGAACTGGCCAAGCTGGAACCGCTTCTGCGGGATCTGGAAAATGGCGACATCTTTGACTTGCAGGAACGCTATGTCCTGCAATTCGACCGCGCGCGCACGCTCTCGCTGAACCTGTTTGAACATATCCACGGCGAAAGCCGGGACCGCGGCGGCGCTATGGTGGACCTGCTGGAAACCTATCGCGCAGGGGGCTTTGATCTGGTCGGGCCGGAATTGCCCGATCACCTGCCGGTGTTGCTGGAGTTCCTGTCCACGCAAACGCCCGAACAGGCGCGCGAAATCCTTGCCGATGCGGGTCATATCCTTGTGGCGCTGGCCGAACGGCTTGCGCGGCGCGAAAGCGTCTATGCGCCGGTTTTGGCCGCATTGGTGACACTGGCGCAGGTGGATACCTCGCCCGAGGCCGAGGCGCTTTTGTCGGAAAAGGACGATGATCCGGAAGACCTCGAAGCGCTCGATGCGGTCTGGGAAGAAGCGATGGTCACTTTTGGCCTCGACCCCAATGCCGGATGCCCGATAAGTCGGGATATTCTGGCGAAAATGGACATGCCTGCTGCCCCGCGCACCTCTGCGCCGGGCCAGATGTAGGAGCACGAGACAATGTTTGGAAATTTCAGCCTAGACTACCTGATCTTCGGCATCCTGCCCTACGCGGTGCTGGCCGTTGCCCTGATCGGCACCATCGCGCGCTATGAGCGCGACCCGTTCACATGGAAATCCTCCTCCAGCCAGCTCTTGCGGCGCAAGCAGTTGATGTGGGGCTCGGTGCTGTTCCATGTGGGTATCATCGTTCTGTTTTTCGGCCACCTGATCGGGCTGTTCACGCCAATCTGGCTTCTGGATGCGCTTGGCATCAGCTACGGGCTGAAGCAATGGATGGCCGTGATCATTGGCGGCATTGCGGGGGCTGCGGCCTTTGTGGGCTGCACCATGCTGCTGCACCGGCGCCTTTCTGACCCGCGCATCCGCAACAATTCCAGCTTCGCCGATATCGGCATTCTGGCGATCCTGTGGCTGCAGATCGTCGTCGGCATGGGCACGATCGTTCTGACCCTGGGGCATATGGACGGGTCCAAGATGATCCAGTTCATGACATGGTCGCAATCGGTCATGGGGTTGCAGATCAACGCCTGGCAAGAGGTGGTGAATGTGCATTGGCTGTACAAGTTCCACATCTTCCTTGGCATGGTGATTGTGGCGCTGTTCCCCTTCACCCGTCTGGTGCACATGCTGTCGGTCCCAATCCGTTTTCTGTGGCGGCCGGGTTATCAGATCGTGCGCTCGCGCGATGGGGCGAAGCCAGTGCGCACCGGCCTGAAACCAATGAAATCACTAAAGTAGGCCATTCAGGGCGCGTGCGTCTGCGTGCGCCCTCCATCCTGCCCCCCAACGGAGTTTTCCCATGAAACCGCTTCTGCCGCCTGTTTTTGTCAACGGCATTGAAATTTCGGCCGAACGCATTGCGAATGAGGCCCAGAACCACCCGGCCCCGAAGGAAAAACCGGGGCTGGCATGGAAAGCCGCCGCGCGCGCCCTCGCCATTCGCGAGTTGATGCTGCAAGAGGCCCGCGCGCGCGGCCTGTCCCCTGATCCGGCAGAAGTCGCGCCGGGTCAGTTCGAGACGGAAGACGAGGCGCTGATCCGCCAGCTTAGCGAGGCGGCGATCACGCCTGCCCCTGCTGACAAGACTGACTTGCGCCGCATCTATGACGCGCATCCTGACCGCTTCCGCGCGCCGTCGCTGTATGAGGCCGCGCATATCCTGTTCCCGCGTCAGGACGATATGGCGGCCTTGCGCGCGCATGCAGATGCTGTTGTGGCAGAATTGCGCGCCAATCCGCGCCGCTTTGGCGAAATGGCGCGCACCCATTCAGCCTGTTCGTCCAAGGATAATGGCGGGCTGCTGGGCCAGTTGGGACAGGGCGATACAGTGCCGGAGTTCGAGGCCGCGCTGGATGCACTGGACGAGGGGCAGATCAGCGATCCGGTGGAAACCCGCTTTGGCCTGCATCTGATCCGGCTGGATGCGCGCGCGCGCGGCGACGTCCTGCCGTTTGACACTGTCCTGCCGCGCCTGCGCGATGCCCATGCGAAAGCTGCTTGGGCGCGGGCAGCAGCCAAATTCACAGCCGACCTTGTGGCGCAAGCGCAGATCGAAGGTGTTTCGCTTAAGGCCGCCTGAACCTGTGCGCGGAACGTCATTCGGGCCGTGCATGACCGTGCCGCACGCGGCGATCATACGGATCAAGGCGGGACGGCGTGGCGATTGCACAGCGTGGGATTCGCCTGTCATGCTGCCGGTCCTGTACTGGTCACGGGCGTGTCAGATCAGCAAATACCCGTAGAAAAGGCGCGAAGTCAGGACAATGAACCCGTGGGCGCAAGGTTTTGCAAAACCTTGCGCACACTTATGCGCAACGCGCTTTAGAGTGACGCCTGATTTCGGATGTCCGGACGCAAGGCCCAACGTCCGGACCCGGCCACAGCCAGTGCAAGGCACCCACCGGAGATGGCCCAGTTCTTAACAAAGATCGACATTTGCCACGGGTCGGCAGGGATCAGATGGAAGAAGCTGGTTCCACCGCAATAGGCTGCCAGTAACAGCGACGTTGACCGGACCCGAACGCCAGTAACAAGCAGCAGGCCTGCCACCAAATTGAATAGAAACGCAGGCCATATCAGCGCCACCGGCAGCCCCCGCAGTGCCAGCAACGCCTGTACATCAGCGGGTGAAACCAGTTTTTGCACAGCCCCGCCCAAAAACAGGCCAGCAATCAGAACACGCGCGGCCAGAAGGGCAGGATCAGACCAGCAATTGTTGCGCATGATACATTCCCGAATGTTATGACATCCCCGTTAAACCTGAT